>CAYOZM010000148.1:0-1500 GCA_964408475.1 uncultured Candidatus Bathyarchaeia archaeon | reverse complement strand
AACACCGCAGATGGCGCTTATGCTCCTGCCCTTTTACACGTTGATCCCGACGGTCCCGCTCCTTCCAGCCTACGTTGCTGACGTTCTAAACGCGTTGATCATAGTTCTCTGGTTCACCAGCGAAGCCTACATCGGAGATCCGCTGTCACCAAGCAGTCCAGTACAATACATCGCAGCGAGTAGACAGTTGATCTGGCTTGGCATGTTCATCTACTGTCTCTATAAGATACAGATCACCAGTCTAGCTAGGACATTGTTCAAGCGTATTGAAAAGTGAGGTAGCCTCGTGGATATCAAGAAAATCTTCGCTGGCTGGGGGTTCGCTCCGAGAACCGATAGTTTTGACAGAGCCTTTCTCTACTTGCTGACGTTGAGTTTTATACTGAGAATAGCTTGGCTGGACCGTCCGCCGGGCTCACTGATTTTCGATGAGAAGTACTATGTCAATGTGGCTAGGATAATTCTTGGGCGACCACATGACCTTGACGTATATCCCGACGCAGTGTTGGGAGTCGATCCTAACCATGAGCATCCACCTCTAGCCAAACTGATAATAGCCTTCTCGATGCTTGTCTTCGGAGACAACGCATATGGTTTCAGGCTTCCAAGCGTGATCGCGGGAACCCTATCCGTCTTCATATTCTATCTATTGATGAAGAAAGTATCCAAGAGTCAAACTCTAGCTTTAATCTCTTCCTTCCTCTTCAGCTTTGACAACTTGATCTTCGTACATAGTCGAATCGCAACTCTGGACATATTTATGCTGGCTTTCATGTTGATCGGATTCTACTTCTACTTCGCAAAGAGAACGTTTCTGAGCGCCGCTGCACTCAGCTTGAGTACTTTGAGTAAGATAGGCGGTGCATACGGTTTCGCAACGATCCTAGTTTATCACCTTTTGAAGAGGCCCAGCGAATCTGAAGTTGTTAAAGGGGGATCCGAGTGGAGAGTAAAATTGGAATGGCTGGAAAAGTTCGGTATAGCCTATGTAGGCTTTTTCATGGTTCTCTTAACGATCTTGGATAGGATTTGGGGAGGGTACGAAAACCCGTTGGAACATCTCTCATTCATCTATAGCTACACTTTGGCTCTATCACGACCTGTTCTCTCTGGAATAGAGAGTTACCCGTGGCAATGGTTGATAAATGAGGTAAAGATACCCTATCTGACTGTAGCGGAGAGCGTCTACGCAGATCATACACTAGTCTCAACTTATGTCTCAGTAGCATTCGCCGGAGCGATGAATCCCTTCATCCTATTCTTAACTATACCGTCCATCGCGTATTTGGCCTACCTATACGGCTCGAAGAGAGACAGCTTCTCTCTATTCATCCTTGCTTGGTTCTCATGCACCTACCTTCCTTTCTACCCGATGTCGATAATCGGACATAGAATAAGCTACATCTTCTATTTTCTCAATACAATCCCGAGCGTCTGTGCAGCTGCAACTTCTCTAATTCTCGACCAAAGACCGCCGAAGATCTTGATTGGCGTATACCT
>CAYOZM010000147.1:0-1558 GCA_964408475.1 uncultured Candidatus Bathyarchaeia archaeon | reverse complement strand
GACATGTTGACTGACAGCGGCGGCAATGCGATGAGTGACAATCAGCTCTCAGCGATGATTGTTGCAGACGACGCCTATGCTGGTAGCGAAAGTTTCTATAAACTCGCGCAAGCGATAGAGGATGTTCTAGGATTCAAGTACGTTCTTCCTGTACACCAAGGGAGAGCCGCAGAGCACCTCATAGCCAAGGTCTTCGTCAAGCCTGAGGATGTCATTCCGATGAACTACCATTTCACTACGACCAAGGCACACTTTGAATTGGCTGGAGGGAAGGTGCTTGAGATATACGCTGATGAAGCCCTCAACACCCAGAGTAAACACCCTTTCAAAGGAAACCTAGACCTTCAAAAGCTGCTTGATCTCATCAAGAAGCACGGAGCCGGTAAGATACCGTTCGTTAGAATGGAAGCAACAACAAACCTCCTCGGCGGCCAGCCGTTCTCGCTCGAAAATCTAAGGGATGTAAAACGCATCTGCGAAGAGAACAAGATCCCGCTGGTCATCGACGGAAGCCTAGTGGGTGAGAACGCCTATTTCATAAAACTCAGAGAGAAAGGCTATACGAACAAGAGTATCCCGGAGATCGTCAAGGAGATAACTGCTCTCGCCGACCTCTTCTACTTAAGCGGGCGAAAGAACACCTGTGTTAGAGGCGGATTTATCGCAACCAACAAGAAGGAATATTATGAGAAGATAAAGCCGTGGCTTCCAGTCTATGAAGGCTTCCTCACCTACGGCGGAATGTCTACAAGAGAGATTGAAGCGATGGCCGTCGGCGTCAGAGAAATGGTCGATATAGATGTGGCCGCATGTGCTCCAGAATTGATCAAATATCTCGCTGAAAGGTTGATGGAAAGAGGAATCCCCATAGTTACTCCACCAAGCGGTCTAGCCGCACATTTGGACGCCAAGCTGTTCCTACCCCATGTTCCTCAACTCCAATATCCCGCTGGAGCCTTAGCTGCAGCCGTCTACATAGTATCGGGCGTCAGGAGTATGGAGCGAGGCACCCTCTCTATGGACCGAGATAAATACGGAAACGAGGTTCCTTCAGACCTTGAGTTGACTAGACTCGCAGTGCCCAGAAGAGTTTACACAGTCTCTCACGCCGAATATGTAGCCGACAGAGTTGGCTGGCTATATCAGAAAAGAAACCTGGTTAAAGGATTGAGATTCGTTGAGGAGCCACCGGTCCTAAGATTCTTCTTCGGAAGATTGGAGCCTATCGATAATTGGGGAGCAGAACTAGCTGAAGAGTTCAAAAAAGAGTTTGGTCCCAGCTACTAAACAGGTTTGCCGCTCAACTTGTCGGTTGGCTGAGTCTTACGAAGTTGAGTTTGAGATCTCCAACCAAGCTTTCCAGCCTACTAATCTCCTCATCCTGAATCCGGCTCTTCAGCTTCTGAACAAGGAAATCGATTGTATCAATCGCAGTTCTCGCTTGATCGAAGTCTTTCTCAACCCTGTCCGTTCCCGATTTAACTCTCAAACCCATCGTCTCCCAAGCCTTGGCGCTCAAAAGGCCTATGAACAGTCCGATCAAGGAGTATGCGTCGAG
>CAYOZM010000146.1:0-1609 GCA_964408475.1 uncultured Candidatus Bathyarchaeia archaeon | reverse complement strand
CGGTCACTCCGCCTCCATCTAGCGCGCTTAACATAAAGCCGACTGAAATATATGTCTTTGTCAACCTTCTTGCGCGAGAAGTTCTTCTAATAATCGTTTTAAGAGTAGCTGTTCTTGGCATCGCGTACAAGTTGACCTTAATCAAAATGCCGGCGCTTCCTAGAAAGTTGCCAACGTAGAAAGAGATAAAATTTTGATTTCCAAGTGAGGCAAGTAGATATGTGGGAATGATTTTGGGATCGGACGATGAACTTGATGAGATAAGTGCAGCGATTGCGGCATGTCAAAGATGTGGACTTGTCAATACTAGGACCAAGACTGTTCCAGGTGAAGGCTCGCATAGAGCTGAGGTGATGTTCATCGGCGAAGCGCCTGGCAGAGATGAAGACGCTCAAGGAAGGCCTTTCGTTGGGAGAGCTGGTAAGCTTCTTGAGAGGCTTCTAGCTGAGATCGGGATTAGAAGAAGCGAAGTTTTCATCGGGAACGTGCTGAAATGTAGACCTGCTTCTTCTGAAGGTAAAGATCGGAAGCCGACTGAGCGAGAGGTTTCAGCTTGCTCGCACTTCCTCGACAGCCAAATCGAGAAGATCAAGCCCAAAGTTATCTGCACACTCGGGGATACTGCAACACAATATATTCTTCGAAAGTACGGCATAAAGCCAGACGCGATTAGCAAGATCCATGGCAAAGTTTTTGAAGCGGACAAGCTGAAGATAATCCCTCTTTATCATCCTGCCGCTGCATTGTATACATATCGCCTAGAAAGAGTTATGAAAGAGGATTTTAGGAAGCTTAAGTCGATACTGAGTCAAAAGACTTTAGAGGGTTTCGGCTCTTAGCTCTCGCTTAATTGTTTGAGTCAGTTTCACCGATCTATCCACTTTTAATCTGGATAGAGATTTATATTCGTCGGGTTATCTTCGAAGAAGAGTGATCTGTTAAAGAGAGCGTACAGCCGGATTGTCAACTCAGATACAATGGCTTAACGACATCATCCTTCCTGAGCAGACTACAGACCTCGGACTACTGGAAGGCATAGAGGTAGCGAGCTACCCCTCTAGCAGACTTTGTCTACTTTGTAAAGGAGGCAGAATGCTCTGCGGTAAGCTTCGCTGCCCTGTGATCGCGAAAGCGCAGTCGCTGGCAAGGTATGGGCAGTTGCTGAATTCTGATGTCGTGGATGGGTCTACTCCTCCTGGTGTCTTTGTTGGCCGAATGGGTTATCCACGAGTCTATATTGGGCCGATGGTCCCTCCTTATCACGGTGATACTGAGATTCTCGATACCCCTGAGATGTGGATAGGGAAATCTATCGACCAGATCATCGATTACAGATTCTCTTTGATCAGAGGGAAAGCTCGCGCAAGCGTTTATGATGCTCAATATGGAGGAGGGCTCCTTCAAACACTTCAGGAGTTGGCGATGGGGATCCATCCCGCCGATTCCCAAGTGACTTTCACCAAGAGGCCGAGGAAGATTCTGACTTTGAGTGAGGAGACTCAGCCTTTCGGCCCTTCAGCCCCTTTGAAGTCTTTTAGGACAACTCATGTTAGTGTGGACAAGAGGATTGAGAAAGCTTACTACGATAGGGACTTGAAGGCTGCTGACG
>CAYOZM010000145.1:0-1653 GCA_964408475.1 uncultured Candidatus Bathyarchaeia archaeon | reverse complement strand
GGAACCTATTGCCCGAGCTTTGACAGGAGGTCCACGCTCGTAAGCTCAAGGTCTTGAGATTGACCTAACTCAATGTAGATACCTGCATCCATTCCACATATCGAATAGAGTTGAAATTTGCGGTCACTATACGCGCCGACAGGCCGAGAGAAGACATGCATACTCATCTATTGAAAAATCCTCAGGATCTCCTTCCTTAGGCTACTCGAGAAGGAGGAGTATCAAGAGATTCGCACTGGCGTTTCAAAACAAAATAGAACTCTAAGATACTACTCGGTTTCGTAGCCGACCAATTCGACATGGGTTTGAATATCGAAGTACGGTGCCGACCTCCCGAATGCTCTCGGAATGTATTTCCTAGTCTTCATCCCTCTTTGGGAAGCCGCGTGAATTATTCGCAGTTTTTCCAGGTCTAGGCCTTTGTACTCCGCGTTTGCTTCCAACTCCTCGAGGAGGCGTAAGATTCTCTCTGCGGCCTTAACTGGATATCTGCCGGCGTACCATCTCTCTTGAAGGCTCTTGTGAGGAACTTCCTTCTTGTAGCGTTTATATGGGATCGCCCTCTTATGACTGATAACATCTTCAAGAAGCTTCCTAGCCTCTTCTATCTTCATCCCTTTGATCGCTCTGCAAATCTCAGTAGCCGCTTTAGGAGATATCTTCAACTCACGTCCTGCGCACTTCACGCTTCTGTCGGGGTCCAAGCCCTTAATCGAGTAGCCCCATCGAGGCATCTTTTCCACCGATCAGTGAATGGTTATGTTGCTAGTTAGAAAACACTGGTCAATAAAAAGGGTTTTGATTGAGTCAAACGCAATTGATTTCTATTCAGAGCGAGTCAATTATAGGATGTCTCAAGTTAAGGAGAGATCTTTGAATGTCGTTGAGTGATGAAGAGTTCAAGAAGGCTGAAGCTGAGTTGCATGGAACTACGTTGCGCGTCTATTGGCATTTGTTCAAGTCCAACCGCCCTGTCGGGGTTAGGGAGATGCAAAGGGCTGTAGGGCTATCGAGTCCCAGCACTGCGCTCCATCATCTTGAGAAGCTTCGTGAACTCGGCCTTGTTAAGAAGGATGAGTACGGTCAGTACAATATGGTTGAACAGGTCAAGGTCGGAACGCTTCGCTTGTTCTTTCGTTTCGGGAAACTTGTATTGCCTAGATACTTGTTCTATGCAGTCTTCTTTACGACAGCTCTAGTGTTCTATATTATTGAATCACTCTTGAGTTTCTCACTCCCAAACGCGATGGCGATAATCTTCGGTCTTTCCGCTGGTCTGATTTCATGGTATGAGGCGATTCGAATATGGAGGGAGAAGCTGTTCTAAGCATTGAACGGATCGTTCTAAGCCTTAGAATTAAGTTAGAGGAACAGTCAGAGAAAGATGTGAGGTGAGCCTAGAGGATGAGGAAAGAGCTGCTCTACGTTCTTCTCGGATTCGTCTTGGCGATTCTGACGACCTCTCTAGGCTTGTTGGTAGCCCCGATGACCGCACCTCCATATGAGCCGGAAGCAACTCCACTTAAGGCGGCGGAGAAGAGAATGGAATACGTTCCCTTTCCAGATTCTATGCAATTCACACTAGCGGTAGTGGCGCTTCTACTATCGATCTTATCTGCGCTATCAGTATATGCTCTGGCTAGAAGAAAGATC
>CAYOZM010000144.1:0-1668 GCA_964408475.1 uncultured Candidatus Bathyarchaeia archaeon | reverse complement strand
TAGACTTCTCTATTGAGCTCGAAACCATTCCAGACTTGGATAGAAGCATAGTCGTCCCTGAGCATTTGGAGTCTCCTGGGGGCTCCGGTGCGAATGTGGCCGCTGCATTATCGAAACTTGAGGTCTCAACTAGCTTCATCAGCAGAGTTGCACCTGACATCTATGGATGTTCAGTTGTTGAAGCTTTGAAAACGCAGGGCGTAGATCTTTCCGAACTCGAGATTCATCCAGATCTGCGAACACTACGAACCATAATAATGACGGACAAGCAAGGAGGGAAACGAATATTCTCTCTCGTAGGAGAATCCACAGCAGTCTCAATCGTTTCACCGGATGAGGTTAACTGGAAGCGAATTGACGATTGCAAAGCAGTCTACGTAGGAGAGGCATATCTTGAGCTCGCAGAGCTAGTGGCAAGCTATGCAAAATCAAGAAACAAGCTCGTCTTGTATAGGCTGCTTATGCCGTATGCCAGCTACGGGTTCCATAAAATCAGCAAGATACTGAAGAACGTTGATCTGTTGTTGATGAACGAGAGAACCTACGAGATTCTGAAAAAATCGTCGAGAGGGCTCCGTTCGCCCAGAGATCTCTTTCAGTATGGATTGAGAACAGTCATAGTCACTATGGCGGAGAAGGGCTCGAGAGTCTATACAGTGGATGAGACTTTTGAAGTGCCAGCCGAAGAGGTGGCAGTAGTTGATACCACTGGGGCTGGTGACGCTTTTGCAGCTGGCTTGATACGAGCGATTCTTGACGGAGCGCTAATAAGGGACGCCGCTCGCTACGCCACAGTTGCCGCAGCGCTTTCAACCATGAAGTCGACGGGAATGGGATCCATGCCGACAAAGAATGAGGTTGACCAACTCTTTAAAGAGAAACGCGCTCAGTGCTTAACCGATTGAGGCCGTTGTCTTATCAATCTTCGAATTATAACGATCGGGTAATGCGGGATCTTCTCAAGCATATCTAAGGTTACATCTGTGAGGTCGACACTGAAGCTCTCCGCCATATCCCATGCTGTTCTTCCAGCGCCGTATCCTCGAGCTTTGTTGGCTACAGCGGCTATCTGCAAGGCTTCTTCTGGTTCCATTTTCAATCCTGAAAGAGCTAGCGGAGTGGACCTCGGTCTCCATTTTAAGAGCCTTCCGATCACATATGCGAAGAGGCCCAGCGCCTTTATCCCAGTTATTGGATTCGGTCTAGGGGTGATGTGGAACCCATGGAAGCTGTAGGTCTTGTCGGAGTCCACGATCATTATAGTGGTATTCTTCTTCGTCTGAGCTTCGAATAGTTCTGAGATTCTCTCAGCGATAGTCTGCGGAGACCTAAGTGGAAGGCAGGCGTAAGCACGAGGAACATTAGTTACATCTATTCCTCCCTCTGATCCATGGCGGAGCGCTTGAGCAAAGCCAACACGATTCAAAGCGAGTTGTTTATGTCTAGCCCCCTCAAGCTTTGGATAGTTTCTAAGTCTCTCAATATTGCGCCGGCTCATTCTACACAAGAAACCTAGAAAGAAACCCCAGACAACCCTCATCCAGAATTTTGTCAAGAACCATGCGGTGAAGCCGGGCTCCATCTTCTCTTCGTCAACTATATTTCCTAGAGCGACCGAAACAGCCTTCTCAGAGATGACGAGAATGTCGCCAGAATTGATCTTAGAGA
>CAYOZM010000143.1:0-1750 GCA_964408475.1 uncultured Candidatus Bathyarchaeia archaeon | reverse complement strand
TCTTCGGAATGTATGAGCTTTCAAAGAAGTTTGAGAAGATCCTCAAGAAATAACTATTCCGCCTTTAGACGAAGAAGGCTCGCCCGCACCTGATTCTTTAAGATTACGTACTCCATACGTATTCATGTCATTGAGGCTTGTCGGTCCCGGTAACGTAATTTATATCCAACCGACGATTTTTACTAAAATGAGTATATTCTCTGCCGGAAGGGCGGGAAGAGCCTCGCGGAATAAGTGGGACTTCGATAGTATGCTTCTCGAAGCGGTAGATGAAGGTCTTTTGGCTCTTGGCAAAGAGCTCCGCCATGCGATATATCGGTATCTTGAAGTGCATAAAGGCCTTAAGAGGGAGGAGTTGCCGGATAGGCTAGAGGAGTTCTCTGAGGCTTTGGAAGGAATCTTCGGCTACTGCTCTCAATTCTTGGAGAAAGCGATCTTGAAGCGTTTGTACAAAGAGCTAGGCCTTGAATTCAAGCAAGGAGGAGGCTCATCCTTCAAGGATTATGTGGATAACGCGAGGAGAGCTTTTGAAAGAGCGATGAAGAATTTTGAAAGCGATACAGTAACGCCCCATAGTACCAGGAAAGATGAGATGGTTTAGGTGTAAGATGATGAGTAGGTCTTATTGGATAGTCGCTGTTTCAGCGGCGCTTACAATCCTGTATACAATAAACTTAGCTATGCCAAAGGCTATGCCATCTGAAGTTGTATCCGCCATCGCTTACATCACAATCCTATCGATAACGACAGCTAGTTTCCATCAAGCCTTAAAGGTGTCAGGATGGGGCTTCAGGGACCGGTTGATGAGGGCGTTCTCTATGGCGGTGATCGGCTTCGCCCTCTGGTTCGCAGCGAAGTTGGCCCATGCAATCTATACGGTTATCGTGGGAGTTGAGCCACCTTACCCATCGCAAATCGACGCAATATGGGTTTTAGGCTGCATCTTCTTGATTCTAGGCCTCTGGTCGTACACAAGTAAGTTCAAGATTCTTTGGCGTGAGGCAGCGGAGCCGTTGAAGCACTTGATAACGCTAACCCCCGTAGCCGTATTCTTCACTGTAACCATGATATCTCTAGCCGCGGTCAACCCTTTCAAATTGATTAACGTCGACCCTCTGGAGGCCAGCATGGACTTCACTTATACGATTCTCGATAGCATCCTGCTATCCCTCGCAATATTGAATTTGCTGCTATTTCGGCGCGGGATCTTAGGGCGGGTATGGGCTCTTATCAGTGGCGGCGTAGCTCTAGGAATGCTCCTAGACCTATTATCACTCCAAGGATTTATGGAGACCTGGTACTACTGGGGCCATCCAGTGGAGATTCTCGCTATATGGGGATTCACCTTAGCAGCTTTAGGCGCCAACCTATACGCTGAAACCTTCAGACCGTCCAAACAGGAAACCGGTAATTATGCGTCAACAAGCTCCCGAAAAATAAAGCGATACTGAAAAGTCGTAGCACGAAAGCAGCCGATGATTCACTTCAAGTACTCATGTCACCCAAGCCTCACGGTCCTAGTGACATAGCGTATATCTAGCTGAAACGCATTGTTTCATTCTCCCCGTCTGAAGGAGGAGCACATCGAGCTCTATGATTCTAACTCACGAAAGCTGCCCCTACTACGAAGAGACGAAATACTTGATGGAGATGGGTGTAGAATCCACATGCAGAAGACAGGGGGCAACAGACATCTGCGAAGAATGCCCCCTCAACCAAACCTAAAATAGAACACCTCTCCAACTCTCAA
>CAYOZM010000142.1:0-1781 GCA_964408475.1 uncultured Candidatus Bathyarchaeia archaeon | reverse complement strand
CCCTTAATCATGTCCAAAGTCTCAGCTTGGACTTGGTCCGCGCCGTCGATAGCAACATCCACCTTGATATTCCTGTTCAGTTCAGCTAAACGCAGACCCTGTTCAATCGCGAGAAGTTCACTTTGATAAGATGTCGGGATTACTGTTACTGTAATGTTCTTTTCTCTAATTCTTTTAGCGAGCTCGTTTGCGGCTACAGCGACTGTGCTGCCGCTTCCTAAACCAACTACATAGCCATTTTGAACGTATTCGATCGCTTTAAGTGATGCAGCTCGACGAGCAGTCTCAAGCCAGTCCAAGATCTATCCTTCTGCTTCTATCTGCTCAAGCCGTTCCATAGCCCTCAGAACTTCTTCACGTATCTCTTCAAGCCTCTGCTCAGCTTTACTCTTAGGTCTCTCTCTAGTCTGAGTCTTCTCTTTCGCCGCTGCGGCTTCTGAAGCAGATGCAGATTCAGCCGTCTCGGTTCCTGAAGGCGTTGAACCCTCTGGCTTCTGCTCCTGGGGTTGGGATGGAGCTATTCCGGGAGCTGGGCGGAGCGCATTTATCTTCGAATCGATCTCACTTATCTTCGCAGAGAAATTCTTCAAAAGGTCCTCTCTAGCTTTCTCCAGTTCATAGAGGTCTATAATCTTCTGCTCCTCCGCGATCTTCTGCTCAAGCCTCTTCAAATCATCCTTGTATCTTCCTAGAAGCCGAGTTCTTTCATTCTCGGTTAAGATTCCTTTTGCTTCGGCCTCGTAAATGGTTGTCAAAGCAGCACTCACTATATCTCTCTCGACTGAGAGGAGCTTCAGATCTTCCCGAGCCCTCTGCAGATCAGCCTCACTGACAGTCCTCTTTCCAGGCGGAAAGGCGGCACTCCCGGTTTGAGGTTTGCCCTCTAATTGCCTACTCTTCTTCCTGAGGAAGGAGAAAAAACGGTCGGGAATGATAGTGTACGCCAAGAGATAAGGCAAGGCGTCATAATGGGGCACTCGGGTCTTCCCTCTGGTTCAAGCTCTATCTGAATGCAGTCTATATAAATAGGTTATGTGAATCTGGACATGTTGAACGCATTCCGACCCATGCAGCATTGAAAGAAAGTTGGACATGGGAATTCGAAGCTTTTGATTCTGCTATTCTGCGACCTTCTTCAATCCTTGTGGATAACGGCGTTCCGCTAATTCCCTGTAGTACTTCTTGTATTTCGTCCATTGCTGCTTATACTCATCATCTACTTCGCCTATGATCTTCGCTGGGATTCCAACGCATATCTTTCGGCTTGGGATCTGCATTCTGCTGGTGACGACCGCGCCTTCGCCTACTACTCCCCATTCTCCTACTCTAGCGAAGTCGCTTACCACAGCCCCCATCCCAATTACGGCATAGTTTTCAATCGTGGCCGTGTGAATTATCGCTCCATGACCAACCGTAACATAGTCACCAATTGCGCAGATGTCATCGGGGCGAGCGTGGACGACGCAGTTCTCTTGGATTGACGTATAGCTACCTATCCTAACAGTACCGTAGTCGCCCTTGATTCTGGCACCAGGTCCGATGAAGCATCCTTCGCCTATTGTAACATCTCCTATCACGTCCGCGGAATGGCTGACATACGACGTCTTCCCAATGGAAGGAATCTTTCCTTCGAACGCGAACGCTGGCAATTGTTTCACAAGTTGAATCTCAAGAATGAATATATAAGAAATAATGTCGTGAAGCATGCAAAGCTAGGAACGGTTTGGAGCCCCGGGCGGGCTTCGAACCCGCGACCTTTGACTGATTGAGCTCTCCTAGCA
>CAYOZM010000141.1:0-1804 GCA_964408475.1 uncultured Candidatus Bathyarchaeia archaeon | reverse complement strand
AGTTTTGTTAGCAAACCATTCAACCCTACCGCAATTATGGCCACGAGGGCAGGAAGACTCTTCGAAATTTCTTTAGATCCATAATATATGTATCTCCAAAAACCGTTAATTACGCAATTCACTATGTATTCCTTCATTACTGGGCTTGTGATATAAAAATGGGCAAGATCGAGAAAGGCGTTCGCTGCAACGTTGTCGGCTGCAATCAGCAGGCAACTAGGTCGATATCGGCTGAGAAAGTCACCAAAGCGGGCCTAGATATCGGTGGGGCTAGGAGAGGCTATCTCTGCAGAGCACATTACAAGGAACTCAAGAAGAAGATGAAGAAAGACAGGATGATCGAGAAGTGGAAGATGACGAAGTAGGTTGTGAAATAGATGCGACTTCTCTTGATTCACGCTGACCATTTCGAGTATGATGTTAAGAGCGAGGCCGTAAAAGAGCCGGAGCCGGTCCATGAATCAAACAGGAAGGGTGCCCTGGATGATGTGCTTGTTGCGTTCTGCACTGTAGAGAAAGCCGATGAGAAGAACCCGGACCAGATCGCTGAGAAAGCTGCGGAGTCCATTAAGGAAGTAGCAGGATGGGTGAAGACCAAGAGTATCATGGTCTACCCTTACGCTCATCTTTCAAGCGAACTGGGATCGAAAGAGTATGCGATACCTCTTCTTCAGAGACTCAGCAGTTCCCTCCAAGAGGAAGGATACAATGTTGAGAGGAGCCCGTTTGGGTGGTACAAGAGCTTCGAAATCAGATGCAAGGGCCATCCGCTTTCAGAGCTGTCTAGAACAATAGTGGTTGAAGAAGCTAGAAAGGAACCTGTTCCGGTTAAGACTGAATACAAAATTCTGAGTCTCGACGGAAGGCTATACGAACCGGATGCCTATCCCTTTAAGCCGAACGAGAAAGAGTTCAAAGCTTTAGTAGAGAAAGAAGCGTTAAAGATCGGCCTTGCCGGTGGCGAGCCGAGGCTGATCAACTATTGTAAGAAGTTCGGCATAGAATGGGAGCCTTACTCCGATGTGGGCCATATGAGGTATGGACCTGAAGCCACGCTCATCTTCGATCTTATAGGGGACTACTCCTGGCAGGTTGCAAACTCATTCGACATCCCTGTTCTACAAGTCAGAGGAACAAACATGTTCGACCTCTCGGTCAAAGCCGTCAAAGAGCATGCGGACCTTTTTGGTGCACGTCTATACGAAGTGAAGGTGGATGAGAAGAGGTTCGTTATGCGGTATGCAGCTTGCCATCAACAGTTTGCCATGATGAAGGATTGGGCGTTAAGTTACAGGAATGTTCCGTTCGGAACTTTTGAAGTGGCCGATAGCTATAGACTAGAACAAAGCGGAGAGCTGCTGCTTTGCTTTAGAGTTAGAAAGCTCCACATGCCCGACCTTCACATCTACTGCAAGGACTTGAAAGAATCAAAAGAAATGTCTATGAAAGTCCATGAGAAGATCTACCAAGAAATTAGGAAACTCAATCGGGACTATGTCTCAATATACAATACGACAAAGAGCTTCTTCGAGAAGAACAGAGAATTCTTCGATGAACTCATGAAAGTAGAGAGAAAACCGATCTTGCTGAACTTCGTTCCAGACGGAATATACTACTGGGTTATAAACGTCGAGTACACGGTGATCGATGAACTGGAGCGTCCGCGTGAAATAGCGACATTCCAGATCGATATTGGGAACGCAGAGAGATTCGGAATAGCTTATACCGACAAGAATGGAGTCAAACGCCACCCTCCCATTATCCACACAGCGCTCCTGGGAACAGTGGAGCGCTACCTCTTTAC
>CAYOZM010000140.1:0-1854 GCA_964408475.1 uncultured Candidatus Bathyarchaeia archaeon | reverse complement strand
TCGAGATACTGAGGGGAGCGGTTGAGCAGTCCAAATTGGGTTCTAGAGAAAAGCTCGAAGCGATTCGTAGACTTCGAAAATTCGCCCCTAGTTAACCTTTCTCCAAAGATTCTGCTGCGAAGTTGCATCGATCGTCCGGAAAACCGCTTCGATCACCACAGTACATCCTCACAACCATCCCGTGATTCTCGAAGTCATGATTCCGAAGCAATCTGAAAGCCTGACGGTTCCTGTTCGACACGGTCACCTCAACAGGCTTCCCTATCGATGCGTTCAAGACAGCTCGTAGGAGACTGGCAGCAGTCGATATGCCCTCTCGGCTACAGAGCCAAGGCCCGATCTCACATGTATTCTCGTAGTTCTTTCCTACTATATATCCCAAGACCTTCCCATTTCTCATAGTCAGAAATGAAGAATCTCTGAAACGTTCGAGTAGATCATTTAAGAGTTTGTCTCGGTGGTGTCCGAAACACTTTCTATCGAATACTAGGATCCTCTCGAAGTCCTTCATACCTATGTTCCTCGGACCTTTCGAAGTGAGCGCTCTCCCCCTGCCGAAGAACCTCAGGTAGCTTGCATCTCTCTTGAAACCGAGACGCTGATAGAAAGGCAAGGCGCTCTTGTATGAGAATAACCCTATAGTTCTAGCGCCCTTTCTTCGCAAGTGTACAATTGCATGTTTGACCAGCCATGATCCTATACCGAGCTTTCTATACCGTTTTGAGACAACTAGATTGCCTATCCAGCCTAATCTTCCATACGAGATTGTGGTCACAATTCCTAGCCTATGCCTCTCTTCTATGGCGACAAAGGAGCCTCCTGGCTCAACTCGCAGAATCCTTCTGAAATCGTCAATGGAGTTATCCCAATTTTCTATGTTGCTCAATCTGGCTGCAATATCGAAGTCACCCGGGCGCATACACCTAATCTTCAATTGTCGAATCTCCATTTGGACTAGATTCTACGCCTTCAACCTTCTACGCTGAGGAAAGAGATAAAAAATAAGGTCGCGATCAAAGGCGACGCCGCAAGAAACGGAGCCTCAGCCCACAAGTGATACAGGCATCCGCCGAGCTCACGAATACTTATCGGCGACGCATAGCCGTAGAGCCCGAAGCCCAACGTCCGGATGAAATTCCGTATGAAGTGAACCTTCAGATTCCTGTTCAGACTCTTTATCAGCCCAGTGTTGAAGGGGTAACGTCGAAAGCTCTTCGTCCATCAATGCTTAGCAACGGCTTCAAGCAAGATATGAAATCCAACGAATATGTGTATCGGCGCACGAGAACATGACACTGGCCGATCGACATAATGCGAATCCAACAACACTCGTGAAAAATGGTTCGCTTCGAGGTAGCTTTGGTTCAACGTCTAGAGGTCTTGATCCAATTTTGGCCTGGGTTTCTGCCTAGGACCAATCGCTTCTCAGCGTTGCGTCTAAACTTTAGTCTAGGAATAGGTGATCGCCTAGCTAACGCTTGAACTTTGGGAGTTTGACTCTTAACCTTTCCAGCTTTCGTGAGTGAACCATGTGTTGGCATTATAGATCACTGCGCTATAGGAAGACCGTAAATGCATTTAAATGTTCCTCAATCTAAATTGGAACGATTCTTCCAGCAGAGTCTCTCTTAATCTTTCCGAATTCATCAATGCCTTGAAGAATCTCCCCGGAGAAGACCGGTCCATCCTTACAAACTCTGAATTGGCCGAGAGAACAGCTTCCGCATATTCCCACTCCACACTTGAACATTCTTTCGAGGCTGAATTGAACAGGCGTATCCGTCTTCCGTGCTGCGGTAAGAATCGTCTTCATCATGAGCTCGGGTCCGCAAGCATAGATCATATCGAAGTTGT
>CAYOZM010000139.1:0-1867 GCA_964408475.1 uncultured Candidatus Bathyarchaeia archaeon | reverse complement strand
AAGGCGCGGAGAGATAGAATAAGAAAGCGCCTGCTGAGAAGGCTTGTAAGCCAAGGGTATGATGGAGAGGTCTTCCAATGGAGCCAGCCTACACTCTACAGCGACGAGCTCGGAAACATCTTCAACGAGTTCAGAACTCCGAGAGGAACAGTAGGCCTAAGATATGAGAGCTTCGAGGAAGGCTTTGAGGAGGAGTCGGCGATAGCTTACACGTATAACGGCCTCCGTTTCACGAAGGCAGGGCACATAGTGGTGAGCGCGGATACCCGAGCATTCATCTTGGACGCTAGAAAATGGTGCTTAGAACATATCAGCTCTCTCAGAAACCCTGAGCATATACCAGCGCCTAACCCGAAGATTCATAGGATAGGCGTTCCAGAATCGTTCTTCGCTCCAGAGAGCAGCTCCTCCAATTTATCGGAGGCTTTCGGCGACTCCAATTAATGAAGTTTTTCGATTCAGTAGCCTTACTGCTAGACAGCTAACTCTGACCGCTATTCAATAAACGCTGCCTTTCAGATTTCGCTTTTCAGCTTCTCTTGACGTTCAGGCAGTTGAGAATAAAAGCCTTCAGCATTCCTATACACAGCCAGCCTTCCAACAGTTTCCCAGCGTTCTCCAGAGTAGTGGCGTACTTGAACCGTCAGCACCTCCGCAGCTGGATCTGATTTTCCAGCCCAAACGCTCAAGCTTAAGAAGTCTCCGTTCGGCATCCGATTAGAGAAACGCGCTTTAGGTTGAGACCTGCCTGACAAACAGTATTCACCATTATTATGGATGCGTCTGACTCTGCATTTAGTCTTGTGTTCACCTGTATCCTACGGAGTGCAAATAGTACTCGGCTGTATATTCTCCAACATGCTTGAAACGTTCTACTAATGATTCGATTACTTCTTCATCCTTCATTTGTCTAAGCGATCTCAAGAAATTTGAAAATGACCCATACTCCTTCTTAATCTTCTGAAACTCTTTCGCATTGTAGATTATATCCTCGATTTTCTTCAGATTCCTTATGGCATTCGGCTGCTTCATCAACTCTTTTGGCTGAGCTTCCGCCAATCTGCTCATACTGAAATCATAGAAGCCTTTCCTATACTTCTGCCAGTTCTTCCTCACCACTCCCCAGTTCAAGCCGGCTTGAAGAATGCACAAACAGAGGATTTCAAAATACTCTTGATCAGATTTCGGTTGTTTTCCAGGTTTGCATTCGCTTCTATCTTCTTTCGCGTAAGTGCATTCCCATGGTGCTACATGTTCTTTCATAACTTGAAACTGCTGTGAACTTTCATTAATCATTTTAGTCTTTCGTCACAGAGGATGATGAAGATGAGTTGCAGCTATGCAATTCGTAGATAGACGAATAGAAATATTGATTCGAATATAGCAGCCTTAGAGTAGCGTCTGAACCTTGAAGACTTCGATCAGGATCGTAGCGCTAGGCGACAGTTTGACAGTCGGATACATGTCGCCAGTGACAGGTCTCGAATGGCCTCCTTACCAGCCTTACACAAGGTTTCTTGAGGAAATGATTCGAGACGCGATCGCAAAAACGCGCAAGGACGCGAAAGTGGAGATCATCAACAAAGGCTTGAACGGCGACCTGACCGAAAGCATGCTCAGCCGATTTGATCGAGATGTCCTCCAACTCAAACCCAGCCATGTCATAATTCTTGGAGGGGCGAATGATTTAGGTTGGGGCATACCTGTAGCCGAGATCTACAGGAACCTTGAGAAGATGTACGATAAAGCGATCCGCCACGGCATCCGGTTGATCGCATGCGCCGTCCCTTCGATCCTCGGCTACGATTCCTTGATCCCACCCAGAGTGAGATTGAACAGAATGATACGAAGCTACTGCGAAGGGAAG
>CAYOZM010000138.1:0-2068 GCA_964408475.1 uncultured Candidatus Bathyarchaeia archaeon | reverse complement strand
GATAGACAAGGATTCGGAGATTACTCTGGAATAATTGACGGATGCGTCTCGGGAAACAAGTTTGAGTGGGAAGCATACTGGGGCTCGGGTAGAATCTGGGTTGCTAGAGCCCTACTCGAAGGCGATCTAAAAGCCTCTGAAGAAGTCTCCGACGTACTCTTCCGCTGCCCGACTTGTGGAAACTGCCAAACTCAATGCGAGAACAATATCCCCATTCCCGAAATTATAGAAGCAGCTAGAGCTGAATGCATTGATTCCGGAGTTCCTCCTCATCCGAAACATAAAGGAATCGTAGACTCGATTCTATTAAACAACAACCCTTACGCGGAGAGACATGAATCACGAACTAACTGGTACGACGGCGAGAAAGACCGTAAGGCGGAAGTAGCTTACTTCGTCGGTTGCACTACATCCTATAGGCTGTCTAACATCGGGAAGGCAACGGTCAACCTGCTCAGGAAAGCGGGTGTAGATTTCACTGTTCTGTCAAATGAAGTTTGCTGCGGTTCACCACTACTGCGAATTGGTCAAATCGAGACTGCCAAAAAATTAGCGGAACAGAACATGGACATATTCCGTCAAATGGGCGTCTCAAAACTAGTTTTCAGTTGTTCCGGTTGCTATCGAACCTTCAAGATAGACTACCCGAAATACGTTGGAGAAGTTCCATTCGAGTTGAAGCATGCCTCGGAGTTCATCTACGACCTGTTCGAGGGAGGCAGTATTGCACTGAAAAAGGAATTCAAGCGTAAGGTAACGTGGCATGACCCTTGCCATCTAGGCCGCCATGTCACATTATGGTTTAAGGGTAGGAAATCGATTGAAACTCCTGAGATCAAGAATTTTAGGCGAGAATGGTTCGAGAAGCCTAGGAAACTTCTGAGGTCGATTCCGGGAATAGAGCTGGTCGAGATGTATCGAATCAAAGAGGATTCTTGGTGCTGTGGGGCAGGGGGAGGAGTGAAATCAGCGTTTCCAGACTTCGCTTTAGAAACAGCTTACGAGCGGATCAAGGAGGCTGAGGCGACTGGAGCTGAGGCTATTGTCACATCATGTCCTTTCTGCGTTAGAAACTTTAGTGATGCGGTCAGCAACTACGGGTCGAATCTCAAGGTCTATGAACTGATCGAACTCCTTGATCTGGCAACCTAACGCGGACCGCTTAATTCAACTCGCCAAAAGTTCTCTCCACGGCTCTCAACAGTTCTCCGTTTTCAAGAATCTCGACGAGTTTCGCTATGTCAACATAGGTTTCTCTATCTTCCACTATCGGTGGAATAATCCTCCTAATCATTCGGTACGCCTCCGCCGTTCCCTTCGCAAGCTTCTCAGGACCACGTAGATCAATTGCTTGCGCAGCACTTATCATCTCAATCGCGACTATGCATTCAACGTTTCTCAAGATCTTCAACGCGTTCCTTGCTGCGATTGTTCCCATGCTGACTATATCTTGGTTGTTCGCGTTCGTGGGCAGAGATTGAATGCTCGCTGGATACGCCAACGTCCGATTCTCAGCTGCTAATGAAGTTGCGGTATACTGTGTTCCCATCAAACCCATTTGGACATCCTCCTTGCCTTTAACTAAGAAGAGTGGCAGACCTTCGTTCAGACTGCTATCTAACAGCCGTGCGGTTCTCCTCTCCGAGATATTTCCGACGCTTGTCAGGGATATGCTCAACATATCCATCGCGCTTGCGACAGGTTGGCCGTGGAAGTTGCCCCCATGAAGTGCTTCGTCAGACTTTGAGAGTATAAGCGGGTTGTCCGTTGCCGAGTTCATCTCGATTCCTATCACTTTTGTTGCAAAATTGATCGCATCTCTCACAGCGCCGTATACTTGAGGTGAGCATCTTAGGGAATAAGCGTCTTGAAGCTTGATGTTTGGGATTTCGGGAGATTTTTTGTGACTTCTCTTCCCAGTAGCCCTCTCCAAGCTTGATACGAGTTGGCTCCCGCTCAGTAACTTTCTGAAGTTCTCTGCACTTTCAATTTGACCTTTATGAGGTCTAAGCAGATGGATCCTTTCGTCGAAGGCATCTACAGCGCCGTTCAATGCTTCGATACTCAT
>CAYOZM010000137.1:0-2071 GCA_964408475.1 uncultured Candidatus Bathyarchaeia archaeon | reverse complement strand
CTTCTTAGCTGGGCTGTCCGAGACAACCACGGTTGGGACACCAGCATTCTTCAAGGTCTCCCTAGCCTTGCTAGGACCTGGAAGAGACGCGTTCGGGCTTGAGACCACTGCGAAGTCCGGTTTAAACTCAAGTATCTTTTGAGCTACTTCCAGAGCCGCTTCAGGAGTCATCTTCGCGCCTGAACTCACCACTCTAGCATCTATATCTTGTCTTTCAGCTCTCTCATCGAGGAGGAATTCGAGCAGTGGCGCGGATCCTATGTTTCCTACTTTTACGAAACCAACCTTTACTACTTTCAATTCCATACACCTCTCGTCATGCAGCATCTTGACAGGAACGTTTCGCAATATTCATAGGATATCGATATAACACTTTTCAATCGTGAAGTAGAAGCGTCTTCTTAAGGCATGTGCTATTGAGGAAAACATAATCTTGATAAAATCAACCGGCGGTTCCAGCGGGATACTTTCGCATTCCTCTATGGAATAAATATTCTTCACTTAGAACAATAGGATCGGAGACCCTGTCATGTTTACTAAAAACGGCAGGCACATTCAAATTCTCGAGAAACGCCATTGCGCTACTTGTGGTGTGTTCACAGATCAAGTGTGTTTCAGTGTGAAGTACGCTTGCAAAGAAGATGATGCAAAGATTACGATTAAGAGAATGCTCTGGGTCTGCTCAGTATGCACTTCTGAAACGGAAGAGGTGCGGGAAGTGCCGCCTATGAGTGATAGAACCAAGATAATTCAACGTGTTCTCAGGATGCATGAGGACTACTCGATTGAGTCAATGAACATAGCATGTGAACCGGAGAAACTCGTTATAGAGATAAGGATTTGAAATTTCTGTATCGGGGACAGTTTGAGCTCTCTGTTCTAACGATCTCACAGAGCGGCTGCCAGCCGGAGATTCTGAATGCTAAATTTTAAACGGCAGGTTCTAGAATTAATTGGGCTGAGCGGATCGTCTTGTCACAAGGTGTCGAGGTCGAAGATACTTTTGCAGAAGCTTTTCCCATGATTGCTTCTAGAATTCTGATAACGGCCGAAAGTGAGAAATGGGCTATGACAGCTGCGACGAGCGCGACGGGGTTCGCTTCTTCGATAATTATGTCTCCTGCTGAGGCTGGGATAGAGGGCGTCCCGGTCCCTCCGGAGAAGACGCCGGACGGGAGGCCGGGCGTTATGATTCAGATATACCACAGGACTGGCCACGAGTTGAAGATGCAAATGCTTGGCAGGATGGGTCAATGCATCTTGACTTGCCCAACGACAGCTGCATTCGATGGTATGCCTATGGCGAAGAAGAGAATAAAGATTGGGAGAGCTGTTCAACTATTCGGAGATGGCTTTCAGAAAGGTGATACATTAGCTGGAAGGAAGATCTGGAGAATACCAGTAATGGAAGGCGAATTCATTATCGAGGATAAGTTTGGAGTGAAACGCGCTGTTGCAGGCGGCAACTTCCTTGTAATGGCTGAGAACCAGAAAGCCGGACTCGAAGCAGCAGAGAAGGCTGTCAAGGCTATTGGAAAGGTTCAAGGCGTTGTCTTGACTTTTCCAGGCGGCATCTGCCGTTCAGGCTCGAAGGTTGGATCGATGAAGTATAAGCTTGGGGCGTCAACGAATCATCCCTTCTGCCCGCTGCTCAGAGGTGCTATCTCGAACTCGCTTGTTCCAGAAGGCGTAACGAGCGTTTACGAACTCGTCTTTAATGGGTTGACAGCTGACCTTGTTAAGAAAGCCACTGGAGAAGGCGTTAGAGCAGCGATGAACGTTCCAGGTGTGAAGAAGATTACAGCTGTGAACTTCGGGGGGAAACTCGGGCCGTTCCCGATTAGGCTTAAGGAAGCGCTTGGCAACTAGGGTTTCGGAATAATATAGTCCGATTCTGAAGCTTCAATAGATCCAACCAAAATCCTGTTATATGTTTCCCCTTCTTTCCTTTTTCTGACCTGTTCTAACTTGCCTCGACAGATCACTTCTTCACCCTCGGATGCGATGTCTGCGAAGAGCCCTTCGTACGAGACTATTTCTCGAATGTTCTTTACTATAGATCCTTCCAGCA
>CAYOZM010000136.1:0-2156 GCA_964408475.1 uncultured Candidatus Bathyarchaeia archaeon | reverse complement strand
CTGGCTCTTACATGGATACTTGTTGGACCCTGCGAGGAGATCTTCTTCAGAGGATTGATCCAAGGGGCGTTCGCAAGATGGAAAGGTTCAATGGTTGGAATCGCGGCAGGAGCGTTAGTCTTCGGTTTCGCTCACTACAGCCCAGAACTATGGTTTAGAACGGCTGGAGCCATTTTTCTAGGGTTGATCTACGGAGTTATCTGCAAGTGGAGGAAAAGTCTCATACCTGTTATAGTAGCTCATGCCTTAAATGACACAATAGCATTCGCACTCGCTTTCCTACTTGTAGGATAGTTTTCGCGCCAGATTCTATTCGAGTAGTTAGATTGAAAATAAGCCTAAGCACATGCCCTTCATGAGGTCAATTCCTTTGCCAACTGGGGAGATGAAGGCTGCGGTTCTTCACGGTAAAGGAGATTTGCGTATACAAACCTTGAAGATCCCGAGGATAAGCGATGAAGAGGTTCTCATCAGAGTCAAGGCAGCAAGCATGTGCGGTACAGACATCCATTTCTATAAAGGCGAGTTGGAGACAAAGACGCCTAGAGTTCTGGGGCACGATTTCTCTGGAGTCGTGGCGAAAGTAGGTGGCAATGTGAAAGGGTTCAATGAAGGAGATAGGGTGATCTCAGAGATCGTCAGATACTGCGGGGAATGCTACCATTGTAGCAAGGGGAATCATCACTTGTGTGTTAACGCGAAGTACATAGGCTTCGAGGTTGACGGGTCATTCGCCGAGTATATAGCAGCTCCGGCTCGAAGCGTGTTCAAGATTCCAGATAATGTCTCCTTCGATGAAGCTGCGATGACAGAGCCCCTAGCTCTAGCGCTACATGTCATGGATTTCATCCAGCCGAAGCTCGGGGAGACGATTGCGATATTCGGGCAGGGACCCGTTGGCTTAGTTCAGACGCAGGTCGCCAAACTGTCGGAAATGGTTGTAATAGCGATAGAGACGCAGCCTATTAGACTCAAGCTGTCGAAGGAACTTGGCGCAGACCACACGATCAATCCTAAGGAAGTTGACCTGAGAAAATCTATCTTGAAGATTACACATGGATTAGGCGTAGACTGCTCTGTAGAAGCGGCGGGGCTTCAAGAGACTATCGACCAAGCTTTTGAAGTTACTAGGAGCGGCGGAAAGCTTGTCTTGGTTGGGGCTGGAAAGAACCTTCGAGGCCCTCCCCTACGGCACAGTGAAGTCGTTATCTGGGCTCCATCGAACGGTGGAGTTGGAAAGTATCCAGTCGCACTACAGCTCGTCTCTGAAGGCAAGGTGAACCTGCGGAAATTGGTTACGCATAGAATTCCTCTTCGCATGATTCCTAGCATTATAGAAGATCTTAGTGCAAACAGATTAGAAACGATCAAAGTCATCGTTGAGCCGTAGAAAGATCAAATTGGGATGAGATGGTTCAGGATTCCATTTCAATTCTACCATAGATCGATGGAAGCATGGTAAAGGTTCACATACTCAAGCTCGCGGACGCCATTACAGGTGAATGATCAGGGTGAGGAGGAGAGCCGGGAAGAAGTAAAGAGGCCCCATGGCATTACACCCGTATCAAGATTTTACATAAAACAGGGGATGGGGGGGATCATGGGGGGTCTTGAAGGTTGATTTCAAGGCTTTAACACAATATCTTTGAATTGTACCTAGATCGAGTGAAACTTCGGAGCTGTCTCGCTCCGGTTTGCTTCTGATTGGGGCGTCAAACTTAAATCGGCTTCCTGAATTAAGCGAGAATCTCTAGTTGATGTTTACGTGGAAGACATAGTTTTGCTGAAAGAGCATCTGCGGAGAAAGATCTGGAGAATTATGGAAGAGCGGAATGTCGCTAGGTTTCCTAGACCTGTCTTCCACAGGATTCCGAACTTTGAAGGAGCAGAGGAAGCGGCGCGTAGGCTCCGAGAGCTTCAGATCTTTCAAGATACTAGAGTTCTTAAAGTCAATCCGGATTCTCCTCAAAAGCCTATTCGAGAATCTGTACTCTCCGATGGGAAGATATTGATTACTCCAGCTCCACGGCTCAAGTCAGGTTTTCTACTCTTGGACCCAAAGTCTGTTCCAAAGTCAGCTTTCTCTTACGCTTCTACAATCAAAGGAGCTTTCAAATATGGAAAGCAAATCGATCTAACTGAGCTTCCGAGAGTCG
>CAYOZM010000135.1:0-2167 GCA_964408475.1 uncultured Candidatus Bathyarchaeia archaeon | reverse complement strand
CATGTTCTGATAGATTTTTCTCGTATTAAATAATCTTTTGTAGATTCGATTGTAGCTACGTCTTCTGTTGTATTCGTTTGATTTCTGAGAGTTTTCGCATGTGTTCTTTCTCTTGGCGGATAATTTCGTTAATCGTTTCATGTTCTGACTCTGGAATAAAGTTCTTGATCTCATCGTAGAAGAGTATGGAGTCTTTCTCCAGTCCTATTGCTGTGTCGAGTGCTGCCGTATTGGTCTTGAGCTGGTTTGCGAGTAGTTGCCCGTATCTCTCTTTTGTGAATATGTTCTCTTCCGCCAAAGCCTTGACGTAGTTCAAGTATTCGCCCGGATAAGACTCGTAGATAGGCTTGAATTCTCCGATTCTCTGTTGGATCTCTCTAAATAAGTTCCTATGTTTTCTCTCCTCTCCTGCCAGAAACTCAAACGTTTCCTTGACTTGGAGGTTCTTCGTGGCATTCGCGAGTCGTGTGTAGAATTCTTCTCCATTCTCTTCGATCCTAATCGCTAATCCGATTATCTCTCTTGCTTCAAACAGCCTTGGCATTCCGCTCATTACCTCTTGCAGAGTGTGTTGACACTTGAGGCTATAAACAGTTTACTTATAAATACGCGAAGATTATCTCTCAGCACCGTCACTATCCTTCTAAATCCAAATGCGCTATATCCATTGTATAGCTCATTGATGGTGGTTTGATGGCAGGTCAATTGAAGTTCATCGGACTGGGTTTGCATAGTGAGCTTGGAATATCCTTGCGCGGATTGGAGGAAGCCAAGGAAGCTGACTTGGTTCTTGCTGAATTCTATACGAGTTTGATGCCTGGGCTTTCATTACAGCGGCTAGAGAAGCTTCTAGGCAAACCTGTTAAGGTTCTATCTAGGTCGGATGTAGAAGAGAAGGCTGAGCAGACGGTTTTGAGTGAAGCCAGAACCAAGAGCGTAGCTTTTCTAGTCCCGGGAGACCCTATGGCAGCTACAACCCACTTGGATCTGAGGCTGCGAGCTGAGAAGGCTGGCATAAAGACCGGTATAGTCCATGGAGCTTCAGTAACATCCGCTGTTTCAAGCGTAGTTGGCCTGCAGAACTACAAGTTCGGTCGGACGGTGACGATTCCAATGGTTGAGGCAGGGATTATTCCTGAGTCGCCTTATGATTTCATCAAAGAGAATCTTGGTAGAGGGTTGCACACGCTCGTTCTACTCGACATAAAGGCGGAGGAGAAGACCTATATGACAATACCTCAAGCTCTCAAACAGCTTCTCGCATTAGAGGAGAAAAGAAGAGATAACGTCATAACGGACCAGACTCTCACTGTCGGTGTTGCTAGAGTCGGCGCAGAAGATATGAAGATCAAGGCAGGTAGAGTTGAACGCTTAAAGTCGTACGATTTCGGCGGTCCACCTCATTCTATAGTTATCCCGGGGAAATTGCATTTCATGGAGGCTGAGGCGTTGCAGATTCTCGCCGCTGCCGAGAGGAGTGATTTGGAACAGAATATCTAGGCGAGGCTTCTTGTATGACTGAGGATGCGAAAGAGCGTTCTAGACGGTACATAGCCGCTGTTGAAACTGCTCTATCGGAGTTGAAGCCGACAACGATGCCGGCGATTATTGCACGAAAGGATGTAGAACGAGTACTGGAGGTTGCGAAGAGATATCTTTCCGATTCTAAGTATTATGGTGAAATTAGAAAGGATGTTACCTCTCTAGCCTCAATCTCATATGCTGAAGGTCTTCTCGACGCGCTTAGATTTCTGAAACTGGGAGAATTCTCATGGCCTCAAGAGTTGAAGATGAAGAAGAACTCCACATTGTGAATAGTCTATTGTCAAGCCTAAGGCTGATCTTAAAGAGTCTTCGAAGGATATGTGAATATGGAAGCAACATAGCTGAAGTTGTCTTGAACCTTACTGCGGTCAAGCCGCAAGAACCATAACGACAGAAATCTGAAAACTCTTGAGTCTACGTTAAACTGGTGACTTGCTCCCACCCATAAATGGGTGTGGGTTTCTGGCAAACCTTGATAAACTCAGTGGTAAGACATTCTTATTTCAGATTGTGTACTTTCTATTGGCCTATTGGAGGAGATCGTGATGGCTAAAGCGAAAGTTGTTCTTGCGACTGGCGCGTTTGATCTCCTGCATTATGGGCATTACCGCTTCCTTGAAGA
>CAYOZM010000134.1:0-2215 GCA_964408475.1 uncultured Candidatus Bathyarchaeia archaeon | reverse complement strand
TTCAATCTGAAGAAGTCTTCTCTTTCTCTTTCTTGGAGATGCATCTCGATGTACCGGATAGTATTGAGCATTCTAGGTATTATTATGAATTCGAGGCAGTTTACCCTCCGCTTGGTAGAAGCGATAGCTTCCGCCAATTTGATAATAGCTGCTTGTGAGCTGGACAGTTCAGCTACAGCTTTCACAGCATCGACCATCTTCGCTGTTGCTTCATCTAGTCTCGCTGAGGTTTCGAGCATATTGTACGGCACTCCTTCAGTCACTTCCACATTGACCGTGACGAATGGGATCGCTACGCCGATCACGTTCCTAGACCTTGTGTCGAGTATGAAACGATCGTCTACTCCTAGAGATACTTCTTCCAACTTTTTGAAGCCTAGAGAGACTTGGGACTCCGAGAATTGCGAGTATGCATCTGAGAGAAGTTGTTGAGAGCGTATTCGTAGAGCTGAGATCTCGCGGACGAATTGGAAGAACTCTATCATTAGGGCGTCTAATTTCTCTCTGAGGAGGTCTCCACCCCTTTCAGCTATCTGCTTCCTCTTCCTTAAAGCGAGCAGCTCCATCCGTGTAGGATGGACCCCTGTTGGAATCTGAGACATTACGCTGTGGCCTTCAGCCTATACTTGGGATGGTATTTCTTGATCGTTGATGGATCTATACGTTTCAACTCTGTTTCAGGAAGCATCGACAAGAGTTCCCAGCCTAGGTCTATTGTTTGATCGATATCCCTATTCTCATAGACCCCTTGATTGACGAAGCGCCTCTCAAAAACGTCCGCAAACTTCAGGTAGAGCTTGTCTCTAGATGAAAGAGCTTCTTCACCTATAACTGCGACAAGATCTCTGAAGCTCCTGCCTTCAGCATAAGCATAATAAAGTTGGTCTGAAACTTCCCGGTGGTCTTCCCTTGTTCTCCCTTTACCGATCCCTTCCCTCATCAATCGTGAGAGGGACGGCGAAACATCGAGAGGTGGGTATACGCCTTTCCGGTGCAACCCTCTATCTACGATTATCTGGCCTTCAGTAATATAGCCGGTCAGGTCCGCGATAGGGTGAGTTATATCATCATGCGGCATAGTGAGGATAGGCATCTGCGTTATGGATCCCTTTCCGCCATGAGTACGGCCAGCCCTCTCGTAGATCGTAGCCAAATCTGTATACATGTAGCCTGGATATCCTCTTCTACCCGGAACCTCTTCTCGTGCTGCAGAGATCTCTCTCAGCGCCTCAGCGTAGTTAGTCATATCCGTCAAGATTACTAGGACATGCATACCGAGCTTGATCGCGAAATACTCTGCTGCGGTCAATGCGAGTCGCGGGGTTAGGATTCGTTCTATAGCAGGATCATCTGCTAGATTGACGAACATTGTAACATGCTCGAATGCTCCCTGCTTCTCGAAGTCCTCTCTGAAGAACCGAGCTTCATCTGCGGTTATACCCATCGCCGCGAAGACCGTTGTGAAAGGTTCCTCTGTTCCCCTGACTTTAGCTTGTCTAGCGATCTGGGCTGCTGTAATATTGTGAGGGAGACCTGATCCTGAGAAGAGGGGGAGCTTCTGTCCTCTAACGAGCGTATTCATTCCGTCTATAGCTGATATTCCTGTTTGAATGAACTCTCGAGGGTAGGCTCTAGCGTAAGGATTTATTGGAGCCCCATGCACATCCCAGTAGTCTTCAGGTATTATCCTAGGTCCGCCATCGATAGGTCTCCCACTGCCGTCCAGTATCCTACCAAGCATATCTGAGGAAACTGGCAGTTTGATCGTTTCACCGCCGAACTTCACTCTTGTGCGAGAGATGTCAAGTCCAGAGGTCCCTTCGAAGACCTGTACAACAGCTACATTCTCGCTTACTTCCAAGACCTGCCCACGCCTCTCCTCTCCTTCAGGTGTCAAGACTCTCACAAGCTCCCCGAACCCGACTCCTCTCACATGTTCAACGAAGAGGAGAGGACCTGAGATCTCACGGACGGTTGAGTATTCTCTCCCTATAGTTGACATCTCATTCACCACCTGCTCCGAGAAATTCTGTAACAAGCTGATTGAATTGAGAGTCTATCTTCGCAACTATATCTTCAGCGATCTTACCGAACTCCTTCGGCGGATGGATCTTCATTCTAGCTAGATCTTCTTTCACAGGCAGTTCCAATATCCGTGGAAGCGGCACTCCACGTTCCACCGCGGTCTTCATTCGATCATGAAACTTCATTATCA
>CAYOZM010000133.1:0-2254 GCA_964408475.1 uncultured Candidatus Bathyarchaeia archaeon | reverse complement strand
TGAGCGAGATCGTAGCTAAGAAGTAGTCTGACAACAGGATCTGTCAAGTTACCCCTATCCGGACAGGCCGACAATCTATTGCTTATAGCCACTTGAGGCTATCTCCCGATTAACGGTTTCCGACGGCCCGAAAGAATTATCAGGGCAGTTAGCCACCAGTCCCTTGGGGACGAAGATGCCCTCAAGGTCTTCGGTCATCTATGTGCTGATCGTCGTTGAGGTAGGGAAGGAACACAGCGTAGCAAGAGAGATTCAGAAACTCTCTGGAGTGACTGAAACCCTAGTTGTCTACGGCGAATTCGATGTGGTCTGTAGGATTGAAATAGAGGATATGAAGGTTCTAGACGAGACGGTCACACGAATAAGAAGAATCCCAGGTATAATTAAGACTGCGACGCTGATATCATCCCCGTAATTGCAATCAACCTCTCTGTTGCGAGATATATCGAGCAGAGTCCCAAAATAAGATAGGCGAAGCTAGAGGTATTTTAGGTATCTTAGTCAACATCTACTTCTTCACCTTCAGCTTCCTTCTCCTGTACACGTAGTATGCGAAAAAGCCGATCGCAATCAATGGTAGCAATGAGACGACTAGAATTATCAAGCCGCGGACTACCGCGAAGAATCCTCTCAGCGCGCTTTCTAAGGTCTCTCCCCAATCCATACCTGGAGGAGTGAACGGCGGCGGAGGCTCCTTAAGGCTGACTGTAATGACCGACATGGCTACGCTCCGCTCAAGGTAGTTTACTTGTCCTTGGAGGCTCTCGATCTCGCCTCTGACACGCTCCAACTCCCTCTCAACATTGAGGACCTCATCCACGGTTCGAGCCATACCAACTATCTCGTTAAGCCTCTTCTCCTGCCTCTGCAAGTTCTCAAGTCTAGCTTTCACGTCGATATATTGTTGAGTAACATCCTCGCTTGTTGTACGCTCATCCAAAACCTTGCCGTAGGTTTCTATCTCCTGAACCGCTGTACGGAATTTATCCTTAGGAACTCGAATCGTAATCTCAGCTGTAGCTTGCATTCCATAAGAAGAGCGGGATGAACCTGCAACATAGCCGCCGTAGCTCTCAGCCAAACTTCTAATCTTAGCTAAAGTGCCCCCAATATCTCTTGTTTCAAGGGACACGTATGCGTTGTAGATAACCATCCGCTCTTGAGTATATTCAACGGCCTTCGGGCTTGGCGTAGGAGTTGGTGTAGGTGTTGGATACTCTACTACTTGAGGACCCCATGGGCGTGACTCCATAAACCCACCATACGGAGAGTATAGTGTGCCAATGAAGAACGATGCTACCACAAGGGTGGCCACGATAAGCGATATAGCAGCTAACCTTTTCCTAGACATTTCCCATCACTAATTTGTAAGCGAAAAGAGACTTAAAATGCTAGATATTAGAACGATATGTTCAGAAAACAGAACGGGGAAGCCAAATTGGTTTCGGTGAAAGAACTTCTCTTCTCATTCCCAACTCCTCAACACCCATTCTATCACGTCAAGGCTTCCATCGACTTTGAAAACTCAAAGCTTTGGAGAATTGAAAGAGTCTTCGTAAACAACGTAGAGACCAGAGACTTCTTCGTCTACAACGACGGTAAGCTCGCCTTAGACAACGCTGCCAAGGCGGGTGCTGAAGCCACGGCGGTAGTCAAGGCCGACTGGGAGAACAGTTCAATGAATCAGCTTAGAGTGGAGGGCTTGATAGAAGATGGAGTTAGAGTGAGCGTTGAGAAGAGCTCTACTGCACCAGCTCAGGGGGGCTACTGGAACAAGGCTTGGAGACACTACGCGAGCATCGTGTTAACGGAGACCCGCGGCTTGCCGAGGGAGTCTGAGCCTGTGCACGTAGGCCTCGCCGTGTACTCAGATAGGGTCGATGAACCTGAGAGGGAAGTCCGAGTCGTATCCGTCGACCCCAGAAACGGAGAGCCGAGAGAGGTGATGAGCCAAGTCTACTCCGTTTCTTCTTGGAGCGGAAGGAGCGATGAGCGTTTCCAGCCAACTACAGCCTTTGATGTAGCGTTCTTAGCGGATGTTCCGGCAAACTCCAGCAAAGTGTACCTCATTTTCTATGGAAACAAGAACGCCACTGAGCCTCACTACGAGTCGGATCTCTCCGTATCGGGGAGCGGTCTAGGCTTAACTGTCGAAAACTCCTTCTACAGGATTCGCCTGCAGGAAACCAGCGGTTCTGCAGATGAGGTTCACATGAAGATGGGTGTTAACAAAACCTTTGACCATCACCTTGAA
>CAYOZM010000132.1:0-2257 GCA_964408475.1 uncultured Candidatus Bathyarchaeia archaeon | reverse complement strand
TCTATACCCATGAATTTGGCTGTAATGGAGTCGAGTTCAACAGCAGATCTGCTCATCAATATCCAGTCGGTTCTCTTCGGTGTCCCGCTGATAGGACCTAATCCTTCCATTCCTATAGTAGCGTCTAGAATGTTCAATTCAGGCTTCACAGCCTTATGGATGTCAACTATGGCTTGGCTCAGCCCTGAGAGGTGAGCTTTGACCTTATATCGCTTGGATAATATTCCCATCAAGTTCTTCAGGCAGAGAGTCACAGTGGTGCAGATGCTTGTCTTCACCACAGGAACGTTGACCAGAACATCATAGTCCAAGAGAGGCTTAGGGATTTCGAGATCTTTCAAAGCTATCCCATCAGGCACCTCAAGCTTCACTTTGTCTGAATCATCGAAATCGATAAGTCTGGCGCCAGTCTCCTCAGCTATTTCATCGTATCCTGTAGTTTGGAAGATCCTCGAGGTATTCGACTCTATTCCTGAACCTTCACCGATCGCAACCTCGCCTGCTCCTGAATCCGTAAGCAACTGAATCAAGCTTTCTACTATGGCAAGATTTGTGTTGACCCCGCTCTCTCTTGTTGCGAAATTAACGTTCGGTTTAATTAAGACTCTACGACGATCATGAAGTAAAGTGTCGATGCCTCCGAATGCGTCGAAGAGACTAGAGAGTGTTCGCTTGGAACATTCTGCTCGAAGGCATTTGGATGCGTAGACCGGTTTTCTTTTCATAGCATCACAGGCTGAACCCTTTCTGCATATGAAAGCCCTTCAGGCCCACAAATATCGTTAGTACATCTTGTTCTGAATTGTGCTCTAGCTTACGCTTTGAACCTTTATCTTCCAAATACGATTTGGTGGGCCGGGAGGGACTCGAACCCTCGACCTTCCGCGTGTGAGGCGGACGTCTTAGCCAGACTGGACCACCGGCCCGAGTTTCTAAATGACAAGTGCTAGCGTGTTCTTAAAAGCAATTCTCTCCCAGAATACTATGAGAGAATTGATTCAACAGTTAAGCGCAACTTTCTCTTTGGTTGCGAGATGCTCTAGGACGAATGAATTAGGCGTGTGCGTAGCGACTGCGATTCCGGCCGTAGGGAGTGTTGTTCCTTACGCAGAGATAGGCGTCGGTGCGATTGCAACTCAAGCATTGACCAATGTAACCTATGGAACGCAAGGGCTAGAACTCTTGAGGTTAGGGCTCTCGCCGCAGGAGGCATTGGAGAGAATGCTGAGGGAAGATTCTGAAAGAGAGTCGAGGCAGGTGATAATGATCGACGCTCAGGGTAGAACTGCAGCCTTCACAGGAAGCGCGAATGTGGACTGGAAAGGGCATTTGGTGGGCGAGAACTATGTCGCTGCTGGGAATATGCTCGTCGGCGAACAGGTTATCCAAGCGATGGCTGAAGCGTTCGAGGCTAGTCGCGGAGAGCTTGAGGAGAGATTGCTGGTAGCTCTTGAGGCGGGACAGAAGGCTGGAGGAGATAAGAGGGGCAAGCGGTCCGCAGCCCTCCTTGTTATAAAGCGACGTGAGTATAGAGGGGTTAGACCATTCATCGACTTGAGAGTTGACTACCATGAAGAACCTTTGGAAGAACTGCGAAGGATCTTCGAAGCCTATAAAGCTTGGAGTATCCAACTTTAGGAGAGCTGAGATCCAGCATGCCGGTCTTCGTTGTGCAAGCCCATAAAGCTCGTCGAGCAGGCTTACACTACGACTTCAGGCTTGAGATGAACGGCGTTCTGAAATCGTGGGCTTTCAGGAAGGAGCCTCCAATAGATCCCGGGGTGCGCAGACTCGGTATTCCTCAGGTCGATCACGAGATGTCTTACGCATCCTTCGAGGGCGAGATAACCGACGGCTACGGTGCGGGAACGGTTGAGATCTGGGACAAAGGGGAGTATGAGTTGATTGAATTAGAAGCTGGGAAGAAGATCGAGTTCGAGTTGAAGGGCCAGCGGCTGAAGGGTAGATACATAATGGTGAATACAGATAGAGGTTGGCTACTGTTCAAAAGGAAGGAACGGTAGAACTGGAGCGATATGTTAAGCTTTATTCAGCTGACAGACAACGAGCAAGAAATCTCAGAGCTTTAAGATACCACCAAGAAAGCTGATATTAGGAGGGCTGCACCTATAACCGCCCTCTGGACCAGCCTTCCTTTGAATCGGATCACACTTAGACGGTTTACGTTGACCATTCCGAATCCTATTAGTGCACCCATTAGGATGACTGGGGAGGCAACTCCAAACGTGAAGATCAT
>CAYOZM010000131.1:0-2291 GCA_964408475.1 uncultured Candidatus Bathyarchaeia archaeon | reverse complement strand
TAGCAAGCCTTTTTCTATCGCTTCTGTAATTGAAATTGTGGCTTCATTTCGAGCAGAGGCATCTAGACTTGATACAGATTATAGGTCTCGAAGGCATGCCGCTGATCAAGGAGGGCGATGATATAGGCGCATTGATCTTGGACGCGGCACAGAGACAAGGCATGAAACTTGGAGAAGGCGACATAGTGGTCGTCACTCAGAAGATCGTCTCGAAATCTGAAGGAAGAATTTTAGATTTAAGTCGAATCGTTCCGTCTCCGTTTGCGCTACATATAGCGAAACAGACTGGCAGAGATCCACGGCATGTCGAAGTCATCTTAAGGGAGTCAAAACGGATAGTCAAAATGCAAGATCAACACTTGATCGTTGAAACCCGGCATGGATTTGTATGTGCTAACGGCGGGGTAGATAAGTCGAATGTAGAGGGCGAGGAGTGTGTTTCTTTTCTTCCCGTGGACCCTGATGAGTCGGCGAGGAGAATACGAGCCACAATCAGGCGCTTGTCTGGAGTCGACGTCGCTGTAATAATCTCAGACACTTTTGGAAGACCTTGGAGAATAGGGCATGTGAATGTTGCGATAGGGGTCTCCGGAATGAAACCGATAATAGATTACAGAGGTCAAAGAGACATGTTCAACTATGTACTTACTGTAACAGTTATGGCCGTTGCAGATGAAATCGCATCGGCTGCGGAGCTCGTAATGAACAAATCCGACGGAGTACCGGTCGCAATATTCAAGGGCTACTCCTATAAGAAAGAGGAAGGCAAAGGAACGGAACTCATCAGACCCGCTGAACTGGACCTATTCAGGTGACAGACTCGTCAACTGGAGGCAACAGAAGATGATAGATATCGAGTGCATTCATGATGCAGCGAAGGTTCTCAAAGGTCTAATCGTTAGAACGCCAACTGTATTCTCACCAGTCCTTTCAGAACGGGCGAACGCCCAGATCTTCTTGAAGCTTGAGAATCTTCAACTGACCGGCGCGTTCAAAATAAGAGGAGCACTTAACAAGATGAGCAGACTCACAAGCTCTGAAAGGAAGAGCGGAGTCATAACAGCGTCCTCAGGCAACCACGGACTTGCAGTTTCTTATGGAGCCAAGGTCCTCGACCTAGAAGCAACAGTTTACGTTCCGGAGAACCCTAATCTCGAAAAGCTTGCTGCTATCAAAGCTCTTGGAGCTAGAGTTACTCGGGTGGGAAAGGACTACGAGGAAGCCTACGGCAAGGCCATTGAAAATCAACGCAAAACCGGCGCGGTTTTCATTCATGCTTTTGACGATCCTGCTATCGTTGCTGGGCAAGGAACGACAGGGCTAGAGGTCCTTCAAGATCACCCTGAACTTGACACGCTGATAGTTCCTGTAGGTGGAGGAGGACTCATCTCCGGGATCGCTGCTGCTGCCAAAGCGATGAAACCGGAGATAAGAGTCATAGGCGTTCAAAGTGAAGGAGCCCCCGCCGTATACGAATCTTGGAGAAGAGGGAGAATAGTGAAAAAGAAGTCGGTTGAAACTATTGCTGATGGCTTGGCTTCAAGGCAACCTGGCGATCTGACGTTCCACATGATTCAGAAATATGTTGACGAGATGTTCCTAGTAACAGATTCGCAGATCTGCCAAGCCATACTCTTCTTAGCTAAGAAGCTTCACATCATTGCGGAGCCTTCTGCCGCCGCCTCCCTAGCCGCTCTTCTCTTCAAGTACAAGCCGAGAGTTAAGGAAAAGATCGGCTTAATCATAAGCGGAGGAAACATCTCGAGTGAGTTGTTGAAGCGTCTCCTGAATTCAGGTTCTTGAGGTGAACTACTGACGCTGTTCGAGAGCTTCTCTCACGCGTGAGACGATCTCTGAAGGACGACTGATAACATCCACTCCTGCGCGCCTGAATGCTTCGATCTTGCTTTCAACCCTTCCTTTTCCTATCCCGATTATAGCTCCCGCATGCCCAATCTTCTTCTCGGACGGAGCTGTTCGGCCGACCACGTAGGTCACGACAGGCTTTGAGAATTTCTTCCCTATATACTCTGTAGCTTTTCATCATTAAGAGCGTGATTGAACTTCGAGCAAATTCAAAATGAAAGCTCGAGACAAAGGCATGGCAGCTCTGACAAGGCTTAAGTCAGATGGTACAGACAGAATAACGGAAGCGGGTGCGCACAAATGAGGCGAATTGGGCTTGGTTTCTCAGGGGTTCCGCTCTCGATTATGGACATGGTTCAATACGTAAGGCTAGCTGAAAAGAGAGGATTTGATTCTGTTTGGATTGCAGAAGACTACTTCCTTAG
>CAYOZM010000130.1:0-2306 GCA_964408475.1 uncultured Candidatus Bathyarchaeia archaeon | reverse complement strand
GTGGAACATCCATTATGTCTATCTCATTCGCTGCGAGAGCGAGGCCTTCCGCAATTGGGTCCTTGTAGATTTTGATGAGAAGCGAGTCGACGCGGGGTCCACTCCATTCAATCGCTTCAGTTCCATATGCAAGAGCAGGTTCCAGGATCATCAAGATGCTCAAAGCAACGAGTAAACCTATCAGTAGCTTCTTCAAATCTTTCTCGCCTTTAGGATCTCCAGATGATTGTAGGACTGTTTCTTTCTAGTTTTTATTTAAGAATTTTTAGCTTTAATATGTTCAAGCGTGGACAGCTACGGTACATTTGCTAGAATCTCGAAGATGGATGAGAAGGCGTAGAACAGAACCATGAGCATAACTATTATGAGGATGAAACTGACGAGGAATAGTTGACCTTGAACCGCCGTCACAATTCCTAAGCTTCTAAGCCACCTCGGAGGCGTAATCTTGACTGCAGCAGGTCTAAGCTTCATAGGCTTCGGTGCGGGTGCCGGAGTAGCGGAATGGGGGCTCATGGTTGCTGACGGAAGAAACTACCTTTATAGTTCGCCTTGGATAGTTACCTTTCCGGGTTTAGCTATTCTTCTTTCGTCACTCGCATTGAATCTTGTGGGCGACGGTCTCAGAGATGTACTGGACCCGAGGCTTAGACGATAGGTGATTAGGGTTTGCCTGATATCCTTATGAGTATTCGGGGCTTGAGCACCTACTTCTACACCTACGCTGGAGTAGTTAAGGCGCTGGAAGGAGTTGACCTGGAGATCTACAAGGGAGAGACTCTAGGCCTCGTTGGTGAAACAGGCTGCGGCAAATCCGTCACCGCCCTCTCGATAATGCAGTTAGTGCCTAACCCGCCCGGCAGGATAGTCAGCGGCCAAATCCTCCTTGAGGGTGAAGACCTCTTAAAGAAGAGCGAGGAGGAGATGAGGAAGATTCGAGGCGCCAAGATATCAATGGTATTTCAAGATCCGATGACCTACATAAACCCGGTCCTAACGATCGGAGACCAGATCTCAGAAGTCATCCTACTTCATCAAGACCTCAGAAAAGAAGTTTTAGCGATGAAGATCGAAGAGTTGCAAAGGAAACTGGAGAAAGTGGACTCTGCCTCCGGAACGGCTCGAGACTTCAAGTCAAAGATCGAAGAACTGGAGAAGAAGACGACTGATCCGCCGAAGCCGTCGAAGGGCGATATAAAGAAAGCAGCTCTCAAGAAGACGATTGAAACTTTGAAGCTTGTGAGAATGCCGTATCCTGAAAGAGTTGTTAAGCAGTACCCTCATGAGCTGAGTGGCGGAATGCGACAGAGAGCTATGATCGCTATGGCGCTTTCTTGTGGCCCAAGCCTACTTATTGCAGATGAAGCGACAACAGCTTTGGACGTGACTATTCAAGCTCAAATCCTCCAGTTGCTGAACGAGTTGAAGAAAGAGATTGGAGCATCGATACTTATCATTACGCATGATCTTGGAATAGTTGCTGAGATGTGTGACAGGGTTGGAGTGATGTACGCAGGAGTTGTCGTCGAGTACACTGGCACAAGAGCTCTCTTCAGGAAGCCTCTTCACCCATATACGCAAGGTCTACTCAGATCGATTCCTAAGCTTCATAAGGAAATGGAGAGACTCGAGATAATACCTGGCTCGGTTCCAAACTTGATCTATCCGCCACCTGGGTGCCGTTTTCATCCACGATGCCCATATGTCATGGAGATTTGCAAGAAGGAAAGGCCTCCTATGTTCGAACCTGAGGAAGGACATTTCGTCGCCTGCTACCTTTATGGCCAGCGCATGAACTGAGGATTGGACACGATGTCAGCGACAGAGACGCTTCTCGAAGTCAAGGACCTGAAGAAGCACTTTCCTATTCGCGGTGGCGTTCTCGGCAGAACCGTGGGCTATGTGTACGCTGTCGATGGAGTCTCCTTTAAGATCGGCATCGCGGAAACCTTGGGGCTTGTGGGCGAATCTGGGTGCGGGAAGACAACCGTTGGACGATGCATTCTACGGTTGATAGAGCCAACAGATGGTGAAATCCGCTTTGAAGGCATGGACATAACGAAGATCGATAACAAACAGATGGCTAGGTTTAGGCCGAAGATGCAGATCGTCTTCCAAGACCCCTACGCATCGTTGAACCCAAGAATGACGATCAAAGACATAGTAGGGGAACCTATGTTCGTGAACGGCGTCGCTAGAGGGCTGGAACTTCGCCAGAGGGTTCTAGAGCTTCTGCTCATGGTAGGTCTATCGGAAGACCATATGAATAGATTTCCTCACGAGTTCAGTGGAGGACAACGGCAAAG
>CAYOZM010000129.1:0-2324 GCA_964408475.1 uncultured Candidatus Bathyarchaeia archaeon | reverse complement strand
GGGTAGTGCAGTAGGTGCGCTCTGGAGTCGACTCTATTGAAGAAGTTTGTCGAGAACACTCCTAACGCTTGTTTTGCCATTGCAGATTCATATGCGTTTCTAGGAGACTGGTTATGTTCCGCGTATGGTATGAGTGAAGCGCATATCCCTAGCGTTGCGTATGAAGCGAGTTCTAGATGGGTTGTTCTATCCGTTATCTTATCAGCATCTAAGGCTACGAGAGCATTCTCTTCTTCATCAGCATCCAGATACTCGATTATACCTTCTTTAACGAGGTCCTCCCATCCAAATTCTTCTCTCTGAATTTTCTCTATGTGCTCCTCAGTAAGTTTGGGTTTCCCATTCTCGACGATGACGAGCGGTCTTCTAACTCTTCCAGCATCACTATTGATGTATAACTCAGGCTTCGCTCCTTCAACTGTTGATGGATAGTAGACAACGTTTACCTCTGAGCTTAGCTTGGCGGTCCTTCGTAGCGTTCTCATCTCTTTCGCTAGAGCTTCAGGTTCTTTACAGTATCCCGCGATTATTCCGTCGACGATTACTTTAGCCCCTTCCTGCCTAAGTTTCTTATCCGCTTCTTCTAGTCTTACAACGCCCATCTTGTAGAGCCTATTGACTACTTCTTTCGGGTCTACTCCTATGGATATTGTTGAGTACAGCGCTAGGTTCTTGACTAGGCCGCAGTTTGAGCCCTCGGGCGTCTCGTTCGGACATAGTCTTCCCCAGTGCGTCGGGTGGAGATCTCTGGCTGCGAGGTTTGGTTGGCTTCTGCTTAGTGGCGACTGTAGTCTTCTTAGGTGGCTTAGAGTTGAGGAGAAGTTGGTTCTGTCAAGCAGCTGAGTAACTCCGACTCTTCCTCTCACCCAGTTTCCTGTTGCGATAGCATGCTGAACTCTCTCAGTTATGATTCCCGGCCTGACGGCGTTGACTATGGATAATTCAATATGCCTTTTGATAGTAATTCGCTCAAGTTGGTATTTCAGATCTCTCGTCAGATTTCTAAATGCTATTCTGAACAGTTCAGCAAGTAGTGCCCCGGCCAATTTCAGCCTTTTATTCGCATAGTGGTCTTTATCGTCCGCTTCTCTCTTTATGAGCTTCAGTTCTATGATTCTATTCGCAATCTCAGCAAGGAAGACTGCCTTATCTAATCGATTCGACGGCGCTCTCCCTAGGTGCGGCAGGAAGTTTCTATCTACAACTGTCTCTGCCTTCTTCATTCTATATTCTTCAACTTGCCCAGGTGCTAATCTGTTCCCTATGTACAGGAATGCGTCTCTGGCTGAGATTACTCCTTGAGCTTTATCGAACGATGATTCCAGTTCACTCTGAATATCCATCTCAGGCGAGACCATTTCAGCTATCTTCGCATCCTCTTCGATTCCTAGAGCTTTCATCATCACTATTATCGGTAGATCCGCTGGAACCCCGGGCATTGAGATGAATATGGCCCCGTCGCTCTTCATCGTGACTTCGATTCTTGCTCTGAATCCCACCGTCGTCGAGAAGATCTTGGCCTTATACGTGGGCGTGACACCTGTTTTCTCTATATCTACGAGTATCCTATTCGGCGCAAGATCTTCTAGAGCGACTACAACTCTTTCCGACCCGTTGACTACGAAGTATCCGCCGGGGTCTAAGGGGTCTTCCCCTATCCTAACAAGCTCTTCTGATGTTAAGCTTGAGAGCGGACATATTCTAGACTTGAGCATTACTGGGAAGTCGCCGATGTAGACGATCTCCGATTGCCCTTCTCTCTCACCTATAAGCGGGGTCATCTCTAGGTGGAGAGGCGCCGCGTAGGTGAGGTTCCTAACTCTTGCTTCAGTCGGATATATTTGGCGCTCAGACCCATCCACTTCTGTAACTCTTGGAGTTCCAATCTCTATCTTGCCCAGCTTGATTTTCAGCGGGTAGTCCTCTATCTCTATAGGGATCTCTCCAACCTCATCGACGATAGCTTGCAGGCCTTTCTCCACAAAATCATTGTAGGAGTCTACGTGCTGTTTGACAAGACCTTTATCCTTAAAGAAGTGTTTAAGAAGATTCCACATTTGAGTGTCTGATGACTGCATCTAAAATATTCCTCCAGTTCAGTCCGCTATAACATATCTGTATACGACTACTTCTCCCGCTGTTGAGCTTCTTCTAATGATCTTGAGAATATCTCCAGGTTCGGCCTCGATAGCTCGAACAGCTGGATCAGACGCTTTTATGTAGGGCAATTGATAAGCTCTTATATGGTATTTCTCCAGAACTTCTTCGACTTCTTTCTTATTGAGAACAACGTGTTTCGGAACGAGTTCATGCTTGAAGATGTT
>CAYOZM010000128.1:0-2329 GCA_964408475.1 uncultured Candidatus Bathyarchaeia archaeon | reverse complement strand
GCGGTTGCGAAAGCGGTTATAGACAGTGTGAGCGACGGCATCTTGCCTAAAGAGGCTGCAGATGACTTGATCTTGATTGCGAATGTCTTTGTTCATCCAGCAGCAGTAGATAGAAGGAGGGTCTACATAAACAACTACAAGGCTATGAGGCACTCGATAAGGAAGGCCATGGAAGGCAGACCGACGATCGACGATCTCCTGGAGAATAAGGAGAGAGCTAGACACCCGTTTAGATATACTCCTTAAGAACCTAAGGAATAGTTTGCGGAAACAAAGCCTGCAGAAAAGAAGAGAAGTTTGCCTACTCAGTCACCGTTATCGCTTGAGTTGGGCATTGAATCTCGCATGCTCTACACACTATGCAAGCGTCATTGTTGATTACGTATGACTTCCCATCTCGTATCTCAAAGACGGCGACCGGGCAAACTTGCGCGCAAACTCCATCTCCATTGCATTTCTCCAAGTCAACAGACACTTTTACCATTGCTATCCTTCTCCTACAAAACGGCTTCACCATATGAAATTTCAAGGAATAAAAATGTTTGCCTAGATGCTTCTCAACTCTTGAGATAAAGAGAATATGGAACTTGGGAAGGGAGGAAAGAGGCTGAGTAAGGTTGAGCTCTCACGAATAGAGAAGACGTTTGTTAGCGCGCTTCTTCTCGTAGAGTGATTATTACACTATCCATCGTTTCTCTCGCCTTGTCTATGCGCTTGTTTATATCTGTCGTTAGTGTATCATAGACTTCTCTCGTCATCTTCCCTGTTCTATATTGGGTTCTCACTTGCGCTTGACTGACTCTTGCGGCATCTACCTCTGCTTCAGCTTTCTCTATCCGCCTTAACATATCATCGTATCTCGCTTGGATGGATCGGAGCTCAGTCTTAACAGTAGTCAGAGCCTTGTTTATCTCATCGGTCCGGAGGTCGATGTTCCTCTTTCTATGCCTATAATCATGCTTCGTAATAGCTCCTCTAGCCAGCTGCTCCTCCATCATCTCAACCTCAAGCTTTAGAGCTGTCTTCTCATCGTAGAGTTCAACGAACTCACGAATTCTTTCAACTGGGACCGGGATACTAGGCGCTGGCTGCTTCCTCAATCTGAATGTTACAGCTAGAGCGACTAGAACTATCTCTAGAGTAAATACCCACTGTAGAGGCTCGTAAGCAGCCCAGAAGCTCTGGTATCTATACCTGATAGCTACAGAAGCATTCTCTTCAGGCAGTAGATCTGTCAAATTGTAGACGATCGCTGTTCTGAATGTCGACGGCTTCAATGTAGCGTTCGGCTCCTGAGACTCCCACTCCACGGAGGCGCCTGTCTCTAATGTGATTACGACGTTGAACTTCTCAACTATCCATTCTGAATGGGGAGCTAGGTCCATAGTGAAATTGTACAGCCCCCACCACTCTATCTTCTTCACATATCTCTTCTGTTCAATATGATATTGAAGGGTGAACGTGAAGACCTCCCCCTTCCTTATCTTGCCGTAGCGCGGGGAGACTGTCGTCTCATTCGCTGTAGCAGCTACTTCCTTCCAGACTGGACCTAGCAGGTCGTAGAGCATGATCTGGGTTGAGTTCTGAGGCAAGAGAACTCGGATCGAGTAAGCGTCATTCGCCAAGTTCTTCACGTAGTATTTGTCTGCAACGGATATGCCTCCGAAAGGATCGAATGTTATCTGCCTCTCAGCGTATTCGCATCTTATAATCCGCTGACTGGTCGAGGTATAGTTGAAGGAGAATATAGTGTCCGTTAGGGGTTCAAGCGGTCGACTCGAATTGAAGACTGTAGGTTTGCCCTCTACATTCTCGGGTATGAATGTTGAATTGGGTGGAACTGTAACTTGCGCGTCTGCGGGAAGAACGATCGTTACATTCGAGAACTCGGCTCTCGACTGAAGTGTCGGGTGGGGAGCAAACTTGAACGTGAATCCTGGGTCATTGAAGCTCACCAGCCCGGCGAACAGCATCTTCGAGTTGAGCCTGTACTCTTCGTTGGACTCAACATCCTTCGAGAAGGTCAATCGAAGCCAGTAGATAGGAGATGAAGGATCAACGTCTCGGTCTACCCGTAGGATTACTCCATCGGAATCCTTGGCTGAAACATCTTTAAGAAGGTCTGCGAACTCTCGCGGAAAACCGACTGTCAAGCTGTTTACGGGTTCAATTCCACTGTTCTTAAAGTTGAACTTGTCATTAACTGTGACGAGCGCATACTCGCTTATCGTTATGCTTCTCTCTACGCCTAAGGAGGATGCCTCTTCAGCGCCTGCAGCCGTAGCCCTGACAAAAGCGAAAGCCACCAGAGCGATCAGCAGTAGCGGAA
>CAYOZM010000127.1:0-2340 GCA_964408475.1 uncultured Candidatus Bathyarchaeia archaeon | reverse complement strand
GAAGCTGCTGTAGCATCCTAGCATAGTTAGAGTATTCGATGAAGTTCAGATAGCGACTCGATCGTCCAGTCTGCTTTCACATCAACTTGCCAATCTCTTCTACGGACAAAGACCGTTTTCATTCCAGCTATCTTAGCACCTTCAATATCGGTGAAGGGTTTGTCTCCAACGAAGACGCACTCACTAGCGGTTGCTCCAAGCTTCGTTGCGATCAATCTGTATGGTTCCGAGCTGGGCTTCGTTTTCGCTGTATCCTCTCCCGCGATCACGATCTCATTGAAGAAATGTCTGAAAGGCAGTTTCTCGATTCTCCATGTTTTCATACCCTTTAGGCCATCTGTGTCTGAGAGTAACCCTAGAAGGTAGCCTCTCCTCTTCAAATATTTTAGCGTACTTAAAGTATCTCTATACGGTCTGCTCGATCTCGCGTATGCATGCCAATATGCCATCGTCAACCTCCTTGCGAAAGCTTTGGGGAGAACTACGTTCACACCAAGGTTGTTTACGATCTTCTGCCACCATTTATCCCTATCATACTTGACCTCTCGATTCATCTTGTCGTCGAAACTGCGGATTTCTCTAAGCATCCGAGAATTCTTCAAATTGAACTTCTTCTGTTTGAGGTAGCGACTAATCATTTGAGTTACCTTCGCGTGGGCCGCCCGAAAACCTCTCTGAGCGTCGATCAAGGTGTCATCAAGGTCGAAGACCACAGCCTTGACTTTTCTAGAGGACATAGCTACAATAGCCTCTTAGGGTAGAAACCCCATTTTCTTCAGCTGATCTCTCAAGTTTGCTTCCCATAGCATCATGTCCTTCTTCTTAAATTTCCTACTCCAATGCTCTGCCCAACTGTGTACATCTTTCTTGAAATAGTTCATCTCGAGCAGAGCTCTGTTCGCCTCTCTATAGTAATTAAGCATCATTCTTTCATCAGGCATGGTATACCTGTTTTCATGCATGACAGCGTTGAGAGGCCATCGCGGTCTCTTTGGGGGGCTCTCAGACGGATATCCGATGCAAAGAAGTAGAATTGGTAACACATTGGCTGGAAGCTGAAGGATTTGAGCTACCCTCTCCAGCGACTTCCAGAGAGATCCGACGAATACAGAAGCTAAACCCATTATTTCAGCTGCGGTCACAATGTTCTCTGCAACCAGTGTGGCGTCGATAATTCCATTGACCAATTTGTAGATCTGACCGAACTCAGTATCGACTTCTAACATCTCGAACAGTTTAAGCGGGCGCGCCCAATCGCAGCATACTATGATCCAAACAGGTGCCTCTTCCATGCATTCTTGCCGACCTACCGCATCAAAGATATGCTCACGTTTTTTATCATCGTCTACAATTATAACGCTGTACGGTTGAACTCCACAATTCGAAGGAGCTCTCTGCCCTGCTTCAATTAGGTTCTTAAGAATTCTCTTCGGAACGGGTTTCCTCTCAAACTTTCGTATGCTTCTCCTCTCGATGATAGGCTTCAAGGCGGCTACTTGTATGCTTCTCAATGAGAATCCTTTCCTTTATCGCTATTAATGGAATAGACGTTAATAGCCCTACAGCTGTGACCAGGAAAAATACTGAATGCGGATTAATCCTAGTCCAAATTAGACCTCCAAGGTATGGGGAGATCGCGCCTACCAATCCTGAAAGCGTGGTTATCAATCCAATCGTAGAAGCCCTACTCTCTATCGATGTTAGATTGGATGTCAATGTTTGATTCGCTATAGTGAAGAGTTGCGTGAAAACTCCTGTCAGGGTGTAGATCCAGATCGCAAAGAAGATGTTGGGTGAATATATCCATGGGATTATCAAGGCTGATGAAAAGATATTGGCTAAGATCATCAAAGTCCTAGTTCCAACTTTTCGGATGATCTTTCCAGCTGGCAGACTTATCATGAACTGCGCGAATGAACTCACAGAGAACATAAGTCCCAACTCGAACCTCGAGATCTTCAAAACCTCTGTTGCAAACACTGGAACATAGGGGAACATAACCCCATATACGAATCCGACCATAGATGAAACAACCGTTAGAAATTTCAGATCGCGACCTAAGTGTGGCAAACGGCTCAAGGGCCTTTCGATCCTGATAGCGTCAACTGTTCTTCCTCGCTTAGCGGCAAAAGTCTCCCGAATCCAAACCAGCCTTATAAGAGAGCCGCATACCCCTAAGAACCCGGCGCCGTAAAGAATTGTGGAGAATCCGCCGAAGCTATAGATATAACCGCCCACAATCGGGCCTACGAAATAGCCGATGAATACGATGAAGAAGAATGTTCCGAAAGCGTTTCCCCTCTCCTCCTCTGGAACGGATTCCGCTATAATCGCTGTATA
>CAYOZM010000126.1:0-2378 GCA_964408475.1 uncultured Candidatus Bathyarchaeia archaeon | reverse complement strand
ATCCACTGTGAAACATGCGTGAGAATATGTCCGTACAACGCGATCAAGACATTTGGCCGGAGTTCCAAGATGATAGTGAAGGATCGATGCATTGTGTGCGGAAGATGCTTGGACACATGTTACTCTAAAGCTCTTGAGCAGATAGGAAGATATGTGGCGGTTGATGAGGTCCTAGAGGAGGTCGAGCGAGACCGAATATTCCTTGAGGCTAGTGGCGGAGGCGTAACGGCGTCTGGAGGCGAACCCACAGCTCAACCAGAATTTGTCGCAGAACTGTTCAGAAGATGCAAGGAGGGGCAGATCCATACGGCCCTAGAGACCTGTGGCTATGCTGAATGGAGCATCCTGGAAAAAGTTCTGAAATACACAGATCTAGCCCTCTACGATATCAAAGACATGGATCCAGTTAGGCATAAGGAATTTGTAGGCGTGCACAACGATCTCATCCTTGGGAATGCAAAGAAGATCTCTTCAAAGCTCATTCCCATGGTAGTAAGGATTCCGATCATCCCAGGATACAACGATTGTGAAGACAACATCGAGTCCTTAGGACATTTCATTTCAGAGCTACATGGAGTGAGGGAGGTGGATCTTCTACCATATCATCGACTTGGAGAGGCAAAGTACAAGAGGCTGGGCCTTAAGTACAGGCTTAAGGGGCTCAAACCGCCAAGAGAAGATCATTTACAATCGATCAAGGGGAAGATGGAATCGATCGGTCTTGAAGTCAAGATAGGAGGCTAGGGCATAATCTAGAGAACGATGTCCAAGCCCTTGTACTTAAGCCGAAGAATCTAGATCTCTACAACAACGATTCAATGTCGAATTTTACCATGGTCGATCGAAACTTCAATGCAGCTTGGCAAGGTTGAAAAGCAGCAGAGCGAAAATGTTGGTGTGGCGAAAAGCCGAGAAAAACCGTCGATTGAGATGTTGGGCATGGTCCTCATACTTTCGAAAAAGGACCTCGAAGCTGTAATGACAATGAAGGAGACTATACAGGTCGTTGAACGTGCGTTTAAGGAACTGGCCCTCGGTACAGCTAGAATGCCCACTAGATTAGGCCTGACCGTTTTCGACAGAGCCGGGTGGATGGGCGTTATGCCCGCCTACTTGAGTGAGACCGGATCGCTAGCAGCAAAGATCGTAGCTGTGTTTGAATCTAATCCGTCAAAGCATAACTTGCCGACGGTTTTGGCTACAGTAACCCTTAACGATGCTTCAACAGGGTATCCGCTGGCATTCATGGAAGGCACTTACATAACCGCAATGAGGACCGGGGCGGCAGGAGGTGTCGCAGCTAAATACTTGGCCAGAAAGAATGCGAAGGTCGTCGGAATCTTCGGCACAGGGGTTCAAGCTAGGACGCAGCTTCTAGCGGTCAATGAGGTTAGAGATGTAGACAAAGTTTACGCTTTCGATATCTCAGCGGATCAAAGTAGAAAGTTTGCTGAAGACATGAGTAAAGCGATCGGTATAGACATCGAAATTGCAGACAGCCCAGAGGTCGTTGTTAAGAAATCCGACATCATAGTGACCGCCACAACTTCTAAGACTCCCATTTTCGCTGGTAGGCTGCTGAAACAAGGGACCCATATCAATGCCATAGGATCTTTCAGACCTGACGCTAGAGAACTCGATGACGACGCTATCCTTAGATCAAAAGTTGTTGTCGACTCGAAAGAAGCAGCTCTCGCCGAGGCTGGCGACATAGTCATCCCTCTTAAGGCCAATACAATAAGCGAGACACACATTTACGCCGAAATCGGGGAGATTATCACAGGCAAGAAACGTGCACGAACTAACGACGACGAGATAACTCTCTTCAAGTCGGTAGGGTTAGGCGTGCAGGACGCGGCCGCCGCCTACCTAGCGTACGAGAAAGCGAGGGAGGCAGGTGTAGGCTTCGAGGTGGAATTACTCGAGAAGGCGTGAACGCGGCATCTACACGTAGGCCTACTATTTTCCGTAGCAATTATCTGAACAAGGTAGAGGCTCTACTCTGATTAGAGAAAGTCACTAAAACTCTATGTGAGATTTTGAGTTCCATAATCAGCATCAGTCTATTCAGAGCCTAGCTATCGTTCCACGTTGAATATCCTTTAGAAGCAGAGATCGTTCGAGCCCTTTTTCATTAAGAAATCTCAAACTTTCAAGACAAAAATGTGCATGTTAAGCCTAAGGCTTATTATCAGTTTCCTGAGAGTATCTTGTTCAGAAGGTGTTCCTGTTGAAGTTTGATCGAGTAATCTCAACGGTGGATACTCACACAGCTGGAGAGCCAACTAGAATAGTCGTATCCGGCGTTCCGAAGATTCCCGGTAAGACTCTTGGCGAAAAAACGGAGTACCTGAGGAATGAGCTAGACTACGTCAGAA
>CAYOZM010000125.1:0-2381 GCA_964408475.1 uncultured Candidatus Bathyarchaeia archaeon | reverse complement strand
GCAGCGAGGGATGAGACCACTGGAGAATTTTTGATGGTCGGCAAGACCTTCAAGGGATTGACAGACAAAGAATTCACTGAAATGACAAGAAATCTACTAAATCTAAAGATCTCCGAGGACGAGTACACAGTTCGCGTCAAGCCAAACATAGTTGTTGAAGTGGCATACAACGAAATCCAGAAGAGCCCGCAATACCCGTCGGGTCTTGCGCTGAGATTCGCTAGAATAGTCCGGATTAGAGAAGACAAATCGGTTAAAGATATCGACAGCATTCAAAGACTTCGAGATCTCTATCAGAAGCAGTTTGAACATAAGGCTAGGCTAAGTCTCTAGAACCCTGAAGGTCGACGCAACTTAGGGATGTAGCATGAAGGTTGCTGTTCTTTTCAGCGGCGGGAAGGATAGCTGCCTTGCACTATGGTACGCTATCCATCAGGGCTGGGACGTAATGACATTGATCTCTGCCTATCCCAAAAATAGAGACTCTTGGATGTTCCATTATCCAGCTATCGCCTTAACCAAACTTCAAGCACAATCTATGGATCTTCCGCTGGTCGTCGTCGAGACTTCTGGAGAGAAGGATAAAGAGCTTGAAGATCTGGCAGCCTGCCTTGTCGACATGAAAGAACTGCTTGGAGTCGAAGCCGTAGTTTCAGGGGTTGTAGCAAGCGAGTACCAAAGAATGCGTGTAGACGGTATTTGCAACAGGATAGGTTTGAGAAACTTCACTCCGCTGTGGCTTAAAGATCCTGAGTTCTTAATTAGGCTACAGATAGAACTTGGGTTCGAGATAGTCATAACCGCCGTCATGGCGCAGGGCTTCTCTGAATCTTGGCTGGGGCGTAGACTTGACATGGACTGTCTGCAGGACATCCTTCATCTCAATCAAAAATATGGGGTTCACATCTCAGGTGAAGGGGGCGAGTACGAAACCCTCGTAACCTTTTCCCCTTTATTCAAGTGGAAGATAATGATCACGGAAGCAGATCGAGAATGGGATTCAGGATCTCTTCACGGGATTCTAGATATAAAAAGAGCTGAGCTGACTGAGATAGCTTAACTGGACAGCTGGAGTCATCGTATCAACTCCATGGCAGCATCCTGCGCAACTCTATAAACTTCGTTTTGGTCAAGTGTATTGAACTTTCCTTCCGCCATCAATAGTTGGCCGTCAACTATTGTTACGCTGACATTCATACCTTTCGCTGAGTAAACTAGATTTGAGACTATAGTTTCCTTACCATGGATCGGCATCATATTCGGAGCTTTCAGATCCAGAGCAATTACATCCGCACCTTTACCCTCCTCTATACTCCCAACTTCCTGCGCAATCTGGAGGGCTTCAGCGCCCGCCAGGGTTGCGAGGTCTAGAACTTTCTGCGCTGGGAGAATCGTCGGATCCCACCTCTGAGCTTTATGCAATAGAGAGCAAACCTTCATTGTTTCGAACATGTCGAGACAATTGTTGCTCGAGGCGCTGTCGGTCCCTAGAGAGACTGGAACTCCTGCTCTAAACATTTCCGGAAGTGGAGCAACGCCCCCGTCACCGAGCTTCATATTCGAAACCGGGCAGTGAGAGACTTTCACTCCATGCTTTCTGAAAAGTTCTATCTCATTTCTGCTCAGCCAAATGCTATGAACTGCGACCAGCCTCGGCGTGAGGAAACCTATTTTATCAAGATACTCGACTTCTCGTCTTCCATACTTGGTTTCAAAACCAGCCTGCTCCTTCTTGGTCTCAGCTATGTGAGTGTGTATCAAGATCCCCTCTCTATCCGAGATCTCTTTGCATCTCAACAAGGTCTCCTCTTTGCATGTGTAGGGTGCGTGAGGTCCTAACACAAATTGGATCCTCGATTCTCTAAGGTCCTTGACGAAGCGGTACAACCTCTGAGTGTTCTCTCTCTCCTTCTCAGCTCTTTCCGGGTCGAACACATCGATTATCGCGTGCGAAAGGAAGGCTCTCAACCCAGACTGCTTGACTGCTTTAGCCACATCCTCCATAAAGAAGTACATATCCATGAAGCAGGTTGTCCCTGTCCGAATCATTTCCAAACAACCAAGGAGAGCCCCCTTGTAGGAGAGTTCACCAGTCAACTTCCTTTCCGTAGGCCAAATCTTCTTCTCAAGCCACTCTTGAAGCGGCATATCATCGACGTAACCCCTTAGCAGAGTCATCGGTAGATGTGTATGTGTGTTAATTAGCCCAGGCATCACCACCCTATCCCTGCACTCTATCACATGGTCAGCTTCATGAGCGATCTTCGAAGCGATCTCCAGAATGGTTCCGTCTTCTATGTAGATCGACTTGTCTCTAAGGACATCTCTGGATGCGTTTTGAGTCACAATCCACGAGCAGTCTTTCAACAGTATCGACATCT
>CAYOZM010000124.1:0-2507 GCA_964408475.1 uncultured Candidatus Bathyarchaeia archaeon | reverse complement strand
AAGAGACAAAAACCCACGGCCGTGAGCGGAGAATTGAAGGACTTCTATCGCCAGGCGAACGGATCCTTATTGTCGATGATTTGATAACAACCGGGAAGAGTACCGGTGAAGCAGTTGAGGCGGTTAGATCTGAAGGCGGCCTAGTTGGAGACGCGGTCGTTCTAATAGATAGAGAAGAAGGGGGAGCGAAGCACCTAAAAACGATGGGCGTAAATTTGCACGCATTCATGAAGATCTCTCAGATCGCAAAAACGCTATATGCCCTAGGCGCAATTGATGAGAGCAAGTTCAAAGACATAGTGCGACAGTGCATATGACTACGGGCTGGCAGATCGAGTCCAGAGCCATGAGGTTTCTATGCATACGTTTAGGCCATTGCTGAGGAAAGATTGCGAACGACTTGAAGAAAGCCGCTATATTGGAGTTGCCGAGAAGAGGCTACATTATTGAGGTTAGAAAGATTACCTTCAGAATTGCTTGAACTATAGCGGCTCATGCCTTCTCCATGAAGTCTTCCGGCTTGTGAGGCTCCGGCGGTAGGCCTTTACGCTTGCGAATATCTTGGATGACCTGCATAATCATTGATGCTGGAACCGGCGCCCAATGCGCAAATTCAAGTCCCCAAAATGCTCGTCCAGCTGTTGCGCTTCTCAAAACCTCCGAGAGATCGAAGGTCTCAGCTGTTGGAAGCTCACCGGTCACGTAGACGAGATGACCTTTCTGCTCAACCGAGATGACTTTGCCTCTCTTTTGAGTGATTACACTTGTTACTGCGCCTAGAAGATCTGGTGAGATTTTAGCTGTAATACGTTGGATAGGCTCAAGTAGGCAGGGGTCCGCTGATAAGAAGGCTGCGAAGAACGCTCTTCTAGTCATCGGCATGATTTGCGCTGGACCTCTGTGAACCGGGTCCTCATGTAGCTGGATGTCGGTTATCTTCACTTTTAATCCTCTTATCTGCTCGTACGCCAGAGGCCCTTCCTTGATCGACCATCTGTAGCCGGAGATTATCATGTCCTTCGCTTCTTGTAGGTATTGAGCGCCCTTCGTCACCTCGGTAAGTATGTCGTAACTTTCATCTACACTCCAAACACCTCTAGCCTCATCAGTCTCCCATCCGCGATCTCGAAGTATCCTTGCTAAGGCATGGCGGTCCATGTATTCTCCTATTTTCCCTGTTTTGATCATATCGATTGTCTCTGCCTCGAGCGGTTCTACCTTTATGTGGATGCGGTTATGTTTGTTAGGAGATTTTCCTTCAAATGGACCAGCGGAACGTTTGATACTCTCTCTATAGATGACTATCGGTTTGGATGTTACGATTTCCAAGCCTGTCTTCTGTATTAACGTCGTCGCTATTTCGAGGTGCAGCGTACCCATACCCGATATGAGGTACTCTCCAGTCTCTTCATTTATCGTGGTAACGAGATTCGGATCCTCGATCGAGAGTTTCCTCAATACGTCAACGAGCTTTGGTAGATCTCTGCTGAACTTCGGCTCAACCGCCATGGTAACGACCGGCTCAGTTACATATTTCACAGCTTCGAAAGGATTCACATCTTTTACTGTTGTGAGGGTCTCCCCAGCTCTGGCAGCTTCCAATCCTAGGAGCGCAGGTATGTTTCCGGCGGTCAATGTGCCGATCACCTCTCTATAAGGACCCATATATATGCAGACCTGCTGGATCCTCGAGTCGGTCCTGGCGCCCACTAAATGGACGAAATCACCTTCATTTAAAGTTCCTGAGAACAATCTTCCTGTAGCTACGACGCCTGCTTGCGGGTCTACCACGATATTCGTTATACACATAACAGCCGGCCCATCATCACGACAGTTCACCATGGCCTGCCCGACTTCGGTCTCAACATCTCCCCGCCAGATCTTTGGTATACGATACTTCTGCGCGACATGGGGTGGAACCATCGCTTCTACAACCATGTTCAGGATGGCTTCGTGTAGAGGGCTCTTCTCTCTCAGTTCATCAACCTTTCCTTGAATATATGCATCGACGACGTCTGAAAACTTGACACCCTTTTTCTGCGCTATCTCGTAAGTGAAACCCCATCTATCCTTCGCTGAACCCATCGCCACAGTATTTGTAGCGAAGCTCACTTTCCATTTCTCTCTGAAATCAGGCTCAGCGTAAAGGTCGATTAAATCATTGAAATCCTTGATTATTCTGGCTATACGCTCTTGAATCTGCTCTGAGGTCAGCTTCAACTCCTTAATCAATCTGTCAATCTTGTTGATATAGAGAACAGGCCTCACTCTCTCTTCGAGAGCCTGTCTAGTTACCGTCTCCGTTTGGACCATGACTTCCTCAACTGCGTCTACAACGACGACAGCACCATCAATAGCTCTAAGCGAACGCGTAACCTTCCCTGAGAAGTCGACGTGGCCCGGAGTATCAATCAGATTGATTACGTAAGGCGTGCCATTTCTTTCGTGATATAGGCTTACGTTCGCAGCCTTTATCGTCATCTGCCTCTTCTGCTCTTCCTCCATGT
>CAYOZM010000123.1:0-2542 GCA_964408475.1 uncultured Candidatus Bathyarchaeia archaeon | reverse complement strand
GCACATTTTGCTTCTCTCCAACGGCGATATACATTGAGAGAAGCACGTTTGCTGGGCCGTTGATAGTCATAGATGTGCTAACTTTGCCGAGTGGGATTCCGTCGAGGAGGATCTCCATATCCTTGAGCGTCGAGATCGCTACACCGCACCTCCCAACCTCACCCCTAGCCATAGGATGATCGGAATCGTAGCCCCAGATTGTGGGCATATCGAAAGCTACACTCAGCCCGGTCTCGCCTTCCTTAAGGAGGTATTTGAACCTAGCATTAGTCTTCTCAGCTGTGCCGAAGCCTGCGAATTGGCGCATCGTCCAAAAACGCCCTCTATGCATAGTCGCGTGGACGCCTCGTGTGAAAGGATACCCGCCTGGAAATCCAAGGTCTTCAACATAATCGATTCTTCGCACGTCATCAGGTGTGTACAGTCGTTTAACTAGGAATTCTGAAGAAGTAGTGAACTCTCTCCTCCTCTCAGGGACTATTGTAACCCGTTTCGGGAATGTGGTCTTCTCCCATTTCCTCTTCTTCTTCCGAATCTCAGTCAGCTTACGCTTATCGAACAATGCAACATCCTCCGCCAGCCCGTTTATTCATCCCTATCGTCGGCAACCCTAAAAAGCATTTGAGGAAACCTTCTTTCAACAACAAGGAAATGAGGGCAGAATAGGAAACGGAAACTATCTTCCTCCGAATTTCTTCTTCACCCACTTCTCTATGACTTGGAGTTGACCGACTAGGCGTTCCCTCTGCTCCCCGGTCCTCCTCGACCTAGGCCTTTCAGCAGGCACAAAATAGAAGTCTAGTGGGCTTCCTTTCGGCTTCGCGACGAACTTAACCTTGACCTTTAGGTCGCATTCAACTTCTTCCGGTCTAATATCTCTCAGCCTTCCAGCTATCAACGTGTTCGCTCCATCGATCCTCACGTATGCTAGGATGAAAGGCAGATCTCTAAGGAAAGCTTCAGCTGCAAAGCCTAGGATTGTGTAGCTATGCAGAACTCCCGTCAGTGGCAACTCAATCGGCTCAGTCTTCTGTAAAGCGCATTCATTCCTCCAACAATGGGCTCTCGGCGGACAGAAGATATCGCCGCACTTCGGGCAATGAGTTCCGAAAATCTTCTTCTTAAGCAAACCAGCAAAGAATTTTGAGACAGCCCCGTAGCTATGCCGATACATAATGTCGTAAGGCCTGTAGGCATACATGAACTCGCCAGTCTCTAAAGCATCAAGCCTAGGTCCTTCTGGAGATTCAACTATCTCATGACCAACAATATCCATTGAGCCTAAACTTCCCCAGCCTTTCCAAGGTCTTCCCGGCTTCAACTCCTCCTTAACCTTATTCATGATCTCACCTCGAGAATATGTTGACAGTGATAGTTGTACCAGTGCCTGCGTGACTATGCGCCAGACCGATCTCAGCGCTCGGAACCTGAACACGGACCGTCCCGTGCTTCTTCAATATTTCCTGCCTCAACTGCCAGAATATCTCAACTATCTGAGCGATCCCTGTTGCGCCGACAGGATGGCCCATCCCCTCTAGCCCTCCACTAGGGTTAACAGCGACCTTTCCATCAATCTCAGTCTGCCCCTCGCGGATCAGAAGCTTTCCTTCACCCCGTTTGCAGAACAACAGGTCCTCATAGGTCTGGAGTTCACTCGAATCATAAGCGTCATGTATCTCAGCTACATCGATATCGCTCGGCTTCACACCAGACATTCGGTACGCTTGCTTCGCAGCCTCGACGCAAGCTCCGAAGTTCGCTATCTCAGGGTAGGGGTGCCTAGGCTTCTTCGCGTAGTCTGGATAGACGCTCTCAAGCTCAGGATTCCTCCCGCGCCAACCGGGGTTGTCAGGCCTATCTCCAGGTCGCATGGCATCGCTACCCAACCCTAGCCCCGTAACCCAGATTGGAGTGTCAGTGAGTTGCTTCGCCTTCTCTTCAGAAGCTAGCACTAAAGCAGCTCCACCGTCGGAAATCAGGCAGCAGTCGAGGATCTTCAAAGGCCAAGCGATCAATCTAGAGTTGAGCACATCTTCCACTGTAATCTTCTTGCCATACTGACTACGCCACTGTGAATACGGGTTATCAAGCCCATTGTTCCTATTCTTAACAGCGATCATCGCTAGATCCTCCTCAGTCTCCCCGTACAAGTACATGTGCCTGACAGCCATGGCAGCGTAATAGCCAGTGTAATAGCCGCCTACTGGAAACTCGAAGTCCGTGTCTGAAGCCAAAGCTATGAACTCGTTAGCTTTCGCTGTGGCAACCTCGGACATCTTCTCCCAGCCGCAGACTAGACAGATATCAGAGAGCCCCGAGGCAACAAGCGACCAAGCCCCTCGGAAAGCAGCTCCCCCAGTTGCGCCGCCAGTCTCAATACGGAAGACAGGTCTCGGTGTCAAGCCGAGATAGTCATGGACGATCCATTCCTGAGCGAGCTGTTGGTTAAAGTGGTCAGAAAAATATGAAGCAACCATTGTATCGATATCCTTCATAGAAAGATTCGGAGTATCGTTCAGAATTTCTCTAACAGCTTCAGCGA
>CAYOZM010000122.1:0-2591 GCA_964408475.1 uncultured Candidatus Bathyarchaeia archaeon | reverse complement strand
CGGAGAATAGCGGCGAGAATGGATGAATACTTCAAGTCTCACTCCAAAGAATTCGCAGATGTTGAAACGTACCTTTGGCAAGTGAACCAGAAGTTTCTCAGAATGCTGCTAACCTCTATCGAGAAGAGAGGTGAAGATCCTAGTAGGCATTCCCTGAGCTTACGCAATGTAGACTACAAGTTAGTCAAGGTTGTCAAGAGGCCCAGTCGATTTGGAAAAAAATATCAAGTAGTTCCATCTCGCGGCTAAGCCTAATCTACGGATTTTATCCCTCGACCTTCCAGTACTTGTCTACACCTCTCTCAGAGAATTCTATTATGAAGCCTCTGAGCAGAGCCTCAGTATATTCAGATCCAGGGTTCACCACTATGGTGTTGCCAATCTTGTCTGAAGCGAAGGACTCATGAATATGCCCATGTAGACCCATCATGGGTTGGTACTTCCTAATAGCCTCCTCCACAGACTTGCTGCCCACGTGGATGAACACGGGATTCCCAAGCATGAGCACAGGCTTGAGGTTCTTGTCAAGCTTCCTCGCCAAGTCCAACTGTGTGCCAAAAGGGGGGCAATGAAAGTTACATATCGTCTTCCTATAGTCCTTTACCTTCTGAAATAGATCGTCTATCTTCTTCTTCAACTCCTGTTCTGAGCATTCTCTCGGCGTATTCCATGGAGTTGGATTGGCATAGTCTAGACTTATCATTTCGAAGTCGTAGCACAAGTTTACAGTTTTCTCCAGCGGGTAGATGATGCCTCTGTCTTCATACGACTTTATTATTGGATCTATCACCTTCTCGTCATCGTTCCCCGGCATAACGATCGCCTTCTTTTCTTTCACATCAACGTGTCCTACGAGCAAATCTAGCCAATTCGCAATTCTTTGAGAGATCAGGTCGAGCATCAACTTATCAATTTTCTTTGGGTTCTGCTGGTAATCCATGTATTCTCGTTGGTCGCAAACGAACGGATAATATCCAACCCTAGCGACCCTCTCTTTCATCTCGTTGAGTTCTGTTTCATTGTTCATCTTCCAGTTTCTTCCAAACACATTGGAAATATGACTTCCATCGCTTTGCTTTACGATGGGACAGATGGCCTTCCCGGTTAGATCCCCAGCCAAAATTAGTATGTCTGCTTTATGGACGGCTGGGACGCTCAGCCATTTCCTCCATACTAAATCTGATCCATGGACATCTGTCGCAAAATATACACGGACCATTAAATTCCTCTCCCGCTGAATTCAGGTCTAAAAGGGTTAATAACTCATCCTATTTAGAGGTATTGCCGTTCCGGTGAGGGGGCCGATGGTTAGAAGAGGCTTACATCCAGATGGAAACGGCGGCATCATACTTGCGATCTGCCTCTTCGTCTTCATGTTCTCACTCGGCTCTGGAATAGCAAGCCCTATCATACCATTATATTCCAGCAGTTTAGGAGCTTCTTACATTCAGATTGGAATAATAGGCACCGCGTACGGCCTCGTCTATGCGATAGGCGCGGTCCCTTTAGGCAGACTGTCAGACAAGTTAGGTCGGAAAGCCATAATGGTCCTAAGCGCAGCTCTCTGCGCCTTCGCCGCAGCCTCTTACTCAATCGCCACAAATGTCGACCAGATAATGCTCATACGGGCGATAGAAGGATTGGCTTGGGCTGCGTTCTGGCCTAGCATGGAGGCTTTGACGACTGATATTTCACACGCGTTGGCTGTCGGGAGGACCATGGGTTTCTCGACAGCTTCTTATGGCGCTGGGTTCGCTCTAGGCGCGCTTATGGCAGGGGCCCTCGCTTCCTTCTTCAGCTATCGATACACATTTCTATTCTACCTAGCATCATCAATTCTAGCAGCCGTTATTGGCATAACGACGATACACGAGCCTATGACCAAGGCGGCCTCGCACCAACTTGACCCCTCGAACGCGACTTCTAGGTCAAGCGGTTTAAGGCATAGCGCCAACATCCTCGCCGATTTGATATCGATGGTCTACAGCATGGTTCTCATGACAGTATTGACCTTGCTTCCCGTCTATGCTGAAGGCCTTGGAATAGAAGTATTAAGCATCGGGGTCTTGATGATGATGCTTTGGGTAGGTCGGATCACCGGTTTTCTCAATGCAGGCAGAATCTCAGACAAGATGGATAGGAAGTTAGTCTTAACTCCATCTTTAGCGGGTCTTGCGATCGGCTCCTTCCTCTTGACGGTCTCTAAGGCGTGGTGGACTCTGGTTCTTGCCGTGATCGTGATGGGGTTGAGCTTAGGTGCTCTCTTCCCGGTTTCTATCGCTTTGATCTCCGATTATGTACCATCATCCCAGAGGGGTGTGGCGATGGGCATGTTCGAGACGGCTGCAGCTTTCGGCATGATGATAGGTCCGGCCGTTGGAGGAGTTCTTGCTGAACGATTCGATCCGTCATATCCATATCTCTTCTGCATGATAGCCAGCATCGCCTGCACTCTCGTAGTAGGCGTCTTTCTGAAGAAGCGCAAGCAAGAGTAATACGTGTTGGAGCATTTCCCTGAATAGATATAGTCAACCGGGATGACAGAGCACTGACTCATAGGCAAGAAACTCAATCCCTTAAGCGGTGTTTGT
>CAYOZM010000121.1:0-2665 GCA_964408475.1 uncultured Candidatus Bathyarchaeia archaeon | reverse complement strand
AAGCTGGAAAGTGTAATAACCTCAGTTAAAAGAGCCAGCGTCTCCTATAAGGCCGATGAAGGGGATCTCCTCAAAGTCATCGCTGGGAGCACAATAAACCTTCGAACCGACGTTGCAAAAATCTCCGTTGAGAAGACACGTAGGACTTTAGAGATAATCAGAAGGTTTCTAGCAAACTTCACAAGTGAGTTCCTTCAAGTTCTTGAAGGCACCTCGGCTGTGACCTTGATCGCTGACCAGAAACTGTTCCATAAGATAGTTTCGATGTTCTCGAAAGATGACATACTGGATGAAAGAAGAGGATTGGCCGCAATAATCGTTCATAGCCCCAAAGAGATCATAAAGACGCCCGGCTGCGCGATAGCTTTCTACAGCCCAGTCTCCAGAAGACATTTGAATATAGAAGAGACTATGAGTTGTTTTACAGATACGATAATAGTTTTAAGGATGGAGGATGTTGGCAAAGCCTTCGCTGCACTGACAGATCTCATCACTGAAGCACGTAGCCGCGAGGCAGTTGTAAGAAGATAGACCAATAGAAGATGATGAGAACCTAATCAATCCCGAGAGATGAAACTTACAATCTCCTAAACTTCTCTATTGTATTAGAGTAATGCATGAAGTTCTCTAGCGACATCTCCGAGGGTACCCCTGCTCCGCAATTCAGTATCAATCCATACGGCCCCGCATCTTTCACAACCTGTTCGATGTGCTTATCGATCTCATGGGGCAACATCGTCCCGATCTCCCTCGTTATACCTCCCATCAAAGTTATTTTGCCTCCATATCGTGCCTTTAGTTCCGATAATGTCATGTTATCCGCTGGTTCTAAAGGATCTATCGAGTCGAACCCGACGTCAACGAACTCCTCGACAAGGGGCATAACGTTTCCATCAGAATGCAGAGAGGCTTTCACTCCCTTCTTATGTAGCCGCCCGACGACTTGTTTATGCCATGGCTTGTAGATTCTCCTGTACTTCTCAACGCTCAGGAATGGGCTTCTTCGTTCTCCAAGATCGTCTGTGATCCATATTCCATCGATAGGCACTTCATCAACGACCATCTCAGCCAAGTCCATTATAGGTTTGAAAGAAACTTCGATCATTCTTTTTATAAAGTCGGGATCTATTGCAAGATCCCTCATATATTGTGTTAAGCCTCGCAGAAACATCCATGGCGCCTCAAACGGCCCTTTTATCTCGGCTAAGATGAAGTATCCGTGTTCACCGAGTTTCTCGGCAAGCTGAGCTAAAGTCCGAATCTTCATTTCAAACCTGCTGGGGTCGAGAGGTTGGATTGATTCTAGGTCCTCTTTGCTCTGCACCGGGCTATGCAGAGCCTTAGCGAAGTATGGTTTCTTACGCCAGTATTGCAAGCCTCCGAACGGGTTTCTCGATATGATATAGTCTTCCCCTTCGTACAGTCTTTCGCAGAATATATCATAGCATCCTGGAAAACCGACTATAGGAAGATTGATTATGTCGGAGTTGAAGAACCTCGCCTGAAAGATTGCTTGAGTCAAACTGTCAGCTTCAAAGAACTTCTGTCCGAAGAACTTCATCTGCGACTCGATCGACATGAAGTCTCCCCAATAAGGAATCATATCGACTGGCTTACGTTCAAGTGCTCGCAAAACTCTTTCTCTTGAATTCAAACAAGAACCCTTCTACAAGAAGTCCAGTCATCCGCTGTATCCTTTATTAATTGAGTAAAGAAGAGAAAGTTTGCCTCTCTTATACTTCTCAAACAGCCTTATCTGCTAGAATGTGTAGCTGAAGACGTATTCTCCCATGCCTTTTATGCCCGCCTCTATTCTCTCCTCCGGTTCGCTTACGAACGTTAAGCGTATGTGTTGCTGTCCACAAGGACCAAAGAATGATCCTGGAATTACAGCTACATTCTTTCTGTAGAGCAGTCTGCTCGAGAATTCTTTATCCTCTCTCTCCATTTTCCCTAGGTACGTACTCATATTTACGAAGAAGTAGAATGCACCATGGGGCTTCACCGTCTTTGCTTCGGGCAGGTACTTCTTTAAGCATTCACTCATCAAGTCTCTTCTCTTCCTGTAGGTTGGAATCACGACTTCGCTCAAGTATCGTTCTTTCACATCGCCGCTGAGGAATTTGACTATGGCGTACTGTCCGATCGTATTCGGCGCTAGGGTTGTGTACTGCTTTATCTTCTCCATGGGGTCTATTATCTCAGCCGGGCCCAAGGCGTATCCGAGCCTCAACCCCGGAATCGAAGCTTCCTTCGAGAAGCTGCATAGCAGAACAGTTCTTTCGTAAGCTCCGGGAAGGCTGCTTACCCAGATGTGTTCTCCTTCATATATGATATGCTTGTATGTGTCATCGCTAACTATCCAGAAGTCATGGTCTACTGCCAGATCGACTAGTGCTTTCGCAAATTTCCTGTCGATTATCCTTCCAGTAGGATTGTCCGGCGACAGAAGAATGAATGCTTTGGTTCTGTTTGAGATAGTTCTCTTAAGATCTTCAATATCAGGTTGATAGTCTTTCTCAACTGTTACTGGAAGAGTTTTGATTCTTCCTCCGGCCAGCTTTACAGCTTCATTATAGCCTAAGTAGGTTGGATCCGTAATAATCACTTCGTCATTCTTGTTCAGAATCGCCATAAGTGCAGAGAAGATTCCTTCCGTTCCACC
>CAYOZM010000120.1:0-2793 GCA_964408475.1 uncultured Candidatus Bathyarchaeia archaeon | reverse complement strand
ACCTCAGCTCTAGTCGCCAAGACGGCAAGTTCAACCGGTTCCGGAACATCCTTTATGTTGGCGTAGACCTTTCTTCCATAGATGCTCTCTGTATACGGGTTCACCGGATAGACTCTGCCTCGAAAGTTCGACTCGAGAAGGTTGCTGAGTATTACATTGCCGACCTTACCGACAGTCTTTGAAGCGCCCACGATCGCGACCGTTTCAGGGTTGAAGAATACGTCCAAGCCTCTCAAATTTGAGCCTCCAACACATCTTTCAAGGTGTTGATTCATGTACTTATAAGTTGAAGGAACGCCGTAGGCTCGATTGAAGATTTACTGAAATAATAGAATCGGAGCTTCTTATCGAAGTGGCCAGCAATGTGCAAGGGTCAACGCTGATCCTTCGAAAATAGTGTTTCCCCTGAAAGCTCGTCAACCAGTCTCACTAGCTCTACTTTCTCATCGTAGACAGCGTCGAAGACAAAGAACTCAGACTTGGATACGTAACCGTAGATAAATCGATCTGTTGTCGGTGTAGCAATGCTGTTTAGCCGTTCTTCCTCGACCCACTCAAGGGTCCCTTCACGATACTCAACCGGTGTGACCGCGGCAACATCAGCCGTATAGATATAGCTTATCCAGTTGAAGTCGGTTGGGCTCGTTTCTGTCAATATGCCTCTCAAGTGCACGTTCTCGACTGAGACGCCTGTCTCTTCCTTGACTTCACGTATTGCCGCCGCTTTAGGTGTCTCAAACGGCCCAAGCTTACCCCCGATTGGGATATACTTACCAAGATGAGGCTCTTGGCTACGGTGAATCAACAGAAAACCTGAATCGCTTCGCAGAATGCAGAGGACCGCGGCTTTCTTCAATCCAATAGAGACACTCATGATTGCACCTCGGACTTGATATTTCTTGACCTCTAGAAAAGAAGCTTATGAATTTGATCTAATTTGTTTATACTAGGCACATGCAGCATAGCGTCTACAATCACCATGGTCAAGATTCTCAATCTTGCGACGCATTGTATCTGTGCGGTCTTCGGCGGCGAATCAGATCATTATTGTCCGAGATGTCGAGGAATCTGCCTCCGATTGCTGATCACTCATGTGACGACGCCTTTTTTCAAGATAATGTTGGCGTAGAGCGCCTTTTCGCCAGTGGCGACGATGCAGTAGGCTTTCCTCGATCGGGCGTAGAATTCGTAACGCTCAATGGGAGTAAGCCTGACCTCTCGACCCTCCGCGGTCCTTAGAATCTTCCGAAAATCGTTCCATATAGGTGGTTCAACAGCTTTAGGGTCATCAACAGCCATAACTACCGCATGGTCGTCAACAAAGGTATCCAATGGGAAAAACTGCATGACTGCTCGCAAAATAGTACATACGTCATGCCCATCGGCCCTGATGAGAAGCCGAGCGTTGCTTGCCGCCGGAAAATTACCATCGGCAAGAACGATCTCATCACCATGCCCCATGCTCATAAGAGCGTGCATCAGCTCCGGCGAAATCTGATCTGGAATCCCTTTCAACATGTTTATTCAACCTCCTGATCGGGAAGCAAGAGATATACTTCGTTTTTCTCTCAATTATATCGTTCGAAACCTAAAGCTATTTCAACCTTTCAGTCTAATGCCGCGAACCCAGCGATCCGATTAGCTAGCTTCCCATGATCCAGTTTTTAGCTCTCGATCTTGGTCGGCCTCTCCTGCTTCGTTATCTGCTGCGTTATTCTACTGGCTATGTCGTTGTGTCTCTTGATTGAGAGATCAAGTTATCGTGAAAGAGACAGCTGAATCCGTCAAGACGAGAGGGCTACTTGAAGCTGTTATGGCGAAACCTAGCTTTCATCAGAAAAGAAAAGAGAAGTTCCCGGATGGGTTGATGCAGACTATTTGCGAAGATACTTCTTCTCCATGGACTTCAGGAATTTCAGGCCTTCTGATGCCAAGGCGTCTGCGCTTGGTGCTAGCTGCCTCCATATGGCGGTGCTGGCCGCGACGCTCTTAATTTCTGGCGTGAATGATTCTAGGGTTATCCATCTGTTGTAGCCGACGTCTGCGAGCCCTTTGAAGACTTCTTTCCAGTTGACGCTTCCTGTTCCAGGTATGCTCCTATCATTTTCGCAGCAGTGCATGTGGCAGAGCAGTTTTCCAGTCTTCACTATAGGGTCATAGTAGTTCTTCTCTTCAATATTCATGTGAAAAGTGTCCAAGTGAACCTTGACATTTGGTTCACCTATCTGCTTCGCCAGTTTGACAGCGTCAGCCGCTGTGTTGAGGAAGTATGTCTCAAACCTATTCACAGGCTCCAAGCCGAGAGTCACATTGTATCCTCTTATGAGGCGGCAAGCCTCTTTGAGGCTCTCTACTGAGCGAACCCATTCCTCTTCAGTCCGACCTCTTCCAACGATCTTTCCCCATGCGGTGTATAGCACTCCTGCAACCAGTTCCGCTCCAAGTTCAGAGAACAATTCGGCGCAGTCCCTCAAGTACTCGACCCCTTTACGCCTCGTAGCTTCATCTGGGCTGGTGATATCCGTCTCCAAGCTTAGGCTGGTTGACCCTATGCATTTCATCTTCGCGTCCTCCAAGGCCTTTTTGACTCTTTCCCTGTTGAAGCTCTCAATCTGTTGAGGTGAGACGTAGATCTCTATTCCATCGAAACCAAGCGCCTTTGCCTTCTTAACCAGAGGCTCTGGCTCAGTATCGAAGCGCTCAGTCCAAAGAAGACTATGTATACCGTACTTAACCATCATTCTATCCCTCCAAATCGTGTGTTGGCTTAACCAAGCTCTTTAGCCTTGCGCA
>CAYOZM010000119.1:0-2857 GCA_964408475.1 uncultured Candidatus Bathyarchaeia archaeon | reverse complement strand
TCATTAAGAATAGTATTCTACGGGTATATTTGGACTCCCTGCTTCGGGTCCCGTGTCACCACCTTGAACTCCTCAGCGATCCTTCGAGTAACAGCTCCGACCTTTCCATCTCCTATAATTCTCTGATTTATCTTCGTTACCGGCACGATCTCGGCATAAGTTCCAGTTAGAAAGACTTCATCAGCACTTATCAACTCTGAGGGGGTGATGTCCCTCTCTGTTACACGGAGACCTAGTTTCGGCGCGATCTCCATAACCGTGTTCCTAGTTATGCCGCAGAGGATTCCAGCAGTTGGAGGAGGCGTCGCAACCTCATCATTCTTAACGATGAATAGATTGCATGTAGGCGCTTCGGAAACGAACCCTCTAGCATCTAGGAGTATGGCTTCGTCTGCACCTGCGTCGAACGCCTCCAATTTCGCAAGCATACTATTCAAATAGTTCAAGGACTTGATTTCATGAGATGTAGCATCTACACGATCTCTTCTCATCCAAGTGATAACCGCGCTTATCCCTTTCTCTTGAGCTTCAACTCCGAAAGTCGGCGGAAGAGGCTCAGCGATTATGATTATACTCGCTCTCGGGCATTTTCGAGGGTCAACGCCAATGTCGCCGAAGCCTCTAGTTACAAGGAGTCGGATATACGCATCGCGTAGATTGTTTCTACGAAGCGTCTCTAGAACAGCATCTATCACTCCCTGCTTAGTCAAAGGCATCGTCAACTTAATCGCATGAGCAGACCTGAAGAGCCGATCCATATGCTCCTTAAGCTTGAACACATACCCGCCGTAAGCTCTTATCCCCTCAAAGACTCCGTCGCCATAGAGTAAGCCGTGGTCGTAGACCGAGATCTTCGCTTGCGATTTAGGGTAGAAAACACCATCAATGTACACCAGTAGCTCCTTCACCGCCATAATAATTCACCATAAGCGTGGCAGTCTAATAGAAACCCCTGAAGATATAAAAGAGTTAGCAGCATTCTTCTTCGAAAGAATCGATAACGCAGCAAAACTTCAGATTTGATTAGCAGTTAAGGCTAAAGGCATTGCTAGTGGCGATATCCCCCGCAAATCCCCCATTTTTTCTGTTGACCGTATGCGAGCGTTCGTTAGGTCTAGCTCTATTGTAGTATGAGGAGAGCTAGCGATAGGCAATCCTTGTTCAATACGCTCTCTTGTGATCGGCCTAGTTCTGATGAAAAACCTATCCCACCAAGTTCTCGAAAACCAAATTCTGTAGGCAATGTAACTGACCGAGAACCTGTCGGTCTGAGCATTTCGGAAAACTTTTTTATGGGCTGTTGGAAGCTACCTTAAACATTGAAAGCCGGCGCCGATTACCACGTCCGAGATCACATCTCTAAAGAGCATAAATGTATATCGACTACCGGTTCCTTCATACCAGTAACCGAAAAATCCTGTCTCTCGAACAGTGCCTCCCGCCGATAGATAGACGCTGCCTACAAATGTGATTGTGCCAGCTCCAACATCCCAAAGACCGTCATTTGTTTTAGCGAGGCTTCCGAGCTGTGAGATAAGGCTAAAAGCCATAACTGTACAGTGCTATTCTCAAACATAAGGGCCGGTCGTCTAGCCCGGTCTTGGACATCCGCCTTACACGCGGAAACCTTGTAGGCCGCATGGTCGGGAGTTCAAATCTCCCCCGGCCCACCAAACATGATCCATTGTTGAATTCCTTCTTCACTTAAATTTCGATTGTCATAAGCCAGCGACAGACGCGTAGACTTCAGTGTCCTGCTAACAGCTTGTTATCTAGCTGAAAGAGATGGAAGAGCAAATATTGAGCTTAACCACTCGAAGACGGCTGCGAAAGCCGCTGAGATCACATTCTGAAACAGGTTCGCAGAGACCCCTATTTCCATAATGTGTAGACCTGGAAGCCGATTAGTGAAGAAGCGAAAATACATACATGGCCACTGCGGAAGAGAATGGGACGGTGAAATTGTCGAATGGTTTGACAGGCCCGACTGTAACAGCTTCCACTATCGTGCCGGCGAGCGCCCCGATCAGACAGGTCAACGCAACGGTCGACGTATCGATGCTCAATATTCCTGACTGGATCGAAACCGCGTAAGCAAGTAGTGCACCCAAATAGCTTAGAATGAACATTATGATGGAGCCCTCGACGGTCTTATCTGAATTAGGGTAGCGGTGTCTTCGTTTCAGTAGAGGCGCGAAAGCTGCTGCTCCACCATCTCCCCACGCCATTATCATGATCGACGCTATGACGATGTGCCTGAAATTCCATGCTAAAGCCACAAGCACACCTATCGAGATGATATAGTACAACGGGCCGAATGCGTGAACTCTCGAGTATTTCTTCTCATCTACCATACTCGTTGTTATGAAGCTCTGTTTCTTGAAGATGAATGATGTCGCCGTGACGACTCCGATACCGACTGGGATTAAGAAAGGGTAGTACCACTCAGAGAAGAACGGCAAGAAGAATAGAGCCATCCCTGCGAGCAGGTGGATGGAGTGCCTCGTTGTTAGCGGACCAAGATTGAACCGTCTTCTACAGTATTCGGAAACCGCGATTATCAAGAATACGATAATATACACCAGCACCACGAGCTCTATGTCAAACCATGAAATCGCCATCGGTTGGCCCTCAGCGTTACCTAGCTAACTATCGCTTCTACATTCTCATATGACTAACTACCGCACTCATTTTCCCGATTGCCTAGCTTAGTTCCTCCATTGCATTCAAGAATTTTTTTATCTCTTGAAGCCATTTATGCCAGTAGCTACCATGGTCCTTCCATTCCTGAAGGAATTTATACATTCCGTTTATGACAGGAAGTGTAGGCGGTCCAGCTCCAGCGTTGTCAAGATAT
>CAYOZM010000118.1:0-2893 GCA_964408475.1 uncultured Candidatus Bathyarchaeia archaeon | reverse complement strand
GATAGATGCGATTCACGGATTTATACAGACCTTTAATGCTCTTCCGGACATAGCTGTTTCAAACGCTTGAGATGTATCGTCCAAGCTGAACCGGTGAGTTATAAGCGGTTTCACGTTCAGAATACCAGAAGCCGTGAGCTTGACGGTCTGATGGAACTCGTACGGCGTCGATGCGAATGAGCCGGATGCGAGCATTTCCTTATAGTGGATGATATTCGCATTCAACGCCACATTCTCCTTTCCTTTTGGCAAACCAGCAAAGAAGCTTACGCGCCCTCCCTTACTCACTAAATTGAAGGCTTGCTCTAGGGCGGATTGGGACCCAACCGCGACTATGACAACATCCGACCCACGTCCCCCTGTAGCTTCGAAGATTCTGGAAGCAAGATCTTCTTTGACAGGATCCACCACTACATCTGCTCCGAAGTCGATTGCTGTTTGCAGCCGTTGTTCAACAATCTCGCTCACGATTACATTAGATGCGCCGAGAGCTTTGGCCACCATTATGTGCATGATCCCCATCGGTCCAGCCCCGACGATAGTCACCGTGTCGCCAGGACCAACTTCGACCAAGTTTTGTGCATGAAGGCAACAGGAGATGGGTTCAATCAGCGCCGCATCCTCGTATGAGAGGTTATCAGGTATTTCACAAATCGCGCCTGTTCTAATGGATTCAGATGGGATGAGGAGGTATTCAGCGAATCCTCCATCAACGTCGAATCCGAGTGCAAGTCTTTCATCACAAAGCTCATGCCGGCCTGTGATGCAGTAGACGCATCTTCCACAGAAGATGTTCGGGTTTAAGGTGAGCCTCATTCTAGGATTGAAGTATGCCTTTACGTTCGACCCTATTTCCTCTATGTCGCCCGATATCTCGTGGCCGAGGACTCTAGGAAGTCTCATTCGACCGTTGCCGTAGTTATATGAGCGAATATCGCTAGCGCATATCATCGCTGCTTTTACTCGCATAAGAATCTCGTTCTGTGATATCTTTGGTTTCTCAATTTCCTCAACCCTTAGGTCTTTGGCACCATAAAGTCTCACTGCCTTCACGAGAAGACACCGTAGAACTCATATCAAGTTCTAATCCATTTAAGCTTAGTCTGAATTGTTCTAGCAGTGGCTAATCGAACTAGTATGTCAATAGTTTTTTATCATTTTCATCGTTAATCAAACCCTGAGGAGAATATCGTTGAGAGAAGTCGGCATCTGCCTGATAGGCGCAGGTCGCGCGGGCATGGTCCACGCGAGAAACTTTGCCTTCAAGCTGCGAGACACAAGGATTGTAGCGGTTGTTGACTCAAATATCGATGCTGCAAAATCATGCGCTGAAGAAGTGGGATCCAAGTTCTACTATTCAGATCATAGAGATGCTTTAAGACTCAAGGAAGTGGACGCTGTCTGCATCTCGACGCCCACTTTTACGCATGCGAGAATAGCGATTGATGCAGCAGAATTCGAGAAGCATGTATTCTGCGAGAAGCCCATGGCATTGACGTTGAAAGAAGCGGATGAAATGATCTCGGCAACAAGGAAACAGAATGTGATACTGCAGATTGGGTTTATGCGTAGATTTAGCCCAGAGTTCCAAGCGGCGAAGAGGCAGCTTTCAGACGGTGCCATAGGCAAGCTGACGCTTATCAAATCTACTGGAAGAGGTCCTGGTTTACCTCCGGCTTGGGCTTGCGATCCTAGAACTAGTATCGGAATGCTCGCTGAAGTCAATAGTCACGATTTTGATACGGCCAGATGGCTTATGGAATCTGAAGTAGAAAGATTGTATGCAGAAGTCGAAGCGCTAGCTGTTCCGGAGTTTAAAGAAAAGTATGAAGACTTCTACGATAGAGCGGCTGTTGTTTTAAGGTTTCGTAATAAAGCTTTGGGCTTAATCGATAGTGCTTGTCCAGCTAGATACGGTTATGATGCTCGTGTCGAAATACTTGGCACAGAAGGCGTTATGCTCGTCGGGGAGCTGAAACATCACGCAGTGGTAACTTGTACGAAGGAAAGAGGAGCATACTCCTCCTTCTTTCCCAGTTGGAGAGATAGATTTAGCGAGGGATACTTGGAGGAGGATAGACATTTCATCGATTGTATTGTAAACGATAAGGAGCCTCTTGCCTCTGGAGAGGATGGGAGGACAGTCCTAGAGCTTACGTTGGCCGCAACAAAGTCATTCAAATTGGGAAAGCCTGTTACACTTCCTTTAGAGTGAGTCAACATTTCAGGAGGATGTCGGTCTCTTCTTCATCGAGATATTGAAGAGTTCCGTGTAGGAGCCTTGTAGAGCCTCTGACAATTTCATGTAGAGCTGCACATACTCCTCGTAGTATCGATGGTACTTGAAGCGGGGCTCTATTCTTCTTACGGGTCTTACGAAAGTTTTGATCGTCGACTTGATGTCTTTGAATACGCCGACTGAATATCCAGCGACCACTGCTAAGCCTAGAACTGAGAATTCTGGGCGATTCAGTCTGGCGTAAGGAATTCCTAGAACATCTGCTTTCAATTGGTTCCAGAAGTCGCTTCTTGCTCCTCCGCCTGCAGCTCTAACCTCTCTGAACTTTACCTTTGGATAGAGATCCTTCAATATTCTCAAGTAGTAGCCGTACTCGTATGCAACAGCCTCAAGGATCGAGCGGTAAAAGTGTGCTTTCTTGTGGCTCCAACTGAAGCCAAGCCAACACCCTCTGACCTTCGGATCATAGGGATATATCTTTCCTCCTAAATGAGGGATGAAGAAGAGATAATCGGACCCTACATGAACCTTCTTCGCCATCCCATCTAATACTTGGTAAGGGTCGCGTCTCTGTTGAAGAGCTGCAGCTTTCTCTTCGGTGGCAATCTCATCTCTAAACCATCTAAGGCAGAGTCCTCCTCCACCCAAGTAGGC
>CAYOZM010000117.1:0-2921 GCA_964408475.1 uncultured Candidatus Bathyarchaeia archaeon | reverse complement strand
ACAGAGATTGAAGCAGCTCGTCTCCTTGCCTACAAGGCCGCTTGGCTTGCCGATGTGGGCGAGCGGTTCACGAAGCAAGCGTCTATGGCAAAGCTGTATGCATCAGACGTTGCAATGAAGGCGACTATAAACGCAGTCCAGATACATGGAGGCTACGGTCTCCTCAAAGATCTTCCTGTCGAACGCTATATGCGTGATGCAAAAGCGCTGGCGATCATTGAGGGAACTTCAGAGATGCAAAGAGTGATAATATCGCGGGACGAGTTAAAGTGACCCTTTCAAGGTACCCGTTTGATCTTCCTCCAGTATCTAGTGAGACGTTTCAGCATGTCTATGCTTTCTAAGAATCGGGTTGTATGCGTCTCGGCGGGTCGTTCAAGGAGTTGCCAGAGATCGCCTGGAGTGTCTACGTCGAATGAAAGGCTGGGGGTCCAAAGTACTTTGAATGGAATATCTCTTTCTTGAATACGCCTAAGGTGATTGACGAAACTCTTATACCCGTACTCAGTCCGGATCGCGTCAGGAGGAGTGCGTAGTAGACCGTTCGTTCCTTCGGTTCGCGAGGGAGAAATCACGACAGCTGCGTCAAGTCCTAGCTGCATCATCTGTTCAACATCGTTCTCGTTCACCAAGGGCAAGTCCCCGAGCACCACCAGCACGGAGGTAGCTCCGTTCTTACGCGAGCGTTCGGTCGCATATTCAGTCGATATGTTTAGGCCGACCGAAGGCTCTTCTAGAAACTTTGCTTGATATGTTCTCGCTAACCTCTTTACTGGCGTATCGGCTCCGACAACAATGATATCGTCGAGCAGCTTAGAGTCTTCAAGAGCTTGGAGCACGTCCTTCAGCATCATCTCGGCGATAGCTCTTCTTTCCTTCGGACGTAGAACTTTCGAAAGCCTCATCTTGGCCTCGGATAAACGCTTCACTGGAACAATAGCTACTCTCTTCATCTACTTGCCTTCTCAAGCGCCTCGATAGCTACCCTCGCAAGGCTAATCTTGTCGTCCTGTGTCCTCATAATGGTATTCGTGCATACCACTCCCATACCCAACTTCTCGATCTCACTCTTCAGCTCCCTGTCCACCGTGTCCACTATGAATACATCTAAGAAATCCTTGTAGAGTTCAGCCACCTGGACAGCTGAGACTTTCAGGCCCACTCCTCTCATCAACTTGTCCGCTGGTCCTTTTATCGGCTTCCCTCCCACGATAGGACTTATCGCAACAACGCTTGAATCGGTCTTCATAAGAGCGTCTCTAATCCCTTTAAGCGATAGGATTGTTCCGATACTGACAAGTGGATTGCTAGGGCAGACAATAATTCCGTTGCAGTTGAGTATAGCTTCAACAACGCCCCCAGCCGGTTTCGCCAGTTCGGATCCCTCAAAAATTATCTCCAGCACTTCATCTTGAGCCATCCTCTTCACAAGGTACTCTTGGAAGTCCATTAACCCGACTGGCGTTCTAATTATTGTTCGGACTCTGTCATCGGTCATAGGAAGAAGCCTAATCTTCACCCCTAGAGACCAGCAAAGTAGTCTAGTTGCCTCGGAAAGCGTTAGACCTTCACTCATGAGCCATGTACGTCGAATGTGCGTGGCAAGGTCTTTGTCACCGAGTCTAAACCAAGTCTCGTGACCATACTTTCCCAAGATTTCGAGACAGTTGAAAGTGTCTCCTTCTATTCCCCAACCCTTCTCTTCATCGACCAAGCCAGCTAGAGTATACATCACTATATCGAGATCAGGAGAGATGTATAGACCGTGGAGTTCAAGGTCATCTCCTGTATTCACAATTGTGGTTATCTGTTCTTCAGGAACCACCCTCGCCAGTCCCTGTAGGAATCGGGCTGCGCCGACACCTCCTGCAAGTGTGCAGACCATAGGGCTCTCCCTCCGTGAAATATTCACTGCCGATGGCAGAAAATGGTTAGGTGAAGCTATCTTTATAAGAACTCGGAGGGACGCATACGAGATCTGAATCTACCAGAAGGTCTATCAAGCTTTCAAACTTCTCCGCGGTCGAGCAGGCTGTGGGCGGCTGAACGAGACTTTTGAGCTGGTGAGGGGTAAACCTTTTTTCGGGAGGTTTCACTTCGCTCTATTGTGGAGTCGATCCAAGTATTACACCTGTATTAAGAATTTACATAAAACAGGGGGAGGGGGGTGCTGAGGGGGGTGCTTCAATCGGTCCGCCGTGGAACCAAAAAGGAAGCCTTCTCCTTATACTCGACTGTTATGTGCCTAATGGTTGCGCTTAAAGATGAGTCCTAGAAGAGACGCCGAGCCTCTTTCAACGACCAGTTTTCCACAAAATTGATTGTGCGCGCCTTACCAGCGTGGTTGCTTTCTTTGCTCTATCGTACGCCTCTTTAGGGTTTGACAGTAAGATCGTCGCAACGTTTTCAAGAGTCTCTTGAGTCTTGGCAATTAGAGAATCTAAAGTTTCATTATTCTGGTCGACATCGCTCAGATCAGGGAAGTAATCGGCGAGTCTGTGGCTTACTGAGATTAAGAATGACGCGTATTCGAGCTCGGCCGCTATTTGCCAGAGTTTCAAGTCCAGAGCTCCAATATTCTTCTCGATCAGCAGGTCGACTGCTCCATCGATTATCTTGGATGCCTTGCTAATAGCGGCGATAGCTTTCAGGTCTTGCTCTGATGTTGCATTCAACGCTGCGTCACTACTCGGCTCTCAGCTTCTTTCACTGCTCTCATAGTGTTTTCCGCTTTGTCCGCGAAATCTTTAGTCGGCATAGTTTGACTATCGCAGTTCTTGGCTTCGAAGAGTTGCCTTAAGGCCATCCCTATGCCTACATCAAACGATAGAACCTCAGGTGAGGATCCGTCACGTTGATAGGTTTGCATATCTGTAGAGGGAATCCCACCAGTCCATATCCGTTATATTCTCGCCGACGGC
>CAYOZM010000116.1:0-2927 GCA_964408475.1 uncultured Candidatus Bathyarchaeia archaeon | reverse complement strand
GGAAATGACGACAAGATCGAGATTGACGAGGTGATAAAGAGCGATCCGAACGTTATCTACGGCGAAGAGAACGTTATCGATCTTGATGGAGAACATGAGGTCGCATGCTGCGGATGGTCGAACCCCACGCCTTGGAACAGCCCCAGAGAGTGCTCTGAAGAGGAACTGTTAGAGAGGCTCGAAAAGGTAGTCGCTCAGGTGAAGAACACAACGACTTCCGTCTTCTGCTTTCATGTTCCTCCTCATAATACAGAGCTTGACAAGGCACCGCTACTCGACAAGGACTTTCGGGCAGTATACGCTGGGGGCAGGCCTGTAATGGTTCCCGTCGGCTCGACCTCTGTGAGAAAGATAATTGAGAAATACCAGCCCCTACTCGGGCTTCACGGTCACATACACGAGAGCCCCGGCTTCGTAAGGATAGGCAGAACGCAGTGCCTGAATCCTGGAAGCGAGTACGGAGAGGGTATACTCAGAGGGTACTTGGTTGAGCTTGACGGCGAGAAGATAAAGCGACTGCAACGAGTAGAAACCTAGCTACCGCCTCTTCTACTCTCTTCAACAAACCCCAATGTCTTCATTCTAAATGAGAACGGGTCCAACTTCAACTTCGACACAGGCAAGTCAAAGCTTTCGCCGTCTTGAAGACGAACAAGGAAATCGCCATCTGTCCGCACCAGCAGAACCTTATGAAACTCTTTCCATCTGCGAGTCTCCACGGTGTTTCCGCGCTTGAGACTGAAACCTGCATCGTCGTAGGACAACTCAACACGCTGAGTTCTTATATAGACAATGTAAGCCAGTAGCACGGATGTTGCAACAGCGAAGAACAAGAAGTACGGTCTGATGATATCGTAGAACCATACTGGCATAACTAGGGTCGCGCCCATTTGCACGGCGAGAAATACCACAAATAACTTGAAGATGTCGAAAAACCTGATAGGAGAAACTTTTTCAGTCAAAGTTTTAGGCACGCTTTCATTCGTTTGCCAAGCAAATTATGGCTATAGACTAAGGACTTTGACCTATGATTGTAAAGCAGAAGCCCCTCTTCGCCCTTCCCCTCTTCAATTATTTTTGCAACTTTTGCTGATGGTTCGTCTTCCGTGACCAAGAAGAGCCAATTCCATTTCAATTCTTCCTCCTTTGCCCTTTCTCTTATTAGCATCAGCCGTTTCTTCAGAAAGTCTGATGAAATGACGTTTGACGAGGATATTCTCGCTATATAGCAAGCAACTTGGTAGTTTGGAAGAACGAAGTACGATAGGATTCGAGATAGGAACAAGCCTTTCGTTCTTGTGCCCCCGCGTAAACAAACGTCAAAAGTCAAGTCTCCTAGCTTATGGTTTCTCTCCGATTCTGTAAACTCAGCTACCCATCTGCCTCCCTTGACCATAAGTTGTTTCTCAAGCATGCACAGCACATCTTCAGACGTAGAGATCACCTTGAGCATAGAAAAAGAAAAAAGGAGGTTAAGTCTACTCGGGCGGTACTTCAGCGTAGACCGTCGTATAGTCCACGCCCGCTCTCTTGCCGACAACGTACTTGTAAACAATGTATATCAAAGCGCCTATGACAAGCAGCTCGACAGTGAAGTACCATGCTTCTATCCATGCTGCTGTAGCTTGAAACTCTGCGTACGCCAGCCAGATATTGCCTATCGTCGCGATCACAGCTATCAGGCCTACGAGTGCAATGCCGGGTTTGAACGCTGACCGTTCATAGATGTCTCTTCCCTTCTTCCTCAATACAAAGGCGATTCCTGCAGCAGACGCTAGGAGGAAGAAGATTGTGTCCCAGATATCCGTCGCCGCCACCCCGCCCCCTGGATTTATGTATCGGTATACAAGGTTGTCCGGACCGAGGAATGCTAAGACGTCGGACTCGGCGAGGTTGCCTATGATAGCGACTAACGCAGTGAAGATGATAGCGTTGATTGGGGAGTGGAACCTCTCATTCACAGCCGAGAGCTTTTCCGGAACGACTCTGTCGAAAGACATCGCGAAGATTATCCTTGAAGATGTCAGGATGAACGGTGGGATATCGTTAGCAACCCAGAATGCTGCGAATATTGGTATCAAAGCCAGCAGCCAGTCCCAGCCCATCCCTTTGGCTGAGAAAGCCGCTACAACGGGCATCCAAGCCTTCGGTAACTCTGGAGGACGCTCGCCAACGTAGGAGAGGTAGGAGTAAGCGTTGAAGAACGACCAGTCTCCGACCTGTCCAACCATCATACAGGCTCTGACAGCCAAGTAAGACATCGTTATGTACAGTAGTATGATGAATCCGTTCGCGAGGAATAACGTTCTCGGTAGAGTCTTGCTGGCTTCCTTTATCTCTCCAGCCACGAATGTTGAAGCTGCAAACCCGATATAGGCCCAATAGGAACCCAAAACCGCAATATTGTGCGCGTCCCAATAGCTTCCTTTGAACGCCGTAGCCATCCCCTGATCTAAAGCCATCTTGGTATAGTATGCCGCATCATGACCGGTGATTGCCTGTAGGCCCGCTTCCATGACTGAGGGCGTCGCGGCCAATAGAGCCCCATATAGTAGGAGAGTTATCGAAAGCGGGATCCAGAACATTATCTGAAGTAGTCTACCGGCCATTGCTACCCCAAACGCCGCGACAACTGCGAAGAGCGCAACGAAGAACACTCCGCCCCAGAATAGGAATGCCGGCGTTGATATCGTAGCCATAATCTCTGGTGATACTCCACCGATTCCTCCGTAGATCAGTATAGCTTCGAATACAGCCGTGCCGATAAGGCCGTATGATACAGCGATGCTGAAGTACTCAACCCAGCTTCCAACGAATCCGACGAACGGGTGGATAAGCCTTGAAATATAGATGTAGCCTCCTCCTGACCTAGGCATTGCGGCGCCAAGTAGAGCGAAGACGAATACAGTGAAGAGCACAACTATGCC
>CAYOZM010000115.1:0-3082 GCA_964408475.1 uncultured Candidatus Bathyarchaeia archaeon | reverse complement strand
AGAATGTACATAGCTTCACGCCTCAAATCGATCCACTCGCTTCCACCCTCCTTCTTGAACCAGTCTTCGAGAGAATCGAGGTAGAGAGAGTAACTCGTCAACCAACTTATCGCTGGGAAATGCCTTCTCTGAGCTAGCGCCGTTTCGAGAGCCCAGAAGACCTTCACTATCCGAAGCGTATTCTGCGTGACAGGCTCGGAGAAGTCAGCTCCTGGAGGTGAGACAGCTCCGCAGACAGATATCGATCCAAGCTTAGACTCGCTTCCTATGACTTCAACTCTTCCTGCTCTCTCATAGAACTCCGCCAGTTTCGAAGCCAAGTAGGCTGGATACCCCTCCTCACCAGGCATCTCTTCAAGTCTACCAGATATCTCCCGTAATGCTTCAGCCCATCTCGAAGTGGAGTCAGCCATCAAGGCTACATCGTAGCCCATATCCCTGAAATACTCAGCTATCGTTATGCCCGTGTAGACGCTTGCTTCACGAGCTGCAATAGGCATATTCGAAGTATTCGCAACGAGCGTAGTACGGGACATCAAAGGCTGCCCTGTTCTAGGGTCTTGAAGCTTCGGAAAGGCTTCAAGAACCTCAGCCATCTCATTCCCCCTCTCCCCACAACCCACATAGACAATAACCTCTGCATCAGCCCACTTCGCAAGCTGATGCTGCATAACAGTTTTACCCGTGCCGAAGCCTCCTGGGATTGCTGCTGTCCCTCCTTTGGAGACTGGGAAGAAGAAGTCCATTATTCTTTGGCCTGTGATGAGGGGTGTGTCTGCTGCAACTTTCCTCTTGAACGGTCTAGCTCTTCTTACAGGCCATGTATGCATCAATTGGAGTTTGACAGTCTCTCCTCCTGTTTCCAATTCAGCGATATCTTCTGTGATGGTGTACTCCCCTTCATTTACTATAGATTTGATCTTGCCCGAGATTTCTGGAGGTACCAATACTCTATGGGTTACCAACACTGTTTCCGGTACAGTGCCCAGTGCGTCCCCTCCTGTAACCTTCTCGCCTTGTTTGACTCTCGGCGTGAAGTGCCATTTCTTCTTCCGGTCTACTGCAGGGGCTGTCACTCCTCTTCTAACGAATGCTCCTACAGTCTCTCTCAGGATAGGCAGCGGCCTCTGTATCCCGTCGTATATTTGACCGATAACACCTGGACCCAGTTCGACTGAGAGTGGTCTTCCAGTTCTCTCCACTTTCTCGCCAGGTTTGACTCCTATAGTTTCTTCATAGACTTGGATTGTAGCCTTATCCTCTTCGACTCGTATTATCTCTCCTATGAGGCCTGCTTCACCCACTTTTACGAGTTCATACATCTCTGCACCTAACATATTCTTGGCTACAACTACTGGTCCTGCTATCCTTTCAATCGCTCCTAGCTTGTACATGATTGAGTTTCACCATTGCTGAGTGATTCGTTCACGATTTCACTTGAGAGAGCTCTAGATTAAGAATATAGTTTGAAATTAAAAGTTTCCCCGTTCAGATTGCGCTTCTACGCGCCATCGTTCTCGCAAGCGGTATCATGCATGCTACAGCTACAACAGCCGTTATTGTGTACGGTGCAGATGCGCCGAAGGTTTCTGCTGCAACTCCCCCCATCAGAGGGCCCAGCGCCCATCCTAAACCGAAGAAGGACTCTGTCGCTCCTATAGCTGCGCCAGTATTCTCTTTCGATGCCATCTTGCTTGTGACTGAGATTGAGAGCGGCCCTAATACTCCCATACCCACGCCTAGAAAGACGACGACCATAAGGATCTCAGTAAAGTTGGTTGCCATCGATGTAGCGACTAGCGATACGGTTAGGATTACAAGCCCTATCATCATCGATAAGTTCTCGCCGATTCTAGTTGCATAGGATGTTTGCGAGAAAGTAATCGCTCTTGTCACCCCTAGTGCCGCGAATACTACTCCTATTTCGAACGGGTCTATCCCTAGGTTGTTTAGGTAGGCAGGAAGTATGTTGAAGACTACGCCTAGAGCTGTGCTTAGAGCTACAGCCACAAAGAAGACTGGTAAGAAGATCGTCATAGCATTGGCTTTGCTTCTCGACAGGTCGTTCCATGTTTTCACCTCTCTCACAGCCTTGAGTCCGTAGACCGCCAAAATAGTGGCCGCGATGCCTACAACTAGCGAGGTTAAGAATAGAATCGTGAAGCTTGCTGTTAGCACTATTCTTCCGCCTATAGGAGGACCCAGCAGCATACCTAAGGCCCATGAGAACGTGAAGTATCCGAGATGTTTAGTTCTCTCGAGTGATGTCGTTAGATCTGAGATCAACGCTTCTGCTGGAGGCCATATGAGCGAGTAGGCTACGCCGCTGAAAGCTCTCACCAAGGCTACTTGTTCCACATTGTTCGTGACTGTGAAGAGCGCTGATGTTACAGCGGTTAATGCTAGTCCTGTGTAGTAGAATCTCTTTCTCCCGTATCTATCCGAGAGGCTTCCCGCTATAAATGGCAGAATCATGTATGGCGCTGCACCAGCTGCTCCGATTATGCCGATGTCTAGGTATGTCGCGCCCAGTTTCTGCGCGTAGACTGGAAGCAGAGGAGTCCATAAGCTAACGCTCAAGGCTGTTGTGAAGATTGAGATGTTGAGATACAGTACCTGTTTACTCACATGCGATTCCAATAGGTTTTCCTTCTTCAGATCTTCGTCACGGTTTTCCTAGGCTCTAATATGGAGTCTCAGCGGAGTTTGCTCGCTATTCAATCCTCATATAGAGCCTTCAAAGGTTCATCTCTTCCAAACTTGCTCATACTGATTTGGAAACGCTTAATCTAGCGTTAATCAATAAAAGTTCTTCGGGATATGAAATGGCCGGCATATACGACTTAATTATCGTCGGCGCCGGTCCTGCTGGGATTACCGCTGCAATTTATGCTGCACGCAAGAAGTTGAAGACGCTTGTAGTCTCGAAGGATATTGGCGGCCAGACTGCGTTAAGTGGCGCTGTTGAGAACTACACTGGATACCAGTATATTACAGGTTTTGAGTTAGCCCGGAAGTTTGAGGAACATGTGAAAGAATTCGACTTGGATTTTCATGAGAGAGAAGAGGTAACTAGAATACA
>CAYOZM010000114.1:0-3103 GCA_964408475.1 uncultured Candidatus Bathyarchaeia archaeon | reverse complement strand
ATGCTAGAACTCTGGAAATTTCGCTTTTTATATAAACCTTGCGCTTAGTTTTTCTCCTCTTCCAACGCTGAGAGATACGCGGTCCTGCGCCAATAAGAGAGATCGATTCTGAAAACGATAGCTCTTCCAAAGATTTCTCAAGAGATAAGCCGAGAGAAAATTGGGAGATCTCCGCGTTACCCTTCTCCGGCTCTCAACTAGATGAGTATATTAAGGGAGCTGGACAATCAAGTATCGAGGTGTGAATCGGTGGGATTGAATTTGAATCTCCTAAACGCGGTCCAGCTTCAGATAGAGACTGTTCTCGAAATAGTTCCTATGATTATACTCGTGATATTTCTGTTGATTATACTGGCTAGCGCAATTAGGATCGTTAGAGAGTACGAGAGAGTAGTCGTCTTCAGGCTAGGCAGGCTCTTGGGAGCGAAAGGACCTGGGGTAGTAATTGTTCTACCGGCTCTTGATAGAGTGAGGAAGATAGATCTGAGGCTGTTTACGCTCGATGTTCCTAAGCAGAGGATAATCACAAAGGACAATGTAACTGTGGACGTTGACGCTGTCGTATACTTCAGAGTTGCTGAGGCTGTTCTAGCTGTACTCAAGGTTCAAGATTACGTGCTTGCGTCAAGCCTTCTATCTCAAACGACTCTTAGAGATGTCATAGGTCAAGTTGAGTTCGACGATCTGCTTACTAAGAGAGACGAATTGAATAAGAGGCTTCAATTGATTCTAGATGAAGCGACGGATCCTTGGGGTATTAAGGTCACGGCTGTAGCGATAAAGGATGCTGCAATTCCTGAGAGTATGCAGAGAGCCATAGCGAAACAGGCTGAGGCTGAGAGGGAACGGAGAAGTCGAGTAATTATGGCGGAAGGTGAGCTTCAAGCTGCTGCGAAGATGACTGAGGCTGCATCCTTCTACATGAAGAACCCTTCAGCGATGCGGTTGAGAGAGCTGCAGACATGGACAGAGATTGCACGAGAGAAGAATATGATCATCGTTACTGAAGGCGGGGCCGCATCGCTAGGAGCGGTAGTAGGTCTAGCGAAAGAGGCGGCGAAAGGCAAACCGTATGAACAGAGAGAGTAGAGCGACTTTCGTATGGTTACTCTTCACGGCCATCCTACTTGTATCAACTCTACCGTTTGCAGAATCGAACCAGCCTAGAGTACTGCTGGTTGAAGTTTCAGGTTACATCTCGCCAGCAACAGAGGACCATGTATTCAACGCGATCAACGAGGCTTCACGGCTCAATTGCGCAGCTGTACTTATAACGATAGATACATTCGGCGGCTCAGTAGACTCGATGTTCAACATAGTCGCCAGTATGCAGAGGTCCTCGATCCCGATCATAGGCTTCGTATATCCAGCAGGCGTCCAAGCTCTCTCAGCAGGAACATACATACTTCTCGCCAGTGATTATGCAGCGATGGCGCCGTACACGACTATCGGATCAGCTCAACCCGTGGTCGGAACGACGCCTACGAATGAGACGAAGTACGTGAACTTCCTCGTTGAGAAGATCGTAGGCTACGCTCGGCTCCACGGTAGGAATGAGACTCAAGCTAGAAGGTTCATAACCCATAACGACAATCTTCTCGCGGAAGATGCTTTGAGTCGACATGTAATCGAGGCCGTTGCCTCCAGCCCTGATGAGCTCTTGGCAAAGGCTGACGGCGCAACCGTGAACACGCTCTATGGAGAGAGAACTTTGAATATTGCTCGAGCTGAGATAATCCGTTATCAGCGTAGCGTCAGGGTCAGACTTCTAGAAGTCTTCACAGACCCATTGATTTCAAGTCTAATGATCGGAATAGGCTTCCTAGTCTTAGTCCTAGGTTTGATGTCTCCAGGGTGGGGGGCTGAAGTCGCAGGAATAGTTATGTTGATATTGGGCCTAGCAGGGCAAGGCTTCAACGTGAACATCTCAGCCTTGGCATTAATGGCTATAGGTTCTGCCCTACTCTTCTACGAGTTGAAGACACCTGGCTTCGGCATCATCGGTATAGGCGGAATGGCTATCTTCGCGATAGGGATGGGCTTCATCATTACGTATCCGCCTGAACCCATTCTAGTCTCTCGCGAATGGGTGAACATCTTCATCTGGACAACACTCGGCGTGATGTCCATTGCTGGAGGGTTCTTCTCGATCCTCATTTACAAGGCAGTTCAAGCAACACGGATGAAGAGGCGTCTAGGAGGCCTCCCGAAGGGCGAAGGCAGAGCTGTAGATGATCTCGGACCAGACAAGACTGGCTATGTGGTAGTTGAAGGCGAGTACTGGAAAGCGAAAAGCAGGGAGCCCATCCCCGCGGGGAGCCGAGTTCAAGTTACAGGTGCTGAAGGTAACATTCTAACAGTTGAGAAGAAACAGTCTTAACAGAACTTGCGGCTCTCCAAGTCCAATTCAACATTCGATCAATCCTTCGTCAAACTCACAGAACTCCTGTTCCACGTACTGCACAGTCTTACGCTGAACCGAACGTAATTTAAGTCTCAACGATTCTCTGATAGATGGTTCGAGGGTAGTTGCTTGCCGATCACTTCAAGCAGAGACATTGAGACTGACGCCATCCTTACGGTTGCGAAGCTGATGGCCGCCAGCGCTAGAACAGCTCCTAAAGGTAGAGGCGTAGACCGAATAGTGACAGCGATAGTTATAGGCGTAGAGAAAGAGCGTATCGCCGAGGCTATGGAGAAGAAGATGAGGGAGAAGAAGAACCCTATCACGGCTTTCGAGCAGGATGCGAAGGCTCTTAGAGATTCACCTTGCGCTCTCCTAATCGGCGTGAGAGGGACGATGCCGAAGAAGCCTGAGAACCCACTTAACTGCGGAGCATGCGGCTATTCGAGTTGCGCAGAGTTCATAAAGGCTGAGAAGAGACAGGGAGAGGACTTCACAGGGCCGGTTTGCATCTTCGAAGCTATGGACTTAGGCATAGCGGTTGCATCTGCTGCAAAGACAGCGAGCGAAATGAACATCGATAATAGAGTCATGTATACTGTGGGCGCCGCGGCGAAAGCATTGCGGATCTTGGACGCAGACATAATCATCGGAATACCGTTGTCAACTGCTGGGAAGAACATATACTTCGATAGAAGA
>CAYOZM010000113.1:0-3113 GCA_964408475.1 uncultured Candidatus Bathyarchaeia archaeon | reverse complement strand
AGTGACATCCATGAAGGCTTCATCTATCCCAACTCGTTCAACCTTGTCAGCGTACCGTTTCAGGATCTGTTCAATTCTGTCCGAGACTTTTTCGTAAAGCGGCATATTTACTGGTAGGTAGACTCCGTTCCGGCATAATCGGTAGGCCTTAGATATGGGCATCCCGGATCTTACGCCGTATCTCCTCGCTTCATACGAGCATGTTGAGACAACTCCTCTTCCAGTTCCCGACTTCGGATCGGCGCCTATTATAACCGGCTTGCCTTTGAGGCTTGGATTCCGCTGTATCTCAACAGAGGCGTAAAAAGAGTCCATGTCTATGTGGAAGATTATTCTAGGCTTTGTTGCCAAGCTAGGCTCCCGAAGCTAATCTAGTTGAATATGAGCGCTCAAGATAAAGATTGGGAAGTTGGACGTCATGAATCCTGAAGTTGTATTTAATCTCGACAGCGTCCACTGTTCGGATGAAGTTGCGCCCTCTTAGACTGTTCGAGGATAAGAGAGCTGGTTAGACCTTCTATGTAGCTGTTAGACTCTCCACAGTCTTGGCATCAAGTTTTTTCACAAGTTCGACCGTGAGATTCGTTGCATTTAAGCAGTCTTCTAGGCTGAAGAGCCCCACATGTGAGTGGATATGCCTAGTTGGAACTCCAATTACAATTGAGGGGCATCCGACTTTATGTATGTGAATTCGTCCTGCGTCAGTTCCTCCTCTGGCTGTAAATGAGAGCTGATAGGGGATCTTATTTTCTTGAGCCGTTCTAATCACTATCTCTTTCAAGATTTGATTCGGGATCATAGAGGCGTCGTAAGTCAATATTGACGGACCTTTACCCATCCTCGCTGGTGCTTCGCGGCTCTTTATTTCGGGAACATCGCCAGCGATATCGACTTCGAGGACGACTGCGACATCAGGATCTACAACATGCGACACAGTGGTCGCGCCTCTGAGGCCCACCTCCTCCTGCACCGTAGCTGCACCATATATCGTATTGTGGTGGTCTATCCCGCTTTCCTTCAGTTCACGTATTATTTGAGTCACTATGAAAGCGCCCACTCTATCGTCAAATGCCTTTCCTAAAGCGACCTTGTCGTCTCTAATGGTCATGAAGGGAGACCATGGGACCACCGGGTCGCCGACTCTGACGCCCATCTTCTCTGCTTCTTCTCGCGATGTTGCTCCAACATCGATGAACATTTTGTCCCGCTTCACCACTTTTTCCAGTTCTTCGGGTGGAAGAAGGTGTGGAGGCTTGGCTGCGATTACTCCAAGTAGATCTCCCTTCGTCGTTCTAACGACTACCCGTTGTGACAGGAGGACTTGATCGAACCAGCCGCCTAAAGTGTCGAAGGTTAGGAGCCCTGTTTCTTTGTCTATCCCTGAGACGACGAAGCCCACTTCGTCTATATGTCCAGCAAGAAGTACGTGTGGTCTTTCAGCCGTTCCTTTCTTCTTGAATATTACTGAGCCCAGTTTGTCTCTAAGAATCTCATCAGCGTATGGTTTAACATACCTCTCTATGACACGGGTAGGCTCTTTCTCGAAGCCAGCTGGACCGAAGGATTCTGTCAACTCCTTTAAGAAGCTAAGCGCCATTCTATCCATCTTGAAACCTCTCTTAGGGATACCTTTCTTCAAGGCTATAAATTGTTAAGCCATTTTTGGGAGAAGAAAATGATGAGTGTAATAGGGAAAGCCAAAACCAAGCCTTGTCACTGGCCCGATTTATCACCTCACGCCGCTTAGGGGTAAAAGGGAGGATACCCTGACGTGTGCCCAGTTCTTACGTTGGGATATAAGAAAAATCAAGAATCCGGAGTAATATGCGTTCGTAATCTCAATTTCCTATCTCAAAAAGACAATTTCTTGAATAATTTGACAAGTGTTTCTTCTATATCACTGGCAGATTTCTCGTATTCTTCAATCGGTCGACCCACAGGATCTTCAACGTCTAGGTTATCATCGCTTCCAGCGTACTCTTTCAACGTAAATGTTTTCGCCGTAGCGTCAGGAAACATGTTGACTATAGCCTTCTTGTTGCGTCTATCCACCGCTAGGACTAGATCTGCCCAGTCGATCAATTCAGGCGTTACCTGCTTTGCTCGGAAGCCGCCCAGATCTATTCCTCTTCTACGCATAACCTCGATTGTTTTTCTTGAGGCTGGTGCACCGTTGTACGTGGCTGTGCCTGCTGATGTGGCAGCTATTTCTTTGGCATTTGGATTTTGGCTTCTTGCTAGGATCTGCTTGAATAGATGTTCAGCCATCGGGCTTCTGCATTGATTTCCTATGCAGACGAACAGAATCTTCTTGACGGGGTGATCCAACAGCTACAGCTCCTCTGGTGGTTGACGGAAGAGCTTTGGTCGACTTGGCTATATGTTCTATTCAATCAGCTCGAAGTAGACTCGTCTATTGTTCTTTCCTTTGTTTTCAGCTTTTATGAACTTGATCTGTCCAACTTCTTTCAAGTTCTTCACATGCGTTCCGCCGTCAGCCTGTTTGTCTATACCTTCGATCTCGACGATCCTGAGGATCGGTATGTCAGGCGGCGCTGCTTCAGCGAGTTTCACCATACCAGGTATCTTCAATGCTTCTTCACGTGGGAGGTTGTAGCATTTGACAGGAATGTCCTGCATCAAGACTTTGTTCGTCATCGCAATGTACGTTTGGAATGCGTCTCTGTCGAAGTTCTCTAGGTTGAAGTCGAATCTTGTTCTATCGGCCGCCAGTTCGTTTCCTGTGATTAGAGCACCTGTCTCTCGGGACAGAATGGCAGCGAGTATGTGTGCTGCTGTGTGGCTGCGCATGAGTTTGTAGCGTCTATCCCAATCTAGAATGCAATGTACCTTGTCTCCTTCTTTAAGTCCAAGCTTGTCGACTTCATGGGAGATCTCGCCTCCGAACTTTCCCACGTAAACGACATTGAATTCATCTAGCCCTCGAATGATTTTGCCTGTGTCCCAAGGTTGCCCTCCGCCTTTGGGATAGAAGATTGTTTGATCAAGCACAACATACTTGTCTTCTTTGACCGACGTGACCGTGGCATCGCATTCTTTAAGGTAGCTATCTTCAAGATACAGAGCTTTCGCCATTCTCTCACCTGACTAAC
>CAYOZM010000112.1:0-3125 GCA_964408475.1 uncultured Candidatus Bathyarchaeia archaeon | reverse complement strand
GCCTTGTAGATGCACCCCAGCGACTTCTCCTCGATCGTTGTTAGCCCTCCCTTTATGTTGCCTGGTGAGGGCTGTCCACCAACGAAGTCTACCCCCATCGCTTTGATCTTCTGCTCCATCCTCTTGACGATCTCATAGATTCTCTCTCCGACACGCTGGGTTGATGCTCTCTTCGCGATCATATGCTCTGCTCCAATCAGTTCGGTTGTCTCAGAAAGAATAGTTGTTCCACCTTCCCGGATTATCATATCCGAAGCAACTCCGAGAGCTGGATTCGCCGCAATCCCAGATGTTACATCTGATCCTCCGCATTCTAAGCCAACCACTAGTTCACTAACGGCGCATGGTTCTCTCTTCATTTTGATAGCGGCCTTCGCCATTCTCCTTGCGATAGCTACTCCTTTCTTCATTGTCCTACGAGTGCCATGTTCGTCTTGTATGTTCAGCATCTCCGTTGGCTTTCCTTCGCGCTCGATCACTTTGAGAATCTTCTCTGCGCCTATCGTTTCACATCCGAGCCCGATGATGAGTGTAGCCGCTACATTCGGGTTGCATCCTATGCCTGCCAGCGTCTTGAAGGTTCGTTCCATGTCTTGGCCTATCTGGGCGCACCCATGTTGATGAGTGAACGTAGCGGTTCCCTTGACCCGTGCTGCTATTCTCGAAGCCGTTTCAGAAGCACAAATTACCGTTGGAAGGATTAGCGTGTGATTTCGGACTCCAACAGATCCGCTCGGTCTTCTATAGCCTTGGAAATTCAAGATTCCGCCTCCCATCGCTGCTGGCCGGCTTTGCCCCTTATGCTTTCTAAGTTGTGTATGTGGACGTGCTGCCCTACTTTTATCGGCTCGATAGCTCTCCCGATGACCTCCCCGTACTTGTAGACCGATTGACCCTCTTCTATGTTCTTTATTGCGAACTTGTGGCCGAATGGAATTGCTTGGTTCACGATTAGCTCTATAGCCTGACCGCCGACTTTCACTCTTACTAGTGTGCCGGCTTCGATATCGCTTAAAGCTGTGGCAACATTGTCTCGGTTATGTAGAACTAATGCTTTCCTTGTGGATCGCATTCCTCACCATCCTACCTTTGGCATTTTGAGCATTCAGGGCAGAAAAGCGTGTCTTCAGGGATCCTTGCTCCACAGAACTTGCAGTGGTGAAACTTTGCCTTCCGTATCCTCTCCGCTATTCTAGCGTACTCCTTCGTCTTCGCGAAATCTCCAAGTTGCTGTATCCTTTTCGCAGTGAACGGGTGTAACGTCCAAAGTTGAGTAAACTGTGAAATAGCGGTATCCTCGAGCTTCTTCTCTTCTTCTAGGATCTCTCTAATCGAGACATCTTCCGGTAGATCGCGAAGACCTAAAGCAAGTTTGACTTGAACTCTTCCTACTAGGTCAAGATTGCCTGTGACGATTAAGCTAGCCCTGTCCGCCGTTATTTCAGAGTACCTGTACCATGAACGTAGCATGAGGTCTATCGGAATTGATAGTATTGAGAGAGAGCCGAGCATAGTTATCCCTCTAGAGATCAGATAGGCCAACGTATGGTATGGTTGATGTTCATTCTTCACATGGCCCATCTCATGTCCAATTACTGCTGCAAGCTCTCCATCAGACGAGTAATCCACAAGCGTCGAGAAGAGGACTATCATCGGCTTGTCTCTCCTCCCAATTGTGAATGCGTTCATCTTCGGCGATTCTAAGATACATATTTCCGGCAAGTAGTCCAAGGCCAAGACTTTGGCACACGCCTTCGCCAAGCGGTCGACCCTTGCATTGTTCCGCTGGTTTACCCATGTTCCTCCAGCCAGAAGTTTCGCTCTCATCATCGGTTGCTGGATAAAATCTACTGCTAGATTGATTATTGATGAGAGCGGCTCTGTCTCCTTCAGGTTATCCAAGGCTTCTTTGTCTTCAGGATACACGAACTCTTCTGCCTTGAGCAGATACGGCAAGCTGGGATTGAGATTCGCTCTACAATTTGAGCAGAAGTCTTCCCAGCTCGGGTTTACATACCCGCATTTTCCGCATTTCGTAAGCATGCTTCTGTTTCCCGGCTATCCATCTCGCTCTTATCTCTAGACCGAGTCGTGACTTAATGATATCTATCTATTAAATCGGTTCTTTGTGTCTGTTTGATGTTAACGAAACGATGAAGCCAACCTCCAACCTGCCAGCAACCTTGCATGACCAGCAAAATCAAGATTGTAATTGTGATATATCACAGTTTGGAGATTATCTTCAGGGTGGAATACCGTGCAAGTTGCTGTGGGCTCCAAGAATCCTGTGAAGATAGAGGCGGTTAAGCGAATCTTCTCGCAAATTTATGGCCAAGATAAGGTAGAAGTTCTCGGTATTGAGGTTGATTCTAGGATTCCTATTCAACCTGTCGGCGATGAGACGATTGATGGAGCTGTGAATCGGGCGAAGGAGGCTATCGTTAAAGGAGACGCTGACCTCGGCGTTGGGATCGAGGCTGGGTTGTTCAAATTCCCCGGAACGATAACTGGGTACGTGGACATTCAATGGTGCGCGATCGTCGATCGTGAAGGCAGACTGACTGTCGGCTGCAATTCTGGATTCGAGTATCCTCCGAAGGTCGTCTCTAGGGTTTTAGGTGAGAATCGTGAGGTCGGTGAAGTTATGGACGAATTGACTGGCGTAAAGGATTTGGGAGAAAGTGTCGGCGCGATAGGAGTGCTCTCGAAAGGGCTTCTAGATAGAGTGAGCTTGAGTGAACAAGCCGTCTTGATGGCTATGATACCCAGACTGAATCTTGACCTCTACTTTGGATCTAAGTAGCCTGCTTCATTTCTTTGAGCTCTTTCAAAATGGGAATATCTTGAAGAATCTTCTCAGTGACTTTCTCCCAAAATATTCCCCTCGGCCTTGGGTATCTCGTTCTTGTCTCAATAATCCTCTCCGGAGTGATTATGATGTCGATTGGTATGTCATGTTCCTCTGTCGGAATCTTCTCTACGACTTGAATCTCATGGACGGTTGTTGCTATAGGCGTCTTCTCGTCGATTAGGTTCAATTCTCGAAGTATCCCGCATTCGATCTCGCTGTATCCTCCGCCTTTTCCTATTCTCGCTCCGTCAAGTGATACTGCAACTGACCCAAC
>CAYOZM010000111.1:0-3161 GCA_964408475.1 uncultured Candidatus Bathyarchaeia archaeon | reverse complement strand
TCCATGAAGCCTGTACCTGTGCTGGAAAACAGGAAAACTTGATTTTCTGTCTCCATAAATTTCTGTAATAATTCTACAGTTTCCGTGTGTAGTCTCTTATACTCTTCACTTCGATGACTGAACATTTGACGTTTCATCTCCTCTAAAACCTCAGGATAACAGGCAACCGGACCCACTGTGAACAACTTCATACAGTAAAACCTCTTAACATCGCGTACGCTCCTTGATAGGTTGAAGATGAAAAATAAGCTTTTAGGACATATTCATCGATTCTCGTTTTCCGAGAAGACACACTATTCAGATCGGAGACTCATCGAGGAAGCTTTTCAGATCCTTAGTTGGCAGTAGCTGGCATCAGAGTTCAGGGACAGAACTTTTTGAACCGAGATAAACTATTCGCCTGTCGGATGCTCTTCAATTGTTGCACTTAGCGCGTCTGCTCTTAGTAAACAATTTAAATGGGGATGTACTGTAGCAGAATGCCATATCGGAGGAAAAAGCTTGTCGAAGGCTCCTAGAAAGGTTCGTGACAAGTGGAGGATGAAGTCTTGGTATTCGATTTACTCTCCTTCTTATTTCGGTGAGAAACATTTTGCAGATGTTCCTTGCGACGACCCGTCGAAGATGCTGGGAAGAGTTGTTGAGACGACTCTCTATGAATTCACTGGAGACTTCTCTCATCAATCTACGAAGCTCTACTTTCTGGTTGTAAACGTGAAGAGCGAGAGGGCTGAGACGATTTTGAAATCACATGAGTACTCAGCCGATTATCTGAGAAGTTTAGTAAGGAGAGGAAGCAGCCGGATCGACGGGATATTCGATGTAGTTTCGAAGGACGGCTATAAGACGAGAGTCTCCATAGTTGCGTTCCCCCGCGACAGGATAAAGGCTTCCCAAGAGGAAGGGATCAGAGAAGTCATGAAGAAGATAACCGATGAGAAGGCTAGGAGCTTAACCTACGATCAACTCTGCCATGAAATGGTTTTGGGGAAGATCGGGTCCGACGTATACAATGTTGCCAAGAAGATCACTCCTCTAAGGCATGTCGGCGTTAGGAAGTCCAAGCTTTTGGCCTTGCCTCCAGGCGTCATTGTAGAGCCTGGAGAGAAGATTGAGGGAGCGAAGGCTGCTTAACCCCCGCGGAAGGAAGTTCTCTCGAAAGGAAATCCGAGCAAAAGTCGCTAGAGAGGCGGCTATGCTACTCTATCGTCGAGCGGCAAGCGAATTCAAGCAAGCGAAGCAGCAAGCAGCAAAGCTCTTGCGCGCAAAGATTCAACCGAGCAATTTCGAGGTAGCCTTGGAGCTCGACAAGATCGCTGAAGAGCTTGAGGGCGACGGCAGAAGAGACGCGCTTGCAAGAATGCGCAAGGAAGCTTTACATGTTATGCGAATACTAGAATCCTCCAACCCCAGGTTGACAGGAAGTGTTTGGCGTGGAACTGCACGTAGAGGAAGCGATATAGACATTATCGCCCATTCTTCAGAACCGGATCGAGTGGTCGAAGTTCTGAAATCTTCGAATTTGAATATTCTTGAAAGAAGAGTTGAGACCGCAAATTTTCTGAATCAAACTAGGAAATTCGTTCATGTGAAGGTCCGTTTAGATTCCGGGACTGAGGTTGAGGTTGTCGTGAGAGGCCTTGAGGATCTGGGCAAAGCTGAGAGGTGCGACATCTACGGAGACCTTATGGTCGGTCTTAGTATTGAGGATTTGGAATCTCTACTCAGATCTGATCCATTGAGGAAGTTTGTGCCGAGGCTGGCTAGTTGACGATCAGGCCTACCGCCTTAGAGATCGCCTAATCTCCTCTCTAAGCCTATTCAGTTCTTCTCTCATATCATCTAGATAATCCAAGTTACGCTGTTGCCGGCGCGTGGATTCAGCCTCTTTCCGCCGAGTCTCCTTGGATAAAGGTTGAAGTCCCACACTCTCTCTTAAGGTGTCAAGCTCTCTCTTCAACTCGTTCAAGCTTGACTGGAACTCCCGATATTTCATAATCCAGAAATCCAGTTTCACTAAGAGAACTGTTAGACCTCCAGCGAGGATACCGATCACAACTCCGACTGAAAGCCATAATAGATCAACTTCCATAGTCTTCCGCCTTGACGCTATGACTTCTTCTCATTGACGGGCATGTTCTCAAGAACCTTCTCTTCGAGAAGCGAGATAACCTTGTCGCAATACTCGAAGAAGGCGGGGCTTCGAAATTGTTCAATTCTCGGTCTAGGGATATTGACCTTAACATCGCCGACGATTCTTCCAGGTCTAGGGGACATAACTAGAACTCGATCAGCCATGAACACCGCCTCTTCCACGTTGTGGCTGACCATAATGAAAGTGTTTGTAGGTAGGGTCGGGTCGTTCCATATATCCAAGACCTCCCTGCGGAGAGTCATCGCTGTCAGCTCGTCTAGAAATGAGAAAGGCTCATCCATTAAGAGTACCTCGGGTTTCACAGCGAGTGCACGAGCGATACCGACTCTCTGCTTCATTCCTCCGGACAGATCATGGGGGTAAGAATTCTCAAATCCCTCGAGGCCAACCTCTCTAATGAACCTCAACGCCGCCTCCCTTCTGGCGTCAGCATCAACGCCTTGAATTTCCAGAGGCAATTCTATGTTCTCGATCACCGTCTTCCAAGGGAGCAGCCCGAAGGTCTGAAATATCATAGTTATCATGGGTGTTGGACCTACGATCGGCTGCTCGTGAAAAAGTATTTCTCCTGACGTTGGCTTCTCAAGGCCTGCGATGATTCTGAGTAGAGTTGACTTTCCACAACCTGAAGGGCCGACGACACATAGGAACTCGTCTACGCCAACGTTGAAGCTGACGTTGTCGAGAGCAGGAACTCTCTTCTCCCCCTCGAATACCTTCGTGACATTCCTAGCTTCGACCACTGTCATCTTATTCTTCAATCCTAAACTCATACGTTCAGCATATTGAATTGACATACTCGTATGGACTGGACCTTGTCAACTTCCAATTCTATTGAGACGAATAGAAAGAATCTAAGCGACTCAGATTTACGGTTTACTATTCGACTGCAAACAAGAGATAGTGAGATCTCAAGAACGACCTCCATAAGACTTTAGAAGGCTTTGAATCTACTCTGTAACGAAAGAGCGGCCGTAGTCCAGCCTGGTCTAAGACGTCGGCCTCC
>CAYOZM010000110.1:0-3229 GCA_964408475.1 uncultured Candidatus Bathyarchaeia archaeon | reverse complement strand
ACTATATCGTGCTTTTGAAAGCTGGCGAAAAAGCCTTTTTTGAACCAGCTGATTCGGTTAGCATTGATAAGATTATTGAAGTTATGCTCCACTGATAAGGTCAAGCATGCCAATCATCCAAACCATCACTTGGATACGCATAAAATTTGAGGTACCGTCTAAAACATGGTTGTCTAATTAGGACTGCCCAAATCAGGTCGGTGGGAATGGTTAGAGACTTCATTTTCATTTATGATCTTATCAAGTAAGGAATTGAGCTGGTTTAAGGTTGTCAGGCGTTGTTCATTAAGTTGTGAGGTTCCTAGGTTGCCTTTCTCTTCATAGTACAGTTTGGCAATCTTTTTTTGAACATCCTCAGGAAGATTGGGAACCAATATTCTATGGAAGTAGCTTGGCTGCCTACAGTCTCGTCCGATTCAAGTTTAAAGGAAAGGAGAATGTGGTTTTCTGGGGTCTTCTCTCAGAGAATGATGCTCGCTCCAGCTCTGGGCTGTCCACAGATAGGGACTCCACCCGAAATGTGTCATATTAGCGTGAGTGGTTCTCCGCAGTGCCAGCCAGCCGTTGGCCAAGCCTTCAGAAGGACGAGGAAATCTCAGTGGTAGATGTATCCTCCGTCTACGCTTAGCGACTGTCCTGTTATGTTCTTTGCTTCCTCTGAACATAAGAAGACGACGGCATTCGCAATGTCCTCGACAGTCTGAGGCCTTCCTAGCGCCATAGTCTGTTTAGCTATTTCATCAACGATCTTCTCTGGAGTTAGATCTGGCTTCTTCTTCCCTGGGAAGAAGTATTTCACTCCAGGCTGTTGGGCCGTGTATACCCACATGTCAGTGAAGACTATGCCAGGACAGATGGCGTTGACGTTTATGTTATACTCACCCACTTCCCTTGCAAGCGCTTGCACAAGTCCAACTACAGCGAACTTCGACATGGAGTAGCTTGTTAAGGCGCCTATACCCACTAACCCCGCAGCAGAAGCTACGTTGACAATCTTTCCATATCTCTGCCGTTTCATATGGGGGATGACTGCTTTACAGAATAGGAATGCCCCCTTCGCGTTTATGTCCATTAGCCTGTCGAAGTCTTCCTGGGAGATCTCCTCTATCAAAGCTACATGTGAGACGCCGGCGTTGTTAACGAGGATGTCGATCCTCCCGAACGCCTCTTTAGTCTTGGTCACTACGTTCTGAACATCGCCCCAATTCGAGACATCGCACTTCAGAGCCAAGCCTCTACGTCCTAGAGATTCTATTTCTCCGACCACATTTGTCATTTCAGCAGCCAAATCAGCAAGCGCTACGTCTGCCCCCTCTCTAGCGAGTGCCAGTGTTACGCTCTTTCCGAGACCCCTAGCAGCTCCTGTGACTATTGCCACCTTACCTTTTAGTCTCATCGTACGTCACCAATCTTAATGTTTCAAGCGAAATATTGTTAAAAGCCTTTTCACGCAGTACACCCTCAGGCTCTCGAGCGAGATTCATGTTCTTCGCCGCAAGCCATTAACAAGGAGATTAGATGCTTTTTCATGTTTCACAACCACGCGCGCGAATCTAGACTAACGTAAGATTGATTAGATGACGCTCCTTTCACAGATCGTACTTTCCGAGCAGAGCCCTGACGAAGTCTCCAGCTTTCTTCGTAATATCCCACGCCACAGGCTGAAAGAGGAGATCGACAGTCCACCATTCAGAGCGATAACCAACAGCCTTGAGCGTCTGCATAATCTCATCGAAATCCAGTATGCCTTCTCCGAGCATCTTCTTGTTGCCGAATATGCCGTGCTGAAATGTATTATCAGAATCGGTGAGATGGATGTGCCCAATTCTATCCTTCAATATTCTAATGAACTCAGGTAGACCCCCTTTCACAATGTCAAGAGGAGGCTTCTGCAACGCACACAGAGAGCAGATCAGATGTGCATGCATTGTCTCAAGTAAGCCCTTGAAATTTGGTAGACCTATTTCATCGATGAGTTTTATTATATCCCGAGGTTTGTTGAACGTGTCTGTAGGTTCAAACTCCCAGAGAACCGTGATGCCGTAATTCTTTGCCCGCCTTGCACAGTCCCTCCATACCGAGACCAGTTTGCCCCATCTATTCTTGTACTCAACTTGACCCATAGTAGTCTGCGGGGCATTCTCAGCTTTCAGTCGAAACCATGAGCCCCCCTCATCAACCCTTATTGTCTTGATGTCCAGGTCGGCACAGAACTCCAAATTCATGTCGAATACCCGCAGGTATTTCCTTGTTATAGATTCATAGCTGCTGGTCAGTATGGGCAGGCCTTGCAGATCCGGAAGGTATCCTGATATCCCGAGACCATAGCCCCTAATCATGGCCAGAAGGTCTGACCTTTCCTGCTTTGTTAGATAGTCAAGAGGGTGTGCGTGAGGTCTATGCCCGCAGAGCTCTATCCCATCATATCTCAGTTTACCAAGTTTCTCGGCGACAGTTTCCAAGGGAATAGGGTCGTCATTGTAATAGCCCATGATATAGGCCCAACTTCCAATGGCAATTTTGCCCATCTTAACACTCTCCCAAAAATGCTCTTGATAGCAACCTGTATATAAGCGGTTCAAAGTACACTATGAAGAGTTCCTCAGTTTCTCTTGCTGAATTAGGCTTCTGTAACTCTCTGACATGCAGTTCTGCGGCTCTAGCACTAGGATCTCTTGGAACTTGTTCTTTGGCTATTTCATGTATGGGATTAGGCAGAGGAACTTCACGGTCTTCCTACCTGTGTTCTTAAGCTGATGACGTTCGTTTGGAGGGATGAATATGGCGTCACCAGGCTTGAATTTGCGTTCTTGCTCTCCGTCTGTGGCTATGCCTTCTCCTTCTAGGATGTAGACCTCATGCTCGTGTGGGTGCTGGTGGAGTGGGCTGTTTCCTCTAGGTTCCATCTCGAAGAGGCGCATTGCGAAGTTGTTCGCGCCCATCTCTTTCGTGATGAGCCATCTTACGTTGAGTTCTGAGGCTCCTTCATCAGCTGGTTCAGCCTTAATGTCCTTATAGTTTAGGAGCTTCAAGTTGATTCGCCTTATTGCACAGAGAGTACTGCATATTTAGGTTCTAAGCTTTATGGGCTTTATTGAAAAGAAACTTTTCTTTTGCAGCATAAAACATCAGTCGGCAACTAAAAGATTATCTTGAGGCAGGACACGAATGTTTGATTCGGTTGCGGGAGTACCCGAGCCAGGTCTAAGGGGTAGAAGCTTGGATGCTG
>CAYOZM010000109.1:1832-3276 GCA_964408475.1 uncultured Candidatus Bathyarchaeia archaeon | reverse complement strand
ATAATTCTACGGTAGGCCACAAGCGCGTTTCACAGTTCTTGGGAAATCGTGCAGGTCTTAGGCGGAAGCTTTAGCTTTAATTCTCCACTCTAGACTAGGGTTTATCGGCAATGATTATTCGTTCCGAGCGAGAGAAAACGCGTTGGGGATGATTAGATGAAAATATCCAGAATCGGAGGAGAGATTCAGCCATTTATCGTTATGGAGATTCTTGAACGGGCGCAGGAACTTGAACGTCAGGGTGAAAGCATTATTCACCTCGAAGTTGGTGAACCCGACTTTGAAACCCCGGAATGTATCCGAAAGAGGGCGGTCGATGCCGTAAGAAAGGGAGTGACGCACTACACCCATTCGCTCGGAACTTACAGCTTGCGATGCGAGATCGCGAAATATTACAACGAAAAGTACAAGCTGGGCGTCGAAGTAAAGGCTGAAAATGTTATTGTTACAAGCGGAACATCGCCTGCAATGCTTCTTATCTTCTGCGCAATTCTGGATAGAGGCGATGAAGTGATAATCTCAAATCCGCACTATCCTTGCTATCCAAACTTCATTAGATTTGTAGGTGGAAAGCCGAAATTCGTATTCGTAAGAGAGGAAGAGGGCTTTCAGCTCAACCCAGAGAAGGTCAGAAAGGCGATAACTAAGAAGACTAAGGCCATTTTGATCAATTCGCCCGCAAATCCAACTGGAAACCTCTTGTCTTCAGAGTGGATGGAGGAAATTGCCTCATTCGGGATTCCTGTGATTTCCGACGAAATCTACCATGGACTCGTTTACGAGGGGGAGGCGCGATCGATCTTGGAATTTGCCGGAAAAGGCAGGGACCTTATTGTCTTGAATGGATTTTCAAAACTTTTCGCGATGACTGGCTGGAGGCTCGGATATATCATCGCAATCGAGGACCTTGTCAGACCTATCCAGAAGATGATACAGAACTTTTTCATATCGCCGAATGCATTCGTTCAAGAAGCCGCTATTGCGGCGCTCAATGAATGCGAAAAGGAAACGGAGCAGATGCGAAAGATCTACGATGAGCGGAGAAAATTCATGATCAAGAGGCTTCGCGAAATCGGATTCGGAATAACAGTTGAACCCACTGGTGCGTTTTATGTCTTCGCCAATGCTAAGAAATTCACGAATGATTCGTACAGATTCGCATTTGAGATACTTGAAAAAGCGAAGGTCGGAGTAACCCCGGGAATCGATTTCGGTTCAGGCGGTGAGGGTTATATCCGCTTCTCTTATGCGAACTCGCTCGAAAATATAAAAGAGGGTTTGGCAAGAATCGAGCGATTTCTGGCAAGATAGGTAGGTTTACCGGAGGGAAATGCTTAAGAATCACTATGCGCCTCTGCTCTGAAACCTTTGAATGCAGAGGCTGTTGAGTGTTCAATAAAACAAGAAAGAATAGGTTGATTATCGGGATCATCGTTCTTGCAGC
>CAYOZM010000109.1:0-1732 GCA_964408475.1 uncultured Candidatus Bathyarchaeia archaeon | reverse complement strand
CCAGAGCTTCGTCTGGTTGTTCCAGGAAAATGGGGGTACAAATGGATAAGGGGCCTGAATCACATCGAGCTCGTCGACTATGACTTCAAAGGATTCTATGAGAGCAGAGGATACTCGGACGAAGCAAACATAGAATGACGGAGACAACGAGAGCTTTCATCTGTGAAGCGGTTCTATGAGGTTAGTGTCGTAGAGACCTGTCTCCTTCTCTTGTATACGCGGTAGTAACCAATGTAGAAGACCAATGCCCAGAAGATCAGATCGAGAAGGAGCCCATCATATTCTATTTTGGTCGGTGCTCCTGGATAGACGACTTGACTGATCCATGCGAATGGGAAGCCTCGAAGAGCAACTCCTAGGAGCATATAGCTGAGAGGGCTCGGGAAGATCCCTGAAATCAGAGTTATTATCAAGCCGACTAGAATTGAGACGGTGAACTTCTGTATGCCACGCACGCTTGATCTACTCTCCTAAGAGACGGTAGGTCTCTTTTCTGCTGAGACGAAAAATCTTCCTCCGCAGAGCCTTTCAGCCTCATCCTTCACCCTCATTAGAGTTTCATCTCCAAGCCCTGTCAAAGCCTTGAGCGTCTTCAAATCATACCTCGCGAGATCCTTAACCAACATAATCTTGTTTCTAGAGAATTCTCCAACGTATTCGCTCTTAAGGGATGGAAGAACGGTTACCGGGTATAGAGCCTTCCTATCGATTAATCTCTCGAGACCTTCACCCTCAGGATACCTCCAGCATAATAGCTGTATGCCTTTACAGCGAGCGAAAGCTTGTGCATCAAGCGAACTCTTAGTGTTGCATACAAGCCAAGCTTGATCGAACCTTCCGCATTTCCCATGTTGCCATCCTTCTCTGAGGTCTAGGAATCTGGCGTAAGTGTACATGACTTCCTTGACGCCTGTGATTATTCCAGGAGCGTTATGGTACTTGCACTCTATCATATGCATCTTCGACTCAGACCCAACTTTCTCCATGGCAATAATGTCGAGCTCATGTTTAACGCAGAAGCCTTCAACGATAGTGCGAAGCCTCGTCTCGTAACCATGCTCTCTAAGCAACTCTTCAATATACGTCTCAAATGGGAAGCCTGCTGGACCGAGATGCATAAGAGCCTGTTTCAAACTGTAACGTGCAGCAACCTCTACTCTACTCGCTTCGAGCAGACGCCTAACCTCATGATAGATCTCTCTCGTCGGTATTCCATCGTAAAGTATCGCTTCGATTTGATGTGTGATACTCTCAGCTAATGCTGGCGAAGCTCCAACTCGAAGGCAAGCCCTATAGACCTTCTCTGAATTGAAAGGCTCACGTTCCCCAGAGGCCTTCAAAACGAACGGTTCCATGAGACATTCATCCAACCGATGCGTCTAGTAAGCCTAACCTTTAGAATACCATGCAATCAAAATCACGATTATTGAAACCAAAATTAACCATGAATAAATATTCCAATTAATCATTGCTGTAAAGAGCAAGATCGTGATTGCAATTGCAGTTAGGATTTCATCCTTGGCTAATTTGGCCATAAGTATAATGAATGTCGTAGCTCTTTTAAGGATGAGAAGCGCCTAGGACGCTTCTATTATCGGGGGCTGTTACTGAGCGCTTAAGATATCTAGAGTTGCGGTTTGCCTTTGCACGTCGCGTTGAACGTTTCACTCCATTACTGTAAGGGTTCGCCTCTCCACATCCGCTGGAAGACTTCGAGCACAGCCTCCTTCGT
>CAYOZM010000108.1:0-3312 GCA_964408475.1 uncultured Candidatus Bathyarchaeia archaeon | reverse complement strand
GAGAACGGGACCCACTTGTCAACGTACCTTCCACGCATCTTCTTCACCCTAAGCCTTCTCCTCTGAACACCCTTCTCTTCGTACGTCTCGATCTCAACAACGCCGTCAGAGGTTCCCTCAAGTTTGGCGAGAACCTCCTCTTCGACACCCGCCCCAACTGTGAAGAAGAACCTGCCATTGGCGCCCTTCACCTTTGCGCCGATCGAGTGAACAAATGTCACAATGAAATCCGCCTTCAACATCGTGAATAAAGGCGCTAGAGAGTCGAGGAAGACGTCGGTGTCACCGCCCAAGCTTTCTAGGCATATCGAGATCTTAACCCCCAAAGTCGTCAGATCTGTCGGCGAAGAGACAGAGTACTTCTCCGTCGAAGGCTGACCAGCTGTACCAGAATAACAGTCGATGAAGACTAGCTCCGCACGATCCTTCGAGCCCTCGCCGCTAATCCCCAGATCAGCCATACTCTTTCTAATCTTAGAAGGGAAATCCGCATTCGTAATGAAGACACACGATCTATTCATACTCAAACTTTCTTTAACCAAATGTTCCAACAAAACGGTCTTCCCAGACCCAGGACCGCCTGAAACCATCATCACGCTTGACGTGGGGACTCCCTCCGGCACTAGAGTATTGAAGTATTCAAATGGAAACGGCTTGAGCCTCCTACTCCGCTTAACTACTAGGAATCCAGCAGTTGCCACCAGAATCAAGACTAGGACGAGGATCCAACTTAACGAGGATTGGCTTAGAAATGAGGTCTTGACCTCCTTTCCTCCAGGACCTGAAACATCAATGGAATGGGACGCATGGTTTCGCAGAGTCAAACCGAGAACAGTAGCATTATAATTCACATCCAGCCTATAGACCCCTTTCGGCACTCTATACAGGCTTAGGTTTCCACGAGGTCCTGTAGCCTCCCTTAGAAAGACCGACGAGTCTCTATATACCTCAACGATCGCCCCATCCAGCGGTTGGCCGAAAGAGTCGAAGAATAGAACAGTGAGATCGTAAATCTCGCAAGTCAGAACTACCTCCATATCACCTAGAAGATTTATATTTCCAGCTGAAGCGACCAGAATCTGATTCCAGTAGATAGAAACCGAGTATGGCCCAACCTTTTCACTTGACAGCAAGATCGCTTTCACCCATCCTGAAGAGTTTGTCCTGCCTGCCCAAACCCCTTCAGATCCTAGGAGCACATGTACATCTGCATCCTTCAAGATTCTATCTTCAGCATCAACCGTTCGAACCTGCAGGTTGAAGAATTGAGGCAGAAGGCTTGCCACTTGAAGATTTACCTGCGTTGCTGTGCTGGGATCATCCCAATGGAGGAATGCTGAGAACTGAGCGCTAGTAACCAATATTGAGAATTGGATCGTCGACCCTTTCTCGAAGGCATAGTTCGAAGGTACAGGAGCTGCCAATAGGAATTCCTGAATCCTTTCGCTAAGGGTAACGGAAACTTGAACCGAGGAGACAAGCCTCCGAGTATTCTGTGATGTAACTTCAAATAGGCTAGCGTTCAGTACGCCTCTGCCGGAGGAACTTGCGCTCAAGAAAGCTCGCAAGTTCGCGTAACCTGAAACTGGAAGAGAGTTGGGCAGAGAAGGGTAGAGATAGAAACTCACCTCCTCATTCACGGAAGCAGACCTCTTAATGCCGTACGGAGGCGCAGTACTCAAAATTCGACTATCATACTTCTTCACACTCGGATCTGTATGAGCGTAAAGTGTTAGGAGGATAGGCGTGACTTGCTCCGGTTCGCTTTGAACGCGCAGAATTGACGGAGAGAAAATTGCGTTGAATAGAAGAAAGAGCATAATAACCGTAGTTGACTTCCGCATTCGCCTTCGTCCTTCGATCGTGATATCCCTAATGTGAAATATGAAACTTTAGTTGAAGCTACCTAAAACAGCGAGGGCGCGTTTGCATCCACGCCCTGCTCCCATGTTTAGGTTGACTTATCGAACCAAGTTTAATAATCTTAAATATATTCAGGCGTTATCATAGCTATACATCGCTGGAGAGACAGTGTCATTTGCCTATTGACCCAGAGAGTATACGTTCAATTCTGTTGGCTATCTCTGTGGCACTGTCGATCCTATTCTTCCCTTACGGCCTAAATTTCTACTATTTGATGAGGAGAGCGCAGGAATACGAGATCCCAAATCCGAACGGGAGAAAGAAGTATCCGGTTACAATTCAACTCCCAATCTACAACGAACGTTACGTCGTGGAGAGGCTCGTTGACGCATGTATCCGAATGGTAGACCACTACGGAAGAGAAGCGGTCCAACTGATGCTTCTAGACGACTCAATAGACGAAACTACAGGAATAGCTGAGAAGATCACTGAGAAATTCCGAAACCTAGGCTATGACATGGCATTTATCCACCGTGACAATCGAGAGGGCTTCAAAGCTGGAGCTCTCAAGAGTGCTATGCCTAGGACGAAGTATCCCTTCATCGCTATCTTCGACGCCGACTTCATGCCGCCTGAGGACTTCCTAGATAGAGTGATGCCGTATTTCGAAGACCCAAGCCTCGCTATAGTCCAATGCCGTTGGACACATTTCAATAGAGAATACAATTTCATAACCAGAGCCATAGCGATAGGGTATGATGGCCACCACATGGTCGAGCAGACCGGCAGGACCGCAGGGGGTTTCCTTCTCAATTTCAATGGTTCAGCCGGGGTGATTCGGAGGGAAGCTCTAGATGAAGCAGGGGGATGGCAGGCTGACACACTTGCGGAAGACTTGGACGCAAGCTACCGTATCCAGCTGAAGGGCTGGAAAGCAATCTACCTTAGGTCTATAGAGTGCCCAGCTGAGATACCTCCCACGATTCCTGCTGTTAAGAGACAGCAGACTCGCTGGGCATCGGGTTCAATGCGAGTCTTCAGAAAGCTGTGCCTCCAAGTCCTAGGTCATAAACGTCTGTCCCTCGGTCAAAAGGTGGAAGGGTTAATCCACCTCTCGTACTATGCTGTCCATCCATTCATGTTCTCCGCGTTCGTAATCGCACTTGTCGCTGCACTCCTAGATGTTCGACTCGTCAACGTAGGAGTACTGCAGTTTCCTGAACCTCCAATGCCCGAGACGATTCCGCCACTATTCACATCGATCCCTTATGGACGTACCATCTACGGCTTAATCCAAATGGCTTGGAACGCGTTCATCTCTATGCCTCAATGGATCGTCTTGAACGTAATGATCTTCTTCTGCACCATCTCCATGTGGATCTTCTACGCAGAAGCGCTTAAACTGCAAGGAATGAGCGTCAAGAGCCAAGTTAAGTCCTTAGGCGCTCT
>CAYOZM010000107.1:0-3332 GCA_964408475.1 uncultured Candidatus Bathyarchaeia archaeon | reverse complement strand
GCCTGTTCACTTTCTTCTGTCATAACTCTCTCCTCCCTACATGGACTGACCCCAGCAGCATAACCGCCGCGAGAAGCAGTGAGACGCAACAGCAGCTATTTAAGCATATGCAGATGAGTCCAACAGAAGCATAAATAATCCCCTTCAAACAACCATTCTCGTCAGAAGCGTAGCAGTAACGGATGGAAGAATGACCAGAATTATGGATCAGCAGCGATGGCATGCAATGAATACGCAAGAAGTGTTGCAGTCCTTAGAAACGAGTCTCAACGGCTTGACCGACGATGAGGCCAGAGCTAGACTTGAAAAGTCAGGTCCAAATGAGCTTAGAAAGGGTAGAAGAATATCTCCTTTGAAGATTTTTGTAGGTCAATTCAAGGAGTTCTTGGTTGTCATACTCATAGTCGCAGCTCTCGTCTCGGCGGCCATCGGAGAAGCTGTTGACGCGATCGTCATCTTAGCTATTGTTATTGCGATAGCTGTTCTCGGTTTCATTCAGGAATATCGGGCTGAACGAGCGTTAGAGGCTTTAAAAAAGATGGCAGCGCCTTTAGCCACTGTCAGAAGGAGCGGCAAGGAGAAAGAGATCCCTTCTAGAGATCTAGTTCCCGGAGACATCATCTCCTTAACAGTAGGCGACAAGATTCCAGCTGATGCGAGGATAATTGAGGCGCGTAATCTAAAGGTAGACGAGGCATCCTTGACCGGCGAATCGATCCCAGTAGAAAAGCACTCGAGAGTCATCGACAGCGAAGTATCGATCGCAGACCGGAGTAATGTGGTTTTCAGCGGTACTATTGTTACCTACGGACGCGCTATAGCTGCAGTCGTCTCGACCGGTATGAGTACTGAATTCGGAAAAATCGCGGGAATGATCGAGTCCGCTGAGGAAGCGAGAACGCCTTTGCAGACTCGGTTGGAATATGTTGGGAAGTGGCTTGGAATAGTGTGCATCATCGTTGTCGCTGCGGTTTCACTTCTAGGCCTTGTACAGGGGTACGGATACCTAGAGATGTTCCTCTGGGGGGTAAGTCTAGCTGTCGCTGCGGTTCCCGAAGCTCTTCCAGCAGTGGTTACAGGGGCTCTGGCGATTGGAGTACAACGAATGGCGAAGCGAAATTCAATAGTGAGAAAACTTCCAGCAGTCGAAACACTCGGTTGCACTACAGTGATATGCGTGGACAAGACGGGAACGTTGACGAAAGGTGAGATGACAGTTCGTGAACTATTCCTGAACAATGAGACTGTCCACGTTACGGGGACTGGGTATGAGCCTCGAGGTGAATTCCTCAAAGAGGGAGTAGCTGTTCCTGACAGCCGAGACATCAAATTCATGCTCCAAGTGGCCTCCTTATGTAATGACGCTAGACTTGAAGAGGAAAAAGGAGTCTGGCGAGTAATCGGCGATCCAACAGAAGGAGCGTTGATTGTAGCCGCGGCCAAGTTGTCGATATCGCAAGAAGAAATAAGGAGACAATATCCCCGCGTAGGCGAGCTATCATTCACTTCTGAACGAAAGCTCATGACAACGATACACGCAACGCCTTACGGAAGAAAGACAGCGTGCCTCAAAGGTGCGCCTGAAGTCGTCTTGGAAAAGAGCAAGTATCTGCAGAAAGGAGAGGCTCAAATTCAGCTCACTGAAGGGCTGAAAAGAGAGATACTGCGGGCTAACGAGAGGATGGCCGCGAAAGCACTTCGAGTTCTCGCAGTAGCCTACAAAGAAATGCCTGAAGAGATTCAGAAGTTCGACGAAGAGTCTACGGAAAGCAATCTGACTTTCCTAGGTCTGGTCGGAATGATAGACCCCCCTAGAGAGGAGGCGAAGCCAGCTGTGGAACTATGTAAGCAGGCTGGCGTTAGGGTTGTAATGATCACCGGCGACCACAAGCTGACTGCTACAGCAATCGCTCAAGAACTGGGTTTGATGGGTAACGCTCAACTCGCAGTGACTGGAGACGATCTTGATAAACTAGAGGACGAGGAGTTCGCGAATATCGTGGAGAATGTTGCAGTTTACGCTAGAGTATCTCCGGAACATAAGATCCGAATAGTCAAGGCGCTCAAGCTGAATGGTCACGTCGTTGCCATGACTGGAGACGGAGTGAACGACGCACCAGCACTGAAGAACGCAGACATAGGCATATCGATGGGCATCACAGGGACGGATGTATCAAAAGAAGCTTCAGACATGATCCTGACCGACGACAATTTCGCCTCAATAGTCGCAGCAATGCAGGAAGGCCGAGCCATCTACGACAACATAAAGAAATATCTAGCATACCTTCTCTCCACCAACATCGGCGAGATACTCATAATGTTCTCAGTAAGCCTAATCAGCTTCATCCAGAATGGTCACCTGCCTCTTCCTCTGATCGCGGTTCAAATACTATGGGTAAACCTTGTGACAGACGGGCTTCCAGCCCTTGCACTAGGAGTAGATCCCCCGGACCCTGACATTATGCAGCGGCCTCCTCGAGACCCGAAGGAGAGCGTATTTACCGCCAACGTGAACCGCCTGATAGCGGTTGGCGCTGTCACTATGGCTCTCTTCACAACACCCATCTTCCTATCCAAACTTATTCTTGGCGAGGAAATAGCGCGAACTGTCGTTCTCACCTTAATTGTTATGTTTGAAATGTTCAACGCCTTCAACTGTAGGTCTGATAGGCATTCTTTACTGAAAATCGGGTTCACCAAGAATAGATTTCTCTTGATCGCTGTGGCATCTTCAATTCTACTCCAACTGGCCGTGTTATATATCCCGTTTCTACAGGTAATATTTGAAACAGCACCCCTAGGTATCTCTGATTGGACATTGGTGATACTGCTTTCGGCAACTATCCTCATCACAGTTGAGGCTTCAAAGAGAATGGGCGTGGGTAGAACAGAACAAATGATTTCAAGGTCTAATCCCAAGAACTTGTGAAGCGTTCGAATTAGACTAGAGGTCGAAATGTGATTAGAGCATTGAGGATAATTGGCGACTTTCATATTCACTCTAAATACTCTCGAGCAACAAGCCTCAACATGAACATTCAGGAGATCGCTCAATTCTCCAAGATTAAAGGCTTGAACCTCGTGGGAACTGGCGATTTCACTCATCCGCGCTGGCTAGCAGAGATTAAAGATTCGCTAGAGGAAGTCGATGGAAGCGGGCTATACAAGGCAAAGGCAAACCCGAACTCGACTGTCTCATTCATTCTCTCCGCAGAGGTCTGCACATTGTTCGAGTTTGAGAACAAGCCGAGAAAGATCCATCATGTAATCCTCACTCCAAAGATGGACCTAGTTGAACAGCTGAACGAACGCCTTCAGAGGCGCGGAGATCT
>CAYOZM010000106.1:0-3332 GCA_964408475.1 uncultured Candidatus Bathyarchaeia archaeon | reverse complement strand
GCACATTACGAGGTGTTCAATCAAATAGTGAATTTTGCTTTGAAACTCAAGTCAAGATGTATAGTCGTTCTAGACGGCATAAGGCCTATAGCTGAAGAGAAGGACGAAGTGTACGGCGCCGCTACTAAACGAGGTCTCGCTCATAAGCTTGAGAGTGGAGGAGCGAAACTCGTCAAGAAGAATCAGCTGCCAGGGTATTCTGGGATGATTCTGGGTTTATCGAGTCTTCATAGTATCGATGGGCTTGGAATATTCGCGGCAACAGCCGCTGTGATGCCTGATAAAAACGCTGCATTGAATATCTTCAAGTTTCTAGTCAAGACCCTGGACGTGAAGCAGGTAAAAGTGTAAAAACCCGATTTAGGGGCTGTGCCACTTCTCGATCATCGATTTCGGCGCATTCATCTTCTCTCTGCCGTATCTCGATAAGGGTTTGGTCAGATGCCTATGGGCTCTAGCCGGAGGAATATAGAGCGCCTCCTTGATCGTTCTTTCGATCGGTACACAGAGCTTCTTCGCTTCTCGCATATCCAATTTGCATCTTCTGCATCTAAAACCCTGCTGTCTGCCAGCTGACTCCATGCGTCTCCCACATTCCGAGCATCTAGGATTCTCCAGAATCACGTGCTCGGCTAGTTTCAAGATCTTGATCTTCTCAAGGTTTATAGTTCTAGGAAAGATCACAGAGCCTTTCCTAATACCACCGTAGACCTCGACGATATCGCCTTCAATCAAACCTTTGACTGTCTTCCTGAAGCTTCCAGTAGGCTCGTATGCAGCGGCATCTATTCTTCCGGTGTCGTCGCTTATACTGAAGATTACATGCCTGCCGGTTATCGTCCTAGGCCCTACAGCTACTCTACCTTGAACGACAACTGGCCTGAAAGGCCTGGCTTCGCTTACGGATCCTATTCTTCGAAGATGGGAATCAGTTCCATGGTTGGTTCGGAATATCGCCCACCGTTCAACTTTTTCATCGACGGTGAGCATACTTTGGGCTTGCAAGAGAGCTTCTGGAGTTTCTCCCCGAATTCCGTAGAGGATCGGGTCGAGCCCATGTGGCGTTATCAGTACGCGTTTACTCTCATGGTCATAATTGTTAAAGGTTAGAGGGTTCGTCTTCGAATCCATCCATATGACTGACTTCTCATTGACTCTACGCTCTCTGCCTCTGTTTTCCGGTGTCCTATATGCGATAATCTCGTAAGTGTGATCGCCTTGTAATGTTTCGCCGATTGCAGCCAATGCTCCTATTAGACCCCTTTCGCCTCGAATCAACTCAAATTCGATATTGAATTTCTCCGCTACACGTTTTGCTTCAGCCACTGAAGCAATATCCTGTATAACCTTCTTCGAGAAGACTGAAAGCTCAGCGGGCACATTTCCCTTTAAGAACGCTACAGCCGGATCTGTCTTATCATAGGCCAGATCAGAATTCTCTCTAACTACGCTCAAGGTCGCTTCCTTGATGGAATCTATGCTCCTTTCTTGGCAGAGAAGACGCAGGCATACAGCAGCGTTTCCACGAGTTTTCCAAGGAATATTTGGGTTCAATCTTACAATATTTGGGTAGTCAGTAAATCTGCAACCTAAATCTTCAAGTCTTCTGACGAGAACCGCTGCTACGTACGTGGTACAGCCCATTCTAGGAGAGTCAGTATCATCTACGCCGACATGAAGGGCTACCTCCAATCTCGTACACCTAGAGGTTATCCTTAGCGCCTTGACAAGTCTGGAAAGAGGCTCCATCAGGGGCGCCTTTGGTCGAATCTCTTTCTGGCTAGCTTAAAAATAAAGTGTAGGCCAATGTCAGAAAGCGGCATGGAAGGTTAGGCAGGTATAGGTACTGTGGAGCAACCGTTCGAAATTATCAGCACATCCGTCAAAAGGTCGGGTTTCAAACTCTTAATAGCATCATCGAGTTCTTCGTAGAAAGTAACTCCGACATTGTTCCAGAATGCTTTCAGGTCAGAAGGAGCTTCAGGCGATACCACTAAGTAGTCCCTCAGCGGCTGGTCGACCGCAAGCCTATTGATCTTCTCCAGCGCCTCATTGAAGTCCCCTGCCGCCGCTCGTTCCTTTAGTTTCTCGAGCACCTCCTGCGGCTCCATGCCCGAGTATGTCCTCATCTCCTTCTCGAACGTCTTGCTTCCGATACCGTTCTTCATCGATGCGAGAAGAATAGTCACAGATTTCGGATGATTGTTCGGCTTCACTATATTGGTTGCGTGCGAGCATGCTTTAAGAGCTTGATAGAAGTTCTGGCCCAGAGGCATCTCAGCGACAGCTATAACTAATGCGGCGGGTTGCGCTTTCACAGCGTAGATACTCTGGCTGTAGTCCGCGAGAGTTTGATGGGCCGCCTTAGCTTCCCCATAGCCTACCAGTACTGGAATATCGTCCTTGTTGGGAACGAAGTCTATGATTCTATGTTCTATGCCTTTTTCTTTCTTGAGTAGCGAAGGCACTTCATTCATATCTTCTCTAACAGGATTGCCCTTGATAATCAACTCTTTAGAATCCATCTTCCCGACTGAAAGCGAATGGTTCTTGGATACAGTTTTCAAGCTTGCGCATCCTGGGACGAGAGCTTTCGCTCCCCCTTCCCATCCAGCGAAGTAGTGGGGGCGGACGCACAATGATGAGAGAATGAAGTCGCATTCCAAAATCTCCTTGTTAAGTTCAACATCTGTCCCTCTCGAGGTGACTCCGACGAACTCGTATTTGCTCAAAGGATTCTGAGTTGAAGAATTCCTAATCTTATACCAGAACTTGGTCAGGAGCTCTCTACCAGCAACCTTTTCGACAAAGTCTATCTCAGGGACAACATGTGTTCCTGAAGCAATAACGATCTTGATTTCATCCGTCTTCGTCTCCAGTTTCCTAGCTAGCAACGGTAGATAAGGCGTATGAACTCTGGTGTTGTCTGAAACTATTATCGCGGCGCTCTCGATCTTCTCGTCATCAAGCCTCTTTGAGTTTATCGGATTATTGAAAGCATCCTCCACCAGCCTCTCGACAGGTTTTGTCGCAGGAACCTCTCTAGGAAAAACCCAGCGGGTATTCTTCGGTGACAAGATCTTAGAGTGAACGAATTTGTCTTTATCGTATGGTATTGACACTGTTTCTTTCTTCATATGCGTAAGCCCGCATGATGCGATATTCTGACTTTTATTTAAAGATAATCATTTGATTTAGCCATCACATTTTCATAAAATTTCGGGAATCGATCTCATTTCTTTCAAAAAGAAAGGAGGAGTGTTGCTATCCTTCTACCACGATCATCGTAAGCGTCGATCTGACCTTGTCGAGCCTACGTATCTTCCAAGTTA
>CAYOZM010000105.1:0-3384 GCA_964408475.1 uncultured Candidatus Bathyarchaeia archaeon | reverse complement strand
GAGGGATCGGTCCATCTATGCTGAGCGGTAGACTTGCTGCTGAAACTGCAGTCGACGCCCTAGCCTCAGGCGACTTTAGCAGAGATGGCCTTTGGAAGTACAATATTGATTTCATGAAAGAATATGGAGGGAAGCAGGCTGGTTTGGATATCTTCCGCATCTTTCTCCAATCGATTGGTGATGATGACTTGAATTATGGAATGAAGCATCAACTAGTGAAGCGGGAGGATGTCTTAAGAGCCAGCTTGACAGGTAGCTTGAAGCTCAGCATAACCGATAAGGCTGAGAGAGCCTTCAAGAATCTTGGGAGGCTGGGTTTCCTGATCCGGTTGAGAAATACTGCCAAGAAGATGCGTGAAATCAAGAAAGCATATTTGGAGTATCCATCGCCGAAAGATTTTGAACAATGGAAGATCAGGGTCGCGAAGATCTACGCGAGATAACTGAGTTTCTGAATCTTGCGCTGTACTGGCCGATCCAAATGTGGGCTTAGAATCTCTCGTAGAACTAATCAAATAGAAAAAGGTAGAAGAGAAAAAGTCTTCAGAAGTTCTTGAAGTGGATCTCTACAGCATCTGCCTTCAAAAAACGCTTGAAGACTTCTAGAGCTTTCTCAGGATCACTCTGTTGACCACATGTAGCGCAATCGAACTCGACAAGTCTATGTTTCCTCGCTGAATGAATCGTAAGATGACTGGTCGTAATGAGCGCATTCACGCTCACGCCTCCACCCATAGCATCGTCGATGGTTTTGTAGTGCATCGGATTCTCACTTGGTGTCACAGCAAGCCTCATATTCGCTCGCTCGATCGCCTTAAGAGAAGTTTCAACAAAACCCTTCTCATCGAGGAGGTCCGCCTTGCAATTTGTAAACGTAGCGATCAAATGCTTGTACTTGTACGGTCGTTCAACCAACTTTGAATCTTCTTTTCCTCCAAACTTGAATCTTGATTTGATACGAACTTAGATTTAGAGTTTATTATTTTGCGCGAAATATTTCCCCATGAATGGAAAGAGAAAAATTCTGATCATAGACGTGTAAATACTGACGAAAGACTTCAACCGTGGACTCAGTCTAGTCTCAACACAACGGCTATCAATCTTCATGGAAGAGTAGACTTATAGGTCGGCGTTCGAGAAAATCGATGCCTTCAACGGAACAATGTTTCGCATGGAGCATGAGATATGAAGCATGGACTCATCGACTATCACATCCACTCCGACTACTCAATCGATGCTACTGGAACGATTGTAGAGTTTTGCGATAGAGCATTGAAGCTTGGCTTGCGCGAAATTTGTTTCACTCAGCACTATGATCTCGAGCCTTTGGAGAGAGCGCGACTTCATGGAAGGCTTGTCCCTATGGATTCAGATTGGCTTGACTACTACTTGGACGATGTGAATAAGGCAAGAGATGCATACAAGAACACCGGCTTGAAGATAAAATTCGGAGTTGAAGTCGGTTGCAGCCAGCGATATCTGAAGGAGATCGAAAAGACATTGGAACAATATTCTTTCGACTACGCCATAGGGCCCATTCACTACCTCGATGAAACAAGGATATCTGAACCTACCGAAACCTGGCTACGATTTAGAGGACAGAACGCTAGAGACGTTTGTAGAAGATACTACTTAGAAATAGGGCGCGTCGTGAAGACTGGTCTATTCGACGCGATTGGTCATTTGGATATTTATAAGAAATACGGCGCGAGGTATTTCGGTGAAGACATTTTCTATGGCTATGAAGGGTTGGTTGAATCCATCTTCGATTACATGGCTAGCAACAACATTGGCTTGGAAGTCAATACGCAATGCTTCAGGAAGGGCCTCTCAGAGCCCTCCCCTAGTGGCGAAATACTGAAGATAGCTAAGGAGAGGGGAATACGCGTTATAACTCTGGGCTCCGACTGCCATTCTGTCGCGCAGTTAGGTATGGATTTTGATAAGGCGGTTCAAATAATTGAGGATGCTGGGTTCCAGCACATATATACGTTCACCCTGAGAAAAGGTGAAGAGCTGAAGTTAGATCTAGCTTCGAAGTGAAGTTGTATATCGCCAGCGCTAGGTAGCCTGAAGCATTGTCTAATCGCATAGCATATACATCTCTCATGCACTGCAGAAACGTCTAAAAGACTTCTTTTTGATACCTTTCGGCCTGAGTGGGCCTAATAGACATGTTCTAATTTAGGACATATGTAATCGAAGGTTGTGTCAGGCACGTGGGGCGTGAGGTCGGCGTGAAAGCTCTAGGGCTTCTATCAGGCGGCTTAGACAGTACTCTGGCCGTCAAGCTGATGCTGGAGCAGGGGGTTGAGGTGGAAGCTCTCAATTTTGTGACGCCTTTCTGCCTCTGCTGCAGAACAGGATGCGATGCCTCCGATTTTGCCTCGAAATTCCAGATCAAATTGAAGAGAATATTCCTCGGCGATGAGTACCTGAGGATGCTCAGAAACCCTAAGCACGGCTATGGAAAGAATATGAACCCTTGCATCGACTGCCGGATCTTGATGCTGAAGAAGGCGAAGCGGTATGCGAAGCAGATAGGCGCCGACTTCATCTTTACGGGCGAAGTGCTGGATGAGAGACCTATGTCTCAGCATAGAAGAGCTATGGAGATTATAGAGAAGGAGGCTGGCTTAGGAGGCAAGATCTTGAGGCCGCTCTCCGCGAAATGCCTGCCTAGAGCTGAGGCTGAGAAGAAAGGTTGGATCCAAAGAGAGAAGCTGCTGGACATTAAGGGGCGGTCTAGGAAGCGTCAGATAGAGTTGGCTAAGAGTTTCGGTTTAACTGATTACCCTTTTCCAGCTGGAGGCTGCTTACTAACTGATAGGGAGTTCGCTGTCAAGCTGAGGGATCTCTTCAAGTATAAGCGAGACGTCTGCTTGAAGGATATCTCTCTACTGAAGATAGGCAGACACTTCAGGGTAGGGTCCAACAAGATAATCGTCGGGAGGAACGAGAGGGAGAACAAGTCGCTGCTAAGCCTAAAGGCTCCCGGCGACTACTACTTTGAAGTGCCTAATTGCGGCAGTCCGATCACGATTCTCCAAGGTCGAAAATCTAGAGAAGCAATTCGTACAGCAGCCTCTCTGACAGCTAGATACTCCGATGCAAAAGAAGAGAATATTCAGGTAGCTTACGGTACCGATAGGTCTAGGAAGATTATGAGTGTTACGCCTCTTCTGAAGGAAGATGTAGATAGACTCAGAATCGCTTGGAAATAACTCTAAGCAGCATCAAAGATCTTTGGCTCAGAGGCTGAATAAGACCTGCTACGAGTATTGCTTACTCTTGGTCCAGAACTCGCATATCTCTGTTCTAATCTCTTCAGGATCTGCCTCCATCAGTTTTAAGGTTCTTCTCACGTAGTCTGGTAAGAGAGTG
>CAYOZM010000104.1:0-3407 GCA_964408475.1 uncultured Candidatus Bathyarchaeia archaeon | reverse complement strand
GTTAACGAGATCCTTACAACCCTGATGATGAACTTCGTCGGGCACCTGATAGTGCACTATTTCGTGTATTATCCTTTTTCCGACATCGAACGTATACAAGTGGAGGGAAAATCAATCCCGATAGCTGCTTCAGCTGAGCTGCCCATCATAATATCTGGGACTAGGCTTCATTTCGGAATAGTAATCAGTTTGATATTGCCATTTATGATCTATATGTTTTTGAAGAAGAGTGTTCTGGGCTACAATATAAGAGCTGTCGGATCCGGTACAGATGCAGCTCGTTTCAGCGGAGTAAGTGTTGCCAATACTGTGATGATAGCCTCTTTCTTGAGCGGCGGTATCGCAGGGCTTGGGGCCGCAAATGAAGTGCTTGGCGTCTATCACTGCGTCCAGCATGGTGCGGTCGAAGGTTATGGTTTCATAGGGATTGCAGCGGCTATGCTAGCGTTAAACAATCCTTTAGGCATCATTTTGTCATCAATCTTCTTCGGATTCTTGTATTCAGGCTCAGTCTATATGACGCGCGGCGCAGGCTTAACGATAGGAGCTGTCCAATTTTTCGTTGGGATAATGATTCTCGTAACGTTGGTGTCCCCGCTAATAGAGAAGATCATAGAAAGGAAAAAGCCCAAACCGTTAATTGCCACGTCGACTAGCGTGCGCGGGTCTGACTGAAGCCGCTTTCTTCAGCTTGAACCTTTCATCTCTAAAAGATACGCCTGAACAACATGTCCCTTAGTTTTATGGAAAAGGTATGTGGCGCATGCAAGAATAAGGGATAGACTTCAGGCCGCTAATTAGCCGCACATATGCTTTTAAGCTTCGGATTCCCGGCCACCTGTACTGTATCCGTTCCTATTCTTGGTTCCTTACGCTGCGACGATTGCAGTGTTGGTTGTGAGGAGGAAGATGGCCTTCTAAAGGTACCCGTACGTGCACTACGTTAGAAAGAAGTAGACAGTATTTGGCTAGCATCGTAGTCTTAGAATTCACAATTCTTTGGAAAGACTCGATGTCAGCACCGATAAGCCAATAAGTTTACACTCTGACATAATGAACCACCATGCTAGGAGTTTGAGAATATGAGCAAGTCTAAGGTAGACATCTCGGCAGAGCTCGACGGAGTGGAGATGCGTTCCCCTTTCGGAGTGTCTCCTCACAATCTCGATAAAGCTTGGTTTCCGGGAGCTAAAGCAGCTGAACTGTACTTGAAGTATGTCAACGCGGGTGCTGGGTTTGTTTACATCCCAGCTATTGTGCCCGGAGATCCTACAGAGTGGGAGAAGAAGCTTGATTTCAAGAGCCTATTCAGCAATCAGCAGTACGTAGGTCGCTGGCTGAAGGTACGCGAAGGAAACATGGTCCTTGGACATATCTACACAGCGAAGAACCTCTTCAATTTCCTTCCTTGGGCCAAGGAACTGATTGGAGCTCTCAGATCAAAGCTGCCAGAGGACGTGCCGATAATCGCCCAAGCCCTTGTACACGAGTCCGATCCTGACAAATGGAGCGACCACGTGAAGAGGGTCACGGAGCTTGGTCCGGATATTATCGAATTGAATACCGGTTGCCCGGTGGGATTGATGGGCGTCGTTGACACTCGTAAGCTACCTCCAGAGGCGAAGTGGGGGATGGCGATGGGAGCTGCCCCTGAGGTCTTCTTCCCTGTACTAGAGGCTGCTGTGAAAGCTACGAAGCTTCCAGTCGGCTTCAAACTCACGCCGGAGAGCGGCTACCCTAGGATGATGTACATTACAGAGGAAGCTGCCAAGATAGGGGCTCGACACGTTGTGACCACACACAAGTACTTCGCGATAGCCCCTCCGGACATTTGGAATGGAGGCAGGGGACCATTTCCAGCGCTCGATGCCAACTGTCCAGCAGATGTGGGAGGCGCAGCTTTACGGTTCAGTATGTATAAGGCTACGGCTCTTATCTCAAAGAATATTCCTAACATAAACTGCTTTGCAGGAGGCGGAATTACCCGCCCCGAACATGTCGTTGAAGCGATAATGCTTGGAGCCTACGCGTGTCAAACGCTCACGGGGATCGTTCAGAACGGAATAAAACTGATAACGAAGACGAATGATTGGCTCAAGGAGTACATGGCCAAATGCAACTACGAGACTATAGATGATTTTAGAGGATTAGCCTTACAGTACATTAGATCTACGCAGGAGATGAACTTCCCATACTATGTGGCGAAAGTAGATGAGAAGAAGTGCACAGGCTGCGGAAGATGCGCTGAATCCTATTGCCCAGCAATAACGATGAAGCCCTTTAAAGGACGCAAAGTGAAGCAGCTTCCAGTGGTAGATCAGAAATACTGCAGTTGTTGCGGAATGTGCGGTTTCATCTGCCCCGTCGACGCTTTCAGCTATGTTCAGAGAAAGTGAGCTGATCCCAGCTCTCACTTCTATCCCAATTTGAAATCGACGAATGGAATTGGCCTAGAGTTTAGAGTATTGACAATAATTTCTTAAGGGTTGAAACGATTAACAGTAGACGCAGTCTACGGAGGGGTATGGATGAAGATAGGTGTCTTCACTGTAATGTTCAATGAAAGGCCGCTAGACGATGTTTTGAAGTACGTTTCAAGTCTGGGATATGAAGCGGTTGAGATCGCTGCTGACAAGGGAAGCAACCACATAAACATAGACAAGATTCTGAAGGGTGGAGCTACTGAATTCAAAGAGACAGTGAAGAAGTACGGCTTGACGATATCAGCTTTGAGCAACCATATTGAAGGGCAGCTCGTCGGAGGTCCGCATGGCGTGGACACTGATACCATCATGCGAGGAACTCCAGAGGAGAAATTGAAATTCGGTACTGAGAGGATGAAGAAGACCGCTGAAGCCGCGGCTGCGCTTGATGTCGAGGTTGTGAATGGATTCATTGGTTGCGAGAATTTTTCAAGATGGTTCGTTTGGCCCGGGGGTATCGACCTTTGGGAGAAAGGTTACAAGACGATAGTTGAAAAGTGGAATCCGATTCTCGACGTGTTCGCAGAGCATGGAGTAAGGTTTGCTCATGAACCGCACCCTCAAGAGCAAGCGTACAACATTGAGACTTGTGAGCAAATGGTCAAGGCGTTCGGAGGAAGGAAAGAATTTGGATTCAATCTGGACCCTGCGAATCTGCTCTGGTGCCTCGTAGACCCAGTTGTCTTCATTAAACGCCTAGGCGATAGAATCTACCACGTCCACGCAAAAGATGCTGAACTCGTTGAGGAGAATCTGGCCTACTCTGGGGTTGCTGCAACTGGAGATTGGCGTAGGCCAGATAGAGGATTCAGATTTAGAGTTGTAGGATGGGGCGACGTAAAATGGAGGAGAGTACTCACTGCGCTAGCAATGGTTAGATATGATTATGTTCTAAGTTTCGAGCATGAGGATCCTGTAATCAAT
>CAYOZM010000103.1:0-3409 GCA_964408475.1 uncultured Candidatus Bathyarchaeia archaeon | reverse complement strand
TCAATACCGCTGAAGGATGATATCGTGTCCACAACATAGAGAACATTGAATTCTCTACAAATCTGGCCGATCTCCTTTATCGGATTAAGGACGCCAGTACTTGTTTCAGAGTGGACGGTGAACACCGCCTTGATATCTTTTTCTTCTCTCAACTTGCGTCGAATCTCATCTGGACTGACCGTTTTCCCAATGTCAGCCTTGATGTCAACAGATTTTCCTCCGTGCATCTCGATAGAGCTACGAAAGACCTCTCCAAAAAATCCATTCAACACGTTCAGGACCTTATCCCCGGGTTCTACAAGATTTCCAACGGCGAGGTCTATGGCAGCATTGCCTGGACCCGGGAGGAGTAGAACAGATTGCTTAGTGTTGAATATCTCTTTCAGTTTGTCGCATGTTTCAACGTGTATCTGACCCCATTCAGATCCGTAGTGTGGAAGAACAGGTCTAGCCATCATGGATAATACTTCTGGGTCTACTTCAGACGGACCTGGAATCATCAGAATCTTCCTGGTAGCCATCGTATTCACCGCGTCCTCTATTCAGATACGGAACCTTTAAATGGCTTCCGCAGTTTTTGGCCAAACCGAAATCGCTATGGTAAGACGTTAGACATCTTGTGGTTTCATTGCAATCGACAAGTGCTACAACTTCAACCGTAATCCCTGAATTCCCACCATTAGCATATTCATTCATTCTGTTCGTAGCAACAGCTATCCTTCTATTTGCAAGAAGACATCTGTCCGCATGTAATGAATGATTAAGATCGGTTAAACGAGCAGCCACCTTGCCATGTCGATATGAAGATCTAAGGTAAAGTTGATGTTGCTCCTTGAGCAATTACATCTCGAAGGCACTGCATGCCCATGTACAACCCAAAGGTTCTAGAACACTATCATAATCCAAGGAATATCGGCGAGATCGAGAATGCTGATGGCGTTGGAATTTACCTTAGCGATTTTTGCGGAGATATAACGAAGTTCTGGATTAAGGTTCAGGGCGGTAAGATCGTTGATGTCAAATTCAAGACTCAGGGTTGCGCCGCATCTATCGCCAGCGGCAGCATGCTGACAGAGTTGGTGAAAGGCAAGACTATAGAAGAGGTTGTAAGAATCACGAAGGAGGATGTCGCTGGAGCCTTGGGCGGCTTACCTGAGCAGAAGATTCACTGTTCCCTATTGGCGACAGACGCCCTATGTGACGCTATATACGATTACCTTTCAAAGAATGGACTTCCGGTTCCAAAGGAACTTTCTGAAAAGCATGACAAGATCAAACTGGAGTTACAGAAGCTAAAAGATATGGGCTATGTATTGATCTAGACACGCGTCAGTCTCCGTTCTTCTATAAATTCTAATATAAAACTATCACTGACATTCTCTAGTCCAAACCTGTTAGGAGAAAAACTTAGCTCGAATTCGTTTCTAACTTCACTCTGAATAATTCATGCTCACCTATAGAAGCCATAATGTAACCTAGTCTCCTAACCTCTTCCGATCCTACATCCTTAGCCGACAACCGCTCCATCAACCTATCAAGAGTTGTCGAGTTGACTTCTATCTCAACCTGTTTACCATTCTTGTTCTCAAATCTGATTGTGACACTCGACGAGTCTTGAAGTTTCAATCGTTTGTTTCCAACTGTACATCCCGTTGCGATCTGAACCCCGTCTAGAATGCATGAGAAAGGAATAGAATTCTTCAGCATAGCAGTCGCGGACATCTGTTGGTCGCCTTTTTCAATCCCCAATTTCATCAGGCCGACAAGCCCCGCTCTAACCCCTATGACGAGGAACGGCCCGAGGTGACCGTGAAATCCCTCAGCCTCCTTCAAAATGGTCATCAATTGCAAGTCAACGTTGCTTAAAGTTTCGTTCAAAGAAAGCCCTCCATCCAGCTACATAAGCAATTTTCATAGCATTATCGACCACTAGGTAGAATTTTCCTCTTCATTAAAGCTGTAACGAGGACAGCTCCTATAGTGCCCCCGATGATTCCCCCGACCGCATGAAGTCCAGCGAATGTAAGAATGGCTGCAGCGGTGCTAAAGCCCATGAAGAAACTGCCAATGATAGCTCCAGCTATGCCAGCGCATATGGTGGAGAAGAGGATTAGGATCAGAGAACCACTGAGACCGCTCTCGAAAGAGTTCTTATAGCCCACAGCCCTCGTCAAGACATCGAAAAGTATACTTGCAACTATAAAGCCGAGCATGAAGAGTGCATCCGGTCTGAGCGTGAGTGTTAAAGCCGTGACTACAAGTCCTGTGAGAGATACCGAACCTAACTTCCTCGTCCACCAAACAACTAAGATCAAGGATATGAAGGCCAGAAGGTCGCACATGAAGGGCATGCGAGTCACCTGCCAGAAGATCGGAGAGATCAGAATGTTCAGAATCCCCCATAGCGCAGCCGAGGCAGCGACAGCCGCTACGTCTCTGGTGGTGAAGTAGACCATCAGTAATACCTTCGTAGACAAAAGTATTACTCAAATAAAAAGCTTATCACTCTAAAAAAGATGTTAACTTAAGCCGTTAACAAATCATTTTTCACTACTCTTGCTAATGGTTGTAAGAGAATAATTAGATAGATTTTGTGCAGATGAACGTAAGTCTAGAAGCATGCCAAGATATAGATGGCGTTGGCGTCGTGGCATAGGTCTAGGGCTTGGTCGCCCAATGAAGCCGAGGGATCGTGGCAACAAAATTCTTGATTGAGAATAAGGTTGACGTATTATTGACGAAGGAGATCGGGGAAGGGCCGTTCCATGTACTGAGAAACAGTTATGTGAAGATCTACGAGATGCCTCATGACCTAGATATTCGAAGAATCCTAGAAGCATTACAGAGAAAAGAGTTGGAAGAGATAACGTCTCCCAAATGATTTCTGATAGACTTCATGGGTGTTCAAGCACAATTTGGTTCCAACGTCATTTATCACGCTAGGCTTATTGAGAGCAACGTAACTAGAATACCGACGGTCAGACCAAACACTACCTAACGCTCGTTCTACGAAACCAAGAAACTGTCTAACAAATTCAACGCAATGAAAAGCAAGTTAAAATATACGGATGTTCAAATTAGTAAGTACGAGGTCTCGTAGTTTAGGCCAGTCAAGGAGTCGGATGAAGATGGAAATTTCACCTTCGATCGAAGAGTACTTGGAGAGTATCTACAAGCTTGAGGAAAGGGAAGGTTTGGCGAGAACGAAAGAGCTTGCCGAGAGGATGCACGTAGGTTTGGGAACTATAACCAATACTGTAGAGATGCTTGAGAGACAGGGACTTGTTGTACATAGACCGTACAAGGGAATTAAGCTAACTGGAGAGGGAAGAAGAATAGCTCTAGATGTGATAAGGAGACATCGACTTGCTGAGCGGTTGTTGACCGACATTCTGGAGATGGATTGGAG
>CAYOZM010000102.1:0-3469 GCA_964408475.1 uncultured Candidatus Bathyarchaeia archaeon | reverse complement strand
CACCATGCAACTTCAAAATAGGAAGCCTTCAAGATAAAACTGTCTTTCGGTCTGTCGGCTGCTTTCCGTCCCTACCTGCTCATAGAATCTCGCTATGTCTACCCAAGAAACTTTCAATTCGTGACCCTTGAATAGCTTTGACCAGAAGCACACGCTATGGGTCTTCTCAGCGGTCAATCCATCCAAAATTGAGAGCTTCCGCCTCGTCAATGCGTAGTGAATTGAAATCCTTGCCGTCTTGACTAGCTGCAACTCAATGACTGTTATCCCGAATCTTCTTTTAAACTCGGAGAGATGGTTAAAACTATTTCGTGGAAACAGTCCTGCTGAAGACAGACAGACAGTTCATTCCAGCCTGAAGGGAATGTGAGGTTTCTTGTTCGACTCCTGACTGCGCGGAGATGGTGGCTCCCGATTGATCGTCCTTCAATTCCGACGTGAGGTTGCTGCGTAAAACTTAAGAAATTGCATGGAGGAACTAGTAATTCCTACCTTTACATATGTAAAGGCCGTTCGGAGGCATTGAAACGTTCAAAATACTCAGCAAGGAAGAGTTAGCGCAAGGAATAAAATCGCTTGATATCCATGCGCCTTTGATCGCAAGAAAGAATAAACCCGGACAATTTATCGTCTTGAGAATAGACGAGAAAGGTGAGAGGATACCGCTCACAATATCCAAGAGCAGCCCTGAAGAAGGAAAGATAACGGTCGTATTTCAAGAAGTGGGGAAGACCACACGGCAACTCGGAATGCTGCGAGAAGGAGACGAAATCTTGGACCTCATCGGGCCACTGGGTAGACCCTCCGAGATAGAGAAATTTGGAACGGTTGTAATCGTGGGAGGAGGCGTTGGAACCGCTGAGGCATACCCAGAAGCATGCGCGCTGAAGAAAGCTGGAAACAAGATAATAACTATAATCGGCGCCAGGAGCAAGGACCTACTAATCCTTGAGAAGGAGATGGGAGAGGTAAGCGACGAGATTTACCTCGCAACGGACGACGGATCGAAAGGTCATCACGGCTTCGTCACTGACATATTGATCAAACTAATCGAGGCTCATGTTAAGATCGATCGCGTCGTAGCCATAGGCCCGACCGCTATGATGAGGCGAGTGGCGGACATAACCCGCCCGCATCAAATCAAGACGATAGTCAGCTTGAACCCCATTATGTTGGACGCCACCGGCATGTGCGGAGTTTGCAGAGTAATCGTTGGAGGAGAGACCAAATTTGCATGCTCTGACGGACCAGCCTTTGACGCACACTTGGTAGACTTCGATCTTCTCGCCGCTAGACAGAGAATATATCTTGAAGAGGAAAAAAGGTCACTCCAACAAATTGAAAAAAGAGAGCAAAATCTGCGATGAGCCCGAAGAGAGAGATGAAATTTCAAAAAGTAGCTATGCCAAAGCAGCCTCCGGAGAAGAGAATCCGTAATTTTGAAGAGGTAGCGCTGGGCTACACACCTGAGCAAGCAATCACCGAGGCCAAGCGGTGCCTTCAATGCCCAAAACCCTTCTGCAAGCCCGAATGCCCAGTTGAAATAGACATCCCGGCCTTCATAGATGCCATAAGGCAGGAGAATTTTGACAAGGCGGCTGAGATACTTCGAGACAAGAATAATCTTCCTGCAATAACCGGAAGAGTCTGCCCGCAAGAAGACCAGTGCGAGAGAGTTTGTGTATTGAGTAAGACTGGCGACTCAATTGCGATAGGCGCTCTCGAACGCTTCGTCGCAGACTACGAGTTGAAGCGCGGGTTGAAGATTCCGTCCGTTGCGGAAAAGACGGGTAAAAGGGTTGCGGTGGTAGGCTCAGGTCCGGCCGGACTGACGGTTGCAGGGGATCTCGCAAAGCTTGGACACGATGTGACGATCTACGAGGCGTTGCACACCTCTGGAGGAGTCCTCGTCTACGGCATCCCAGAATTCAGATTGCCGAAAGAAGTCGTTAGAGCTGAAGTCAACTACGTCAAGAGCCTCGGAGTCAAGATCGAGACGAACATAGTCGTAGGAAGGATAATCACTATCGACGAACTCTTTGAAAAAAGGTTCGATGCTGTCTTCATCGGGACCGGAGCAGGTTCACCGCGCTTCATGGGGATACCTGGCGAGAGCCTCAACGGTATCTATTCAGCTAACGAGTTCCTCGTCCGCGCGGTCCTGATGAAAGCCTATAGATTCCCTGAATTCGACACTCCGCTGAAAGTCGGGAAGAGAGTAGGGGTCATAGGTGGAGGAAATGTCGCCATGGATGCTGCTAGAACAGCGCTTAGGTTGAGTTCAGAGAATGTAACAGTGGTATATCGCCGTTCAGAGACCGAGATACCTGCTAGGCTGGAGGAGGTAAGGAATGCGAAGGAAGAAGGGATACAATTCCAACTGCTCACGAATCCTGTAAGGTTTTTGGGAAACAATGTAGGATGGGTTCAGAAGATGGAATGCGTAAGAATGCAACTAGGTCCTCCAGACGAATCTGGGCGGAGGAGACCGGTCCCAGTCAAGGACTCAAACTTCACTATGGAGGTTGACACTGTAATTGTCGCTGTCGGTCAAGGGCCTAACCCTTTGATCCGCCAGACGACAAGCGGCCTCCAAACGGATGAAGAAGGATATATAATCGTCGACGAGAATTTCAGGACTTCAAAGAAAGGGATTTGGGCTGGAGGGGACATCGTACCGGGCGAGGCGACGGTGATTCAAGCGATGGGCGCGGGCAAGAGAGCTGCGCGGGATATAGATAAATATGTCAGAGACCAAAGCCTAACTGCCGACCTTCATTTCGCTCCGCTATAAGAATAAGTATAAATACCGATCTCACGGCAACTTTCTCGTCATAGAAAGGCATGCCTTCACCGAGGGAACGCGAATGGTAACGGCCTTTATTATGGTGAATGTTGAACCTGGGAGAGAGGCTGAGATCTGCCAAGAAGTATCGAAACATAGTGCCGTATCCGAAACTGCTTTGACCTACGGAGAGTTCGACATCCTGGTCAAGGTAAAGGTAGAGTCCATGGATGCCTTGGATGATTTCGTCTTTAGGCATCTTCGCAGGATTCCTGGAATACGCGAGACCACAACCGTCATCGTTGCTGAATATGTTCTGTAGTAGAGCCTTTTCTAGTCCGGTCTCCACAATTCCGGACCCATCATAGGCAGGAGCGTCGCAGCTTCAGCCAAGCATCAAAATATGAATTCTAAGTCCTCAGCTGCTTGCTTTCCTCTCTTATCTGGCGCAGTCAATATTCAATGTACTTGAAAGCTTGGTAAATCTCGGTGAAATCTAATCTTGTACTGATGTTTGAAGAATCGACTCCTTTTTGTTTGGCTTCAATTCTGCTTGTATCGCCCTCTGGGGTCCTTTTGAGAACTGTCTTTTCTAAACTGTTCCGCCCAGTCCTCGAGCTTCCGTGGGGACGCTCTTTACATATGTAAAGGTTATAAGCTCAAGCCTCCTAAAATCGGCGTGAA
>CAYOZM010000101.1:0-3589 GCA_964408475.1 uncultured Candidatus Bathyarchaeia archaeon | reverse complement strand
CCACTGATCGATCTTCAGACTCTGAGTCAACGGTATAAATTCTCTGTCGACGTTCTAAAGAGCTTGCAAAATGTCTACGGCAGTGACTTCGAGAGAGTAGTTCAAGCACTGAAGACGCCTGGTAGAAGATACTACTTTAGAGTAAACACAATCAAGACTTCCCCCGACGAAGTCGTTGAAAGATTCGGGAAGCGGGGCCTAAGCGTGAAGAAGCATCCAGCCATAGAGGAAGCTGTTTATCTCGACGTTGAAGGTCCATTTGAAATTCCAATTCACAATCAAAAGATCGTTGTAGACAAGTTGACGGCAGAATCCGTTCTTCAAGGAGCCCATGTCTACGCACCGGGCGTTGTGAAATGCCAGAAGATACGTCGTGGCCAGAAAGTTACCGTCGTAGACGATGAAGGACAGCCGGTTGCGTCAGGCGTTACAAGGATGGATGAAACTGGGATCCTCAAATACAGGCATGGGCTAGCCGTTGAAGTGACATCCTCAAGCTATAAAGTTCCAAGCCTTAGAGAGACTAATGACTTCGAACTTGGGTTAATCTATCCTCAATCCTTCCCCGCGATATTGACTAGCCGTATCCTCGACCCGCAGTGTAACGAAGAAATAGTAGATCTGAACTGTGCGCCAGGGGGAAAACTCTCTCACATAAGCGGATTGATGCAGAATACAGGCCGTATAATCGGAGTTGACAGAAACCGGCGAAAGATCTCAACTGCAAGAGAAACCGTGAAGAGGCTTGGATGCAGCAACGTGACCTTGGTTGCTCACGACTCAAGATATTTCGACCTTGATTTTCCAGATGTGAAAGCCGATAGATGCATCGTGGATCCGCCATGCAGCGCACTCGGTGTTATGCCGAAACTCTACGAATACGCATCGACAGATGAGATCTTGGCTCTTGCGAAATACCAGAAACAGTTCTTGAAGGTCGCATCGAACATAGTCAAACCTGACGGAGTAGTTGTCTATAGTGTTTGCACAACTACGCTTGAAGAATGCGAGGCGGTGGCGCAGTTCGCTCTTCAAAGCTGCGGGTTGACGCTTGAGCGGCAAGAACTGTTCTTCGGCGAGCAGGGCTTCAAGCTATATCCTTCAGCCGAGTTGACGCAAAGATTCCACCCGCACAAACATGATGCAGGCTATTTTATCGGTCGCTTCAGAAAGACTGCCTAAGTCACCGTCGCGTCTTCGAAGCTAGATCAAATCTAGATTTTCAACAATAAAGCTATGAGAGAATGAAAGGAAAAAGATTCTCTAGGTGAGATCTTGAAAGCGAAGACATCGATGTTTATTGAAGACATGCGTAGAGCCGCCCACGAACTAAGACGATACGGCGGAAATGAAGTTCTAGTAATTCATCACGATGAGGCTGACGGAATATGCTCAGCATCAATAATGAAGAGAGCTCTTGAAAGAAGGAACTTCAACGTCAAAGCCCTATGCCTCGAAAAACTATTTCCAGAAGTCATAGATAGACTCCACTCCGAACAAGGAAAGATCTTCGTGTACACAGATATAGGCGCAGGCCATGTAAACAGAATCGCCAGAGCGAATGCTGGAAAGAATGTGACGATCATACTTGACCATCATGACACTGAAAAATCAACAGATCCAACTGTTCACAATCTCAATCCGGAACTCTACGGCATCAGTGGAGAACGGGAAGCTTCGGCATCAACGATAGCTTACCTATTCGCAAAAACCATGGATGAAGCGAACATAGAATCCGCTCATCTCGCACTGATAGGCTCAGCAGAAATTCCGGGGCCCGTCTCAGGCCTAAACCTCGAACCTCTACAAGACGCTATTAAGAAAAAACTAGCAGAAGTACGAAAGACTGAGAAGACTGAAGACATCAAAATCTTAGCGATCGGCAAGTCAGTGTCCTATAGGAGGCTATCGACTCTACTAAGCGTCTTGGGTTCGGTTGGCTACTATAGTAACGGACCCGAACTCGCGATCTCTGCTTGCCTCAAAGGCTTCAGCCCGGAAATCGACAAGATTGCAGGGAATCTGGAAGAAAAGAGGAAAGTTGCTAATCAAAGATTGCTGGAAAGACTAAGAAGAGAAGGGCTCAAACAAATGAATTATACGCAGTGGTTCCATGCAGAAGACACTTTCAAGGGAATGGGAACAAAAGTTCTAGGAAGTTTCTGCTCATACCTAAGATTCCAGAGGGTAGTGAATCCCACTAAGTACCTCGTCGGATTTACAAATATGTCACGTGAACTTCCAAGCTTCGGTCAACTCGACAAAGATCTTGTAAAAGTCTCCTCAAGAGCACCAGACCAGCTCGCGAAGATGATAGAGATTGGAAGGAAGCCTCCGCTCTCGAAAGTCTTACCTGAAGCGTGCGCCGTCTACGGCGGATTTGGAGACGGCCATTCGGTTGCTGCTTCAGGCATACTGCCAGCAGGATTGGAAGAAGAATTCATGCGGACACTAGAGAAAATCATCTCGAAATAGCCTTCGATAGGATACCCCTATTTCTCAACTGGTCTCCCAGCTTTAGCAACAAGTTCTTGAAGAAGCTAAGGTGCATAGGAATCTCCAGTATACGCATGAGGCGTATCCAACTTTGAGGGTCGAGACGTTTATCGCGGCAAACGATATCACTGGACCATTCAGCTTGGACCATACAATTCGTAGTGGACAGACCTCAGAACCAGAGTGGCAACCACTTAATATGGGATATTGGGATGTCGAACTCATAAATCAAAGATATGTGAAGTATGAGGTATACTCTGAAGGCACTCCGTCCAGCCCTCGTCTACGAGTGGCGATAACAAGCGAAACAGTCGATGATGAGCTTTGCAGTGCAACCAGACGGTACCTAAGAATCCTGTTTAGACTCGACGACAACCTCGAAGAGTTCTACAATGCATTCAGCGATGACCCTGTCGTCAATACTTTCGATCAACTCCGAGGGTTGAGGCTTATGCGAGCTTCGAACCTTTTCGAGAGTCTAATATGCTCGATCTGCTCCCAGCATGCATCTGTTAAGATGTGGAACCTGATGGCTCAGTTGATAAAGAGGACCTACGGCGAGCAGATAACTTTTCAAGATGGAGCCATTTTCTACACGTTTCCGAAACCTGAGAAGCTTTCAGAGGCCTCCGAGCGAGATCTTGGATCGATCTGCAACACCGGATATAGAGCTAGGTATATTACAGCTGCTTCGAAGCTGATCGCCGATGGTGGGCTGAATCTGGATCATTTGAAAAATTCGCCCTATGACGTGGCTCGCGGGAGGCTTATGGAGGTCCCTGGCGTCGGTCCTAAGGTTGCGGATTGCTTCCTATTGTACGGCATCGGATGTACGCAGGCTGCGCCTGTAGATGTCTGGATGCACCGTATAGTTTCGAAGTTATACTTTGACAATGCTAGGATAAGCAAGGAGAAGGCTGCGAAGTTCTTGAGGGATAGATTTCGTGAGTGGGCTGGATACGCACAGATATATTTGTTCCATTACGCAAGGTCCTTTTGGGCCAAGAAATCGGTTCATTAGGTATCGTCTAGTCTAACAAAAGCACCTTGGTCACTCCTGAGCAATTGGCGGAAGCCAACCGACATACTCAGA
>CAYOZM010000100.1:0-3598 GCA_964408475.1 uncultured Candidatus Bathyarchaeia archaeon | reverse complement strand
CTATTTGAACTATTAAGCTCGTTTCTCCTCTCCGTCACTTGATGTACTCTATTACAGTGAAAGATAAAGAAAGAAAACCTCTAAACCTTTCTCGCTTTCATATCTGCCCTAAATAATAGACAATTTTAAATTCGAACTGCTTTGACCTAAAGGCTTGTGGAGGATTTTTGAATGGGCGACAGCAAGAGGATTTGGGTTGCAAGAGACTATCTGAAGTGTAGCGGTTGCAGAAGATGTGAAATTGCTTGCTCGCTCTCCCATGAGAAGACGATATGGCCTGAGGCGTCGAGAATCCGCATCTTCATGCTCGTTCCCGGCGTAGAGGTTCCTCACTTCTGTGCTCAATGTGACAATTATCCTTGCGTTGATTCTTGCCCTGTCGACGCTTTGTCGGTGAGCAAGAAGACGGGTGCAGTCTTGGTTGACGAGAAATCTTGTACGGGTTGCGGCCAGTGTATCGATGCATGTCCAGGTAGAATTCCGCATCTGCATCCTAAAGATCGTTACGCACTCATCTGCGATTTGTGCAATGGAGACCCAGAATGCTCGAAGGTTTGCCAAGCTGGAAAATGGAATGCTTTGGAAACAGTTCGAAAGAGGCCTCTCGGCGGCGAGAAGTACCAGTATAAGCTGTACTCTAGAAAGCCCGAAGATATCACCAAGGACCTTATTGTAACTCTCTACGGAGAATCTGGAAAGGAGCTGATATGATATGCGAGGTTACGCTGGCAAGTTTCTCGAGATAGATCTTGAAACAGAGAAAATTTGCGACGTAAAGTTCAGCGAATCCGTTTTGAGACAATATATAGGCGGCAGAGGTCTTGCTACGAAGATTCTCTGGGATCGTCTCGGCTCGAGGTGGGATACAGTCGACCCGCTTGGTCCGGAAAACATACTGCTAGTTCTGACAGGTCCGATGACCGGATACTTCCCGGGTAGTCGAGTGAGTGTATCAGGAAAGTCTCCTCAGAGCAACGGAATCGTCGGGTCGACTATAGCCGGTGAATTTGGAGTTGAGTTGAAGTGCTCAGGTTATGATGGCATAATACTCACTGGAGTTGCTTCCAAGCCCTCCTACCTCCTTGTCGTGGACTCGCATATAGAACTGAGAGATGCCAGACACATCTGGGGCCTCGAAGCGAAAGGTACGCTTAAAGCTCTTGTGGCCGAAGGCAGAGAACGAGTCAAAGAGCTCAAGCCTGGACTGGGTGAGTTGAAAGAGCCTTCGGTCCTGTACATAGGTCCTGCTGGTGAAAGGAAGGTTAGGATCGCATCTGTAATGGGGAAGTGGACTCATGCAGCAGGGTACGGTGGCTACGGAGCGGTCATGGGTTCTAAGAACCTTAAGGCGCTTGTCGTCAAGGGCACAGGGCCGCTGCCGAAGGTTGCTGATCTCGATGCTGTGAAGAGGCTTACTGAGAAGGTATGTAGGGACTGCTACGAGAACGATGCGTTCAGGAGGTGGGGAACAGCCTTCGTTGGATACGATGTCGGCTATCGATTGAGCGCTGAGCCTGTCCGAAATTGGCAGGAAGAATGGCATGATGAAAAGACGATTGGAGTTGATCGGTTTGAGGAGAGGGTGTGGGTCAAACGTTACTGGGGGGATTTCGGATGTCCAACAACTTGCATAAAGATTGCTATGCCAAAGGTCGGTCCTTTCAAAGGCGTCATAGGCGACAACCCCGATTATGAACTGCAAGCCTACTTGGGAACAAATCTCGGCATCTTCAGCCCAGAAGCTTGCGTGTACCTAGCTGCTCGGATAGATGAACTTGGTATGTGCGGGATAAATGCGGGTAACGTTCTAGGGTTCGCAGGCGAACTCTACCAGCGAGGGCTTCTAACGAAAGAGGATCTCGATGGCATAGAATTGAAGTGGGGAGACGTTGAAGCGTTTGAGGCTTTGGCTAAGAAGATCTCATATCGTCAAGGCATTGGAGACAAGTTGGCGGAGGGGCCGTATCGTGCTGCGCTGCGCATTGCGGAGACGAAAGGTCGAGAAGTTCTCCGCTACGCTGTTCATTCTAAAGGGATAGCCATAGGAGCCCACGGGGTAAGGAGCGGACTGGACTACCCGAGCAACTTCTCATACGCATGCTCTGTACAAGGCGGCGATCACACATCGATCGCTCAATTGCCCCTTGACCACGACAATAGCGAACTCACTTTAATGCTACCCGACTCAGGGGTATTCTGCTGGTTCAACACATTCTCTCTCACAAAAGGTGTTACTTGGAGATTCCTTAGAGCTGTAACCGGTTGGAATATAACGAAAAGAGAGTGGTATGAAGAGATCGCCCCGAGGATACTGCACATCCAGAGAGCCACATTACTTCTGGGCGGACCCGACTTAAAGTGGAAGCCGATCGTCGACGACGACAATCCTCCGAGGTTCTACGAACCACTCCCTTCAGGGCCAAAATCAGGCAAGAAGATTACCGAGAAAAAGCTGAAGCAGATGAGAAGAGAATACTTCGATGCTGTTGGATGGGATGAGAACGGTATACCAAAGTCCGAAGAACTCAGATCGCTCGGCTTGGCCGATGTAGAGAGAGTCTTGAAAACGAAATTGAAGATGTAAACACGCATCGTGCTACCGGTATATACCGTGTAAGAAATAGCCGAATGTGACCATCCATCTGCGTGGTGCGAGGAAAGTCTTATCTATAAAAACCTCTACACTTACGATCAGGGAAAATGCTATGTCAGAAGAGAAAGTTTCTAGAAGAGGCTATATGAAGTACGTTGGCGGCATTGTCGTCGTCGCGGTTGTTGCCGCTGCAGGATACGGCATATATGAAGCAACGAAACCTCCTCCAACAACACCTACTCCAACACCCACACCGACTCCCACACCAACTCCAACACCAACGCCTACGCCGACTCCGTCGCCTGTCAGGCTACACGTAACGCTGGTTTCAGAGCCTAAGGTGGTCCAGCTTAAAGAGTATCTGGGAGAGTTCAAGGACAAGACTGGAATAGATGTCTACCTGGAAGCGCTGCCATATCCGACTTTAGAAGAGAAACAGATGATCGAACTATCTGGAAGAACTGGCGCCTTGGACATCGTACACGTAGACTGCGTTTGGGTCGGAAGATACGCTGCCCCAGAATGGACCAAGCCAGTTGATGATTTGGTTGAGAGGGACAAGGCTGAACTGGCATTGGACGACTGGGTTTGGCGATGCGTAGAAGAACAGGGAGTGTGGGAGAAGAAGATCTACGGCTTCCCATTCATAACCGCTGTCCACGCCTGCGCGTATAGAACAGACATATTTGAAGAGTTTGGTCTAACGGAGAAGAACTTGGAGACTTGGGATGACCTCTACGAGACCTGCAAGGATCTGCAGCCAGAGCTGAAGAAAAGAAAAATGTATCCGCTGACGTTCATGGGCAAGAGAGGAGTGCAGTGTACATGCAACTTCTTCAACTTCATTGGGTCTTACGGTGGACAAATATATAGTGGCCATGTGTCAGGTCCTCTAACTTATGAACCGCAGATCAATAGCCCTGAGGTCCTTAAGGGACTTGAGATGCTAGTTAAGTTGAAGGAAGTCGCTGATCCCAGTGTCGTAGACTACGACTGGGATGAGTG
>CAYOZM010000099.1:0-3613 GCA_964408475.1 uncultured Candidatus Bathyarchaeia archaeon | reverse complement strand
CCATCTGCAGAGCTCAGTTTTCTTGAGTATATGTATCGATTATATGCGTCTTCTGGGCATTCTTCTCTATGTGTAAGATCCGATGGACAATGAGAAGTTCGGAATCGATCTTGACAGTCTCCTTTCAAGGCTTTTCCCTGACAGGAGCGATCCAGCATTCGGTAAGCTGGACGCTATCAAAGCGAAGTTGGTTGAGATGCATAAGCAGAACTTAGTCAAGATCAATCACTCAGCTATGGAGGTTATTTGTGCCAAGCACTTGATCTTGAAAGGTTATGAGGTTGATGTTGAGCACTCCGTAAGCGGGACACTTGTATGCGACTTATTCGGGGTCAAGGGGGAAGGGAGGGCTGTGGTGGAGATTGAGACTGGGTTTGTTCCTCCTGAGCACGCTTTAGATCCTACTAGCTACTATTCGGCTAGGGTTGCTAGCAAGGTCGCTAGGTACAGCACGTTCGCGGACAAGTTCAGCCTCGGTTCTCCTCTGTATCAGGTTCTCCCAATCCCCTCTTTACTCTTGAAGCCTCCTCGAATGAGGGAGATCGAAGAGATCGAGGAGGCGAAGGCCTTGTGCGATCGTTACTATAGGAATCCGCCTATAACCCTAGAAGAGATCGCGGTTGCGAGGGTTCACTCAATTTTCCTAATCGATGTGGATAGCGGATACGTGAGGGAGTTCGACCCTGAGACCTATGGAGAATCTGTGCTGGCGTGCTGGAATACGATGAGAAAGTGACTGCCCAACTTTCGAAGCAGATGTGGCTTTCCCTTCACGGAGGAAGCGTGATCTTTCCCTCTTTCCTCCGCGCTGGTTTTCCCTCACCCGACCTCTGCGGAGTTTCTGCGGTTTCCCGCTAGCTTCACACCACTCTTGCCGAGCGTTTATCGGTCCGTACAACGATCCAAGGCAAACCCTGGTTCGCAAGCTTGACCGACAAATCTACCTCTATTTCGGTTGGGCAGCATCCTACGTCTTCTACCTCGAGTATATTTATAGTTTTAGTTCCACAGGAAACAGAGGTTTCACTTATGGAAAACGGCTCGGTCTATTCAGACACAGCGCTCCCAGAGGTCGGCGGCTTCTTCAATCGCTTCCTCCTAAGTACAGTCAAGAAGATTGTCAAGGCTGCAAGTGCTAGAGTTGAGGCTGCGAAGACGTACATGTAGTTTCTAGTAGCCGCTAGCTCTAGAACCGTCGCTTCATGAGTTGCCTTCAACTGATTCAACTCGCTATTTGTGCTATTGTACTCACTCGATAGGCTGTTGTACTTTGAAGCTAGGCCATTGTACATCGATTCCAGATCGCTATACTTAGCGGCTAAAGCCTCCTCCTCGGACTTCAGCTTAACATATTCCGGAGTCGTAGCCAAGACATAGCTTAAAGCTACAGGGTTCGACGAAGTCGAGAATGTCTTGACGTCATAGTAGTACCCGTAAGGCCAAACGCCTTTTCGACCCCACCAGTAATAGGGTTCATGGTCCCAATACCACCACCAGTCGATCAAAACTGGAGCGCTATCGTTGTAGACGACGACAACGTAGTAGATCGGTTCATCCCAAACCTCAGTGAAGCTGCCGATCAAAGTACTTCTAGGAGTATCCGATGGAACTGTGACATTGAAGGTTTGACTCCAAGAGTCTCCGCTCCTAACAAGCTTCTTCTTAACTATTGTTAACTCGCCGATTCGGAGAAGACCGCCGTCTAAAGTGTATGCATCTAGGTTGAAGGTCAGCTCTTTGATTTGCGTAGTCCCTTTGGCTTTAGCCTTCAGGAGGATCGAGATAGAGTCTCCCGGCTCGGTTGCATTCGGGTAGGTCAAATCAATCTCGAAATGCGAAGTTGAACATGTCGCATGGATACTCTTCACATCGATCTCTGAACTCGCTTCCGTCGATGTCACATTCGTCGAGACCGTTGGAATAGTCTGAACCTCAGCCTCTGCATGAGGAGTGATCAATGCTGGGCTTCCAGCCGGCGCCAATGGGAAAGAAGCCCAATAGAGACCGATCATTAAACTTGAAACAAGAAGCACTGACATCAACATGGATAGCTGGAGCTTCCCTCGAAGTTGAGGCATCTGAATCCTTTCAGGCTGTCTACACCAATCTGAGAAGAAAGATCTATTAGCTTTCATTCTTGTACCTCCAGAATCTTTTCGAACAAGTAGTCTGCAAGCCGAGATGGCTGCATTTCTCTATTTCCCTGAGGAAGCTTGATCTTCCTCTCCTCAGCCTCACCCAGCAACACTTCTCTGCAACTTCTCTGCCAACTGCAACTCTCGCAGCCACCTTCCCCTCTATACCAGACTTGAACACCGTTCTTAGAAGAGAATGTGACCAAAGCTTCCTTGTTCAAAGCGAAGCTGTATCCCAGCAGATAGCCTTGCTTCGTATCCATCCTCCTAATCTCCAATCTATTCACATTAGCCGCTTCGGAAAGCGCTTTCGAGATCTTCGCGTCTATCGCATTGAAAGCCTTATTCACCGTCTGAGGAGTCACATTGAACCTCCTTGAGACCTGAACTTGGCTAGCACCGTTCTTCCTTAGGCTCCAGAAGGCTCTCTGCTTGGGGGTTAGATAACCAAAACGGAATGAGATTTCTGATACGCCCCACTAGCTAGAAATGCCCAATCAGCCTATATAAGCTTACTGAGGCTTATTCAGTCAACCTACGAAGAACCTACTCAAAATTGATGAGGACAGATAGAGACATCTTGAATGACTCTGGGGCATAAAATTATAGATGCTTACGGCGCTTACGGTCTCAGGGGAAAAGCGGATTGCGAAACAGACTTAGACTCAAAAGGCAGGAGAGTTTCTTTGGTCTTATGCATTCTACCGCTAAGAGAGTTTTAGTCGTTATCGGCTTGCCTTGGGATGCTACATCATCCTATCGACGTGGTGCTGCAGGCGGCCCGGATGCTATTAGGCGGGCAACTAGTGGGCGGCTCTATAACCAGTTCACAGAGCAAGGTTTGGATCTAGCCGCATTTTGGAGAGTATGCGACCACGGCAATGTCAAAGAAACGAGCGATATCTCCAAGTTCAAGAAAAGCTTAGCCTCTGCCATGAGCCTCCATCATCACGACAACTATTCAACACTCTTTCTCGGGGGCGACCACTTCATCAGTTACCCTTCCTTCAGTTTGACCGCGAAAAAGTGTAAACGTCCTCTCTCCTTGCTTTACTTTGACGCGCATCCAGATCTGTATGAAAGCTATGAAGGGTCTCGATATTCCCACGCCACGGTTGTCTCTAGAATTCTGGATGATGGAAATCTCAGTTCGGGAAATGTTTGTTACGTCGGCATCAGAGCTTCTACAAGAGAGCAAGATGAAAGAATCAAGAACTTAGGGCTAACTGCCTACACAACGCAAGACGTGTACATAGAAGGCTGCGGTGCAATCGCTTCTTCAATAAAGTCTAAGCTCTTGGACCAGCCAACCTATCTTTCAATTGATCTAGATTGTTTGGATCCAGCCTTCGCACCAGGCGTTGGAAACCCGCAGCCCGGTGGTTTGACTACGAGACAGATGCTTGAGGTACTGCACGGCATTGACGGGCTGGAGATTGTCGCTTCTGACATCGTCGAATGCTCTCCGAAGCTTGATT
>CAYOZM010000098.1:0-3649 GCA_964408475.1 uncultured Candidatus Bathyarchaeia archaeon | reverse complement strand
AGATGAGGTTCACATGAAGATGGGTGTTAACAAAACCTTTGACCATCACCTTGAAACGAACGGAGCCGTTCACTGGAACCCTGATGTCTACGCCCCTCCAAGGCAGTGGATCCACGCTTCAGACTGGAACCCCCCTGCCAGTTACACGACGATCCGAGGGCCGGTTTTCCTCATGACAAGGCGCTCAGGGCCCTTACCTCAATACCCAGAGGTAAATGTCTCAGTAACATACGTCTTCTACGCCAAGAACCCACACGTGATGGTTTTGACTAGCACAGAGGTTTCCAAGGACATTTACGTCCAAGCCTTAAGAAATGCAGAGTTTGTCTTCAACCACAACGTCTTCAAGGAGTTCGCTTGGAAGAAGCCTGATGGAGGCGTTGGAAGCATGGTCATCGTGGAAGGGGCTAGACACCCGAAGCACGCCGTGGAGATCGAGGCAGACACGCCTTGGGCAGCCCTCTACAATGTTGACTACGCCTGCGGATTCGGCGTGTCGTACCTCGAGTTCTCTCGGATGAATAGATCTGGAGGGCTAGTGATAGCTGAAGTACCGTATATCTACCTTGCGTGGGGCCCATGGATATACTTCGCCAGGCCGCTGTCATACACTTTCGGTTCATCCAATCCTCAGAGAATGGTAAAAATTCTGAGCGGGAGCCTCTACTACGAAAAGATGGCATTCCAGCCCTTCAATCTTCTGCCTAGCTATGAAGACCGCTTCAAGCTGATAGAGCAAGGGGATGAGAAACTAAGAACCCCGCTGGACATAACCACGTGGATGGACATCGATGAAAGGGTTCCCAAGCAATGGGTTCCACCGATACTCGTAGCTGAGTTTGAAGAGATCTAGAGATCCGAACTTTCAGGCTTGCCTTGGTTTCGATGTGAATTGCGCTAGGAGGTACCCTTTCCTTTTGTGCATCCCGCATTACGACAACTCAGAATGAACAGAACTGAGTATCTATCAGATCTCGAGCTCGTAGAACTTCTTCAAGAATTCTGCTATGTCGTCCACAACAGCGTTGAAGAATATTCTCCCCTTTTCAGCTGACGCTAAAGTTGGATCGCCGCATACACCGCTCTCAGGCGAAAATTCCTCCGTGTCCAGCGTCATGTCAACAATCGACTGTTTCAGTAGATCGTAGAAAACGTAGTCTTTAATCACTTCAGGCGGCATACACCTCTTAATCTTCTCCGTCCTCACCAGATGAGGTCTGAGAAACAGTTCTAAAGATGTCTCATATTCGCAGGAATGGCACATTCCTCCAAGTTCAGAATCTCTGGAAGACGAAACTTTCTCTCTACCAAAGTCGAAGTAGCTTGCCGCAGCTATCTTCGCCTTTCGATCTAACTTTTCTTGGGCCTCACTTGCAGCAGTCGCTACAGGTCCTCTGTTTCCGCCGTGCCCATTGAGTATAAGCACCTTCTTGAATCCATGGTTGGCGAGAGAGAGTGTGACCTCTACGAGGAGCTTTATGAGCGTATGCGGGTCGACCGTTATCGTTCCAGGGAAGCTCAAGTGATGCGGTGAGTACCCGAAGACGACCGGGGGAGCCACAATAGCGCGTCCGGAGCGTTGTGCAGCCTCCACTCCAACGCTGAGGCATAAGAACGCGTCTGTATCCAAGGGCAAATGTTGACCGTGCTGCTCGGTTGAGCCCACGGGAAGAATAATCACTTGATCATCTTCAACCGCTTCTCTCACATCTTCCCAAGTCATTTCGCTCAGTAGTCTATTCGATGACATAACGAACCCTTAGCAAGTTTCCTGCTTTATGATTTAAGTTTTCTCTCAACTCGCCCTCGAATATAGCCTCCCGCGGTTCGTCACTCGAAACACTGATATATTGACCGTAAGTAGTCAAAGTTCGTACTCGCTCTGGAACGGAATATCTTTTGGAATTAAAGAAGAGAGTCTTGGAAACGGTTGAGGCTAGAAGCCGAGACGTCGTAGGTTTTGTGCAGAATCTAGTCAGGGCTCCAAGTGTTAATAGGCCTCCGGATGGAGATGAGGCGAAATGCCAAGAACTGGTCGCCGAGAAGTTCAAGGAGCTAGGCCTCCAGATAGATAGGTTCAGGCCAGACCAAGTTGAAGGCATACGGGACCATCCAGCATTCTTGACCGGGAGGAACTACGCCAATCGGGAGAATGTTGTCGGTGTTCTTAGGGGCGAGGGCGGTGGTCGCTCACTGATTCTCACAGGCCATATGGATGTTGTTCCACTTGGACCTTGGGCTTGGACTGTTCCGCCATGGGGTGGTGAGCTTAGGGACGGCAAGATCTACGGTAGAGGCGTTCTCGATATGAAGGCTGGAGTCGGGGCTATGATAATGGCATTGCAATCCGTACTCGAGACAGGTGCGAAATTGAAGGGAGACATCATTCTTGAAAGCGTCGTGGACGAAGAGTTCGGAGGGGTAAACGGCACTTTATCCTGCATTCTAAGAGGCTATCGCGCTGATGCTGTAGTCTCCCCTGAGCCGACAGCGCTTAGTGTTTCACCTGGGTGTTTAGGAGGGCTCTTGTTCAGAATAACTACGAGAGGAGGTTCAGGAATACCTGTTGGGAGAGCTCGAGCTGCAACTCAATCTAATTCGGTTATTGCAGGGATGGCTGTCATCGAAGCTCTATTCAAGTACGAGGATCAACGTCAAGCAAGGGTTCCGAGGCATCCTTTATGGAGGAGCTTTCCCTGCCCTATTCCAAGTCCTCTAATGATATCAGCGGTCGAGGCAGGCGTGGTCGGAGGAATAATCACGACTCCTGAGAAGTGCGTGATCGAGGCTTGGTTCACATCGCTTCCATCCCAGTACAAGACTCGAGATGAATGGGAGAACGAATTGAAGGCGTTCTTAGCGAAAGCTTCTGAGAAGGATGTTAGAATGAAGGGCGCGCAGGTGGAGATAGAGTCTGTTGGGAGATGGCATCCAGGTTACGCAGGCGACAGAGACCACCCAATAGTGAAGGTTGTGAGGAGAAACTTGGAAGAAGCATCAGAGAAGCCTGTTAAAGTGCTCGGCTTCCCTGCGCCTGGAGACCTGTGGGCAGTGGCCTTGTACGGTAATATGCCAGCTCTCTACGCGGGACCAGCAGGTGATGGGGCTCATGCTTCAGATGAGTACGTCACGATCGAAAGTCTCATGGCTGTGACAAAAGCCTACGCTCTTACGATCTTGGATTGGTGTACGTAGGTAGGAAAGTCCTCGAGCTCAGTCCTCCCCTATCAAGGTAATCATGAAAAGCTATTTATACATACTTTATCAATTCGAGTGCGGAGGATTTTAGAGAGGTCTCAAGGAAGGAGTAGGAAAATGATTAAAGTTCTATACGCAGGAGACGCTGGAGCTTTAGTTGGGCCACTCTTCATACCGTCTCCATTTACTATGGAGATAAAGAATTTCCAGATGCACGTATGGGGGCAGCCCCTGATTGACGGATTGCAAAGCGACCCTGAGATTAAAGTAACTCACATGACAGCTTGGGACGCTTACAGCAAATTCCCCAAAACTCCTGAGGAGCTGGCTGAGTATGATGTCGTAATGCTCTGCGAAGTTGAAACCGATACCCTCTACTTCTACCCAGAATTCTATACTCCAAGCATGTGGAAAGGACCTATAACAGGCCCCAACAGGCTGAAGTCGATAA
>CAYOZM010000097.1:0-3720 GCA_964408475.1 uncultured Candidatus Bathyarchaeia archaeon | reverse complement strand
ATAGAGGAGCTCTGTCTTCGTTCTTGCTCCAACTACTACCGTCAAGTCCCTCCCCCACATGATTGGCAGTTCAATCAAAGGAGCGAGCGCAGCTATTCCTGTGCCTCCCCCAGCCAAAAGGAGTTTCGTTTCTCGACCCACGGTGAAGTAGGTACCGTATGGCCCTCTTACTCCAATTTGGTCTCCTGCCTTCATCGCGCACAATGCTTTCGTTGCTTCACCCCTCTTCCTGACAGTTATTCCCGAATTTCCATTTCGATCGATCAACGATAAACTCATAGGAACCTCATCCATTCCAGGTATCCATATCATTACGAACTGGCCTGGCTTGCCTTTTGAACATAGGTCGTCCCGAAAAGCGATGGATTTGACCGTGGGAGTTTCCTCTTTCACCTCTTGAATTCTAACGATTCTAGGTCTGTGTTCAAGATCTGCGTAGTTCTGCAAGTTCTCGACCTTTACTGTTGTTTAACCTAAGCTTGTATTAGCCTTTCGACTGGGATTGGCTTCTTGAGGAATCGGCTAGTCTTGGAAGAATAGGCGGGTTTGACCCATCGTCTCGACTTCAAGCGGATTGACGTTCACCACTATAGGAAAGTTTCTAACTATCTCTCCTATTATGAGGCAATGGCGGGCCGGGAGATCCTTCACTAGCAGCTTGACGCTGTCAGCATCGATCTTAGCAGCTCTTGAGACAACGTCGAGGTCATGCTCATTCGTGAAATTGAATAGGAATATGTTGTCCGCTTGGCGGTATATGCTCTCTTGAATTGTATCGGGCTGATTCGTAATGAAGGTCGTGAATATTCCTAAGTGGCGCATTCTAGTGACGATGTCGTCCCAGTAGGTGTCGCGCAGGTATAGGTGGGCTTCCTCAGCGAAAAGGAAGAGCGCCCTCAGCTTGAATGAAGAGAGGAGCTCAGTCAGCTTGCTGATGAAGAGTTCCACTATCATTCTTCGAATTGTTGAAGATTGGTTCTTTACGTTTACGACTATTGCCGTTCCATCGCTCAGTTTCTGCGCTAGCTTGTTGAAAGTTAGGCTTTCATCTGTAGAGTTTGAGAACAGGTTGGAGTCGAGGATCGTGCTAAATCTCGAATAGATGGCTTCTCTCACGCTTTCATGGCATTCGAAGCGTTGTATCGCTTCTCCAAGCGAGAGGAGGTCCAGTCGACCGCTCTTCTCCAACTCATGCCATATCTTCGAGAAGACTTTGGCTGAGGTGCTTGGGAGGTCGAGGGCGAACGTTAGCATGCTATTGAAACTTCGTAGACCCACATCCGATAACGTGAATTTGAGGTTCAATCTTGGAGTGAGAACAAGGATCTTACCATCATATCTACTTCTTACTCCACCCTTGACCCTGTTCAGATTGACGTACTCTCCATTGACGTCGAAAACGAGAGATGGCGCCTTATGGTCGATTAGACATAGTACAAGTAGCTTCGATAGATGGGATTTTCCAGTTCCCTTCTTCCCAGTTATTATATTCAGCTTGCCGTCGAGCGATTTCGCATCAACTATAAGGTCAGCTTCGGTTTTTGTCTTCCCGATAAAGACCGGCCTCTTAGCGTCATTTAAATTCATCAAGGACTCTATCGGGAAGCGTACAATCCGCGAGCATGTTCTTGACGGTAGCCATGAGACGCTCGGCATCGGTTGACCGTTCTCTACTGCTCCTCGAATCTTGCAGACAAGAAGCTTCGTGTCCTTCAAGACCGTAATCTGCGATGAGACCTCAAGGGGATCGTAGTCGCTTCCTTGAAGCGATTCCTCAGTCATTACGTCGCGAAGAATGTCCTCGAGGATTCCTGGAAGGTTTGCGAACTGTATGTCGATTACCTGAACTATAAGCCCCTTCCCTGTCTTTTGATCTTCTATCAGTAAGTAGTCTCCCTTCTCAACCTCCTCTTCAGGGAAGCTTATTATCTGGATGACGTCGCCTTCCTTTCTGTATATTTTCAATCAGCCAACCTCTCTGCTTGTACCGAAGGGCCCGAAGAGAGACCTCCTTAGACTGAGTTTGGGAGTTATCTGGATTCCGTACGTCCTCGAGATGAACCTCTGAATGCCTACGATCTCATTCGCGGTAAACGTGGAAAGTATGTGGGCAAGCCTCAGAGTCTCCGGATATCCGTGATCCATGATGTCTGACCCTACCAGTTGACCGACTGCTTGATAGCCGTTCTCCTGCGGGATCTGCCTATCGATATCCAGCCTGAATGCGAAGCCTACCACTTCCAGCTTAGCCACGTAGACTCTTCCGAGAAGCCGGATCGGGTTCGGTGAAAACTGCTTCGAAACAATGGCGTCAACATCTAGAAGGCATGGGGGCTGGAGTTCTCGAACATAATCGGTAATGTTCCTTCCAGATATGCACAACTTTGTAGCCTTCGAGAATGCCAAGACAGTGTTTCCCCTCTCCTTCGCTAGATCTAGAATAGCTTGAAGGTATCTAACTGGGTTATCCGGTGTCCCTGCAGTTAATGAGCCGTCGAAGAGTACTGTAGCGTTCTTGAAGGCTGAGCAGACTATGCGTTGAATCCAACGTTCCAAAACATTTCTTATTCTAGATAGAATTTGAGGAAACATTGCTGGCCATGAGGGTGGCAGTGCTGAGCGTTGAAAGCCAAGTTCTCTAGTTAGCTGTTCATTGGCTTGTGCTGTCACGTGAAACGCGAGGGGGCCGCATCGAACATAGTAGTATGATCCCTTGTCCTTCCAGACGACAGCGCCTCTTACGGCGCAAATGAGGCCCTCCTCAGTTTCCCCGGTCTTAATGCTGGAGACATCTATCGCCACTATCGGATTCTGATTAGTATTCGGTTCGATTCGAATTGGTTGGAACTCCGCCTCCTCCGTATTGAGAACCAATGCAGGCTCGCTATCAAGATAGTCCTCAACCCGAAATTCGAACAGTGAGACCTCTCTCGGCCTGAATCGGTCCCCGCTTAAAGCCTTCATGCTGCTATTGCTCAAGTTCACCAGAAAGTCCGGCATCAATGATGAGTCAGGCTCGGACCAGTGTAAGAGTAAACTACTTATTTTCGAGTACCCACACTCAATATCTTGGGTGCGGTGGACCAACAGCTTCGCCTCCTCTACCAAGGAGCAATTCACAATTCCCCCATCCGCCGCACCTTCCGGCGCAACCAGAAGGTGCTATGATCCCTATCTCACATCATCCTCCTGTCTGCGATGATTCGGTTTCGAGCAGTTCCTTAGCAGCTTCATGCACCTCACGCATCCCCGCAGTCGTTATCCTATAGCTCCCTTTGCCTATGCGTTCAACGATTCCAGCTTTGCTCATCTCCGCTATAGTGTTCCTTATCGTTTTGACTGCCTTTCCGATAGAGCGCGATATCTCTTCAACCGAGAGCTCATGGGATTCCTTCTTTCCGATCTTGTTTGCTACATGAGCTCCTAGAAGGATGAGTCCGATCGCTTGATCAGCGGAGAGTGTGGATTTAAGCAGGACTACTTCTCCATTGGGCGCGATATTGATGAAGGTTGAAATATCAGTCATCATGGCCAGATAGTCCGGCGTGAACATTATCTTCGAGGCTATCTCGTAGTTTGGAAGGATTTTCGAAACGAACTTTATCAATTCGCGTAGAACGTCGTCGACTTCTCCTTCGGCTGTATGCTTGATCTCTCCATACTCGATCTGAACTTTCAGCTTTGACGTTTGACTCATTCTGAGGTCACCTTCGTCTTGAG
>CAYOZM010000096.1:0-3763 GCA_964408475.1 uncultured Candidatus Bathyarchaeia archaeon | reverse complement strand
GAATGCGGAGACTTGGATTAGCTCTACGGAAAGCTTTCATCAGAAAGTGCACTAATCGTCAAGAGAGGAAGAGTATAAAGGCAATGGATGTTGAGTTCAAGGCTATCTTTATCGAGATCATCCTAATCTCGACCATAATTTTCAGCTTGCAGAGTTTCATTACCGTCGAATCTATAGAGGGTTACTCGTCTATCTTGGATAATATCTCGACCCAAAGGATTGTTGATAATACGAAGAGGCTTGTCGATTTCAAGACTAGATACATCTTCACGCCTGAATGCAATGCTTCCGCAGCTTTCCTACACGACTATTTTTCCAGATTAGGAGGGTATGATGTTTACTTCGACTACTTCAGGGTTACACGAAGGGCTTCAGAGAATTTTACCGCTATGAATGTTGTAGCATCAAAGAAAGGAGTAGCCCACGAAAACGAAACTATAATTGTCTGCGCTCACTACGACTCGATTTCTGAGTTTGATCCAGTTGCATCAGCGCCAGGTGCAAACGACAATGCTGCTGGCGTTGCCGTGGTGATGGAAGTAGCTTACGTTCTCGGCGTGTTCAGCCTTAACCGAACTGTAATCTTCATCGCGTTCTCTTCTGAAGAATTGAGTCTTCAAGGTTCTATGAATTGGGTTACAAATAACACAGAGATACTGAAGTCTACGATTGGAATAATCTGCTTAGATGGCGTTGCGAGAGGTAAAACGATAGCAGTCATGTTTACATTGGAAGCTTCAGATAGTCTGGCACGGTACGTTGTCAATACAGCTAGGAAATTGGGATACGAGAATTTCTATGAGCGTCAAGTGGGCGCCGTCGGGAGCGATAGTGACTCATTTGAGATGAAGGGTGTTAGAGCAGTGCGTTTCTGGGACTGGGACACAACCTTCATTCACACACCAGACGACACCTTGGAAACTCTGGACGTAAACTGCATTAAGCAAGTTGCGGATGTTGCATGTATTGCTACCTACAGATTAGCAACAGAACCCTTGGATGGAGTATTAACCTCAATCGGTAGAGGGGCCTCTGAAGGCTTCTTGATTCTAGTAGGCGCCGTCGTCACATCCGTCATAGTCGTCATAAGTCTTCTTCTAATCAGAAATCGAAGGGTCTTGAAGCAACGACTTCAATCACTTATCGTTTTCTTCATCTTATGGTTGATAGGTTAATCCTAATTCAATTGAGTTGATCTCTCTATTGTCCTCTCGTGAGCTTGTCATCGATGCGTTTGAAGGAAGAGCGAGCAGAATCCCGCTCTACTTTTGGCTGGCAGATCCGGCTAAAGAGGCGACTATAGGAGATATCGTTGGAGTCCGGTGCTGGCTTGAAGCCTTTCAACCATTTCTCGCGGAGGGCGGCCCGTTTAGGAGAAGTGGATTGAGCTATCGCGAGTGGAGCCAACAGCTAGATGTAGAGTATTACAAGTGGCCTGATATCGATGATATCTTGCGCGAAGTTGACGCAGCGATCTCTAAAGTCGTGTCGAAAGTTAGAGAAAAGTCTCTTCAAGCTGAAATCATTGGGCCCACTGAGTACTCAGAGTATGCTTGCAGTTCAGGTTTGACTAAGCCTGGAAGATACCCGGATGAAGTAGCTCATCGGTTTGATTTCGCGGTCTTGACGCATATTGACTCGAAGAAGGCTGAAGACATTCACAGCAGATTCTTCGAGATAATCTTAGAAGTTGTGAAGAGAGTAGCAAATCATGGCGAAATAGATTCTATTCGAGTTGCAGACGACTTTTGTGATTACAGAGGCGCGATCTATGGAGAAGCATTTACAAGGATAATTCTTGAAAGGCAAGCGAAGTTATCTGAAGCCATCAGGGCTGGGGATAAATACGCTGTACTTCATGCTGACGGAAACATCGTTCCATATCTTGATCGGATTGGCAGAGCGTACGATGGCCTGCACCCATTGGATATCTGTTCGAAATCGACCTTGAGTGCAGCTCTCTCATGGTCATCGAGGCTCCAGGAGGTTAGACGAATTCTCCCCCAGACAGTCTTCTTCACAGGCCTACCGATCGATCTCCTGTGCAATAATCAAATTTCTGTAGCTGATTTGATGGAAGTCGTGGAGAATGTTATCTTAAACGTTGGGCCTGAACGGCTTGTTCTAACGACTACTCACAGGCCGTATCCAGGGTGGAGCTTTCAAGAGTTTGAAGAGAAGGCGTGGGCTGTGAACCGTTTTATCATGAATAGAGAATACTCTAGGAGATCGAATCTCGCAATATGAGCAGTCTTATACTGGTCGAAGGATAGGAGGTTCAGTATCTCCTTCTGGGACCTCTGAAACGTCTTCCTCTACGATATCCTTCGTCTCTATAGGCAGGGCGGAAGGTCGGGTATCTTCTCTCCTGCTCAAACCTCTTCTCTGAAAGGTTGTTCTTGGTATTGACTTCCGGGAGAGGAACGTCAGCCCGTTCGAAAGTTCCGAACCTTCCGATGTTTAAGCGCATCGATCCTTTGAATAACGATACGTAACCGTTCTTGATCGATATGACATCTCCCTCATTGACCTTGTCGATGTTGTCGTCCCAAAGAGTCAGATATATGGCTCCAGTCTCATCTCCAACCAGAGCGTCGGCGACACGATGCGCTGAACCATCCGATCTAGATATAGTCTCTCTAACAGGGCTCTTCGAAACAACCTTGACAGTCAAATTGATCTGTCTCGACTGCGGATCCAACCTCTCAACCTTAATACTCTCAGCGCTCACAGGCGGGATTTCACTAGACATATTCTCAGCACTTTTCGAATCTGACATTCACATTGGCTCGGCTGTTCTTAAGGCTTGTGTTAAGAAAAGATGTCAGATGGTCGCCAGCCATATTTGTTCTCGTTCGCTACTTTCTTGATCGCTAAGGATCTTTTTCGTAAAACTACGATAACACTCGAAAAACGTTCTATTGAGGATCTGGCGGTCGCTTTATGGGCATTAGCGTTTGTCAGAGGAGAGCCGAGGGTCTGAATGGCTCAGTCCATCTAACGATAGTCGCACAAATCGATAGTCTGTATCATCCTTGTGATAGTTCGATCGAATATTCCCATAGTCCATGCGTATACATCTTGATGGTTTTAGAGGCCTTCTGTTCGCTCCTAGAGTGTACAGTGAATTTTATTATATGGGCGTTCTCAAACTGAAGCGAGGGAGAACTGGGATGAAAGAAAATAGATTGAAGACGGCTTTAAAAGCTGGAAAGCCCGTAGTTGGAACGATGATCACTGAGTTTAGGACTCCTGAGATTGCACGAATTCTCGCTAGTTCCGGCTTCGACTTCGTTTTTATTGATACTGAGCATGCAGCGTTCGATCTTGAGACTGTCACTGACATCATCAGGGCAGGCAAGGCTGTAGGCTTGGTATGTATGGTTCGTGTTCCTGATGCAGAGTACCATTTGATCGCTCGAGCTTTGGATATTGGAGCTGAAGGCATACTTGTTCCTCGAGTTGAGTCTAGAGAGCAGGTTCAATCGGTTGTTCGTTGGGCCAAATATCCTCCTATAGGGGTTAGAGGCTTCGGTATAAGAGGGATTGTCTCTGATTATCGTAAGGCTGACGTTAAGGATTGGATTCATGAGCTCAATGAGAATACCATGGTTGTAATTCAGATTGAGAAGAAGAGAGCGATAGAAAGCATCGATGATCTCGTTTCCGTCGATGGTGTTGATGCTGCTTTAATCGGGCCTTACGATCTTTCGATCTCTCTTGGCGTGCCCGGAGAATTTGACAGTGCACTCTTGAACGAGGC
>CAYOZM010000095.1:0-3771 GCA_964408475.1 uncultured Candidatus Bathyarchaeia archaeon | reverse complement strand
TCGAACAGCGTTTACCGTTGCCTCGGTATCATCGCACACTAATGGTCTCTTTATCTTAGATTCGCCATCAGCTAGGGAAGCCGCGATCACCGCTCGATGCGTGTAGGCCTTAGATGAAGGTGCTTCGACCAACCCTATCAGACTGGAAACTCCTCTGATAGTTACTTTAGTCATTATCTGCTCCAACCACATGGGCTTTTACGCGATTCACTCGAGCTTGAATCACTTCTCCTTCGAGAACATTCCAAGCTTCTTTGACCTCCGCGATAGAATCTTCAGGAACAACAGCTGCGACGGCAGGCCCCTTTCCCGAGACTCCAGCTGCAATCGCGCCCGCTGCTAGTGCGTCGACAGCGCCCTTAATATCGTAACCTAATGCCGCGGAATAGATGAGTCCGTTGAACGTCATCGCTGACCAATATCTGCCCAGTAGAGCTTCCCGGTAAGCAATATCGACCAGCGGAGCCATTTTCTTCATCTTCTCTACATTAGAGCGTGCGGTGTACGTCTTCGACGAGGGCACGTGGAACAGAACAACATAGTCTTCTTTTAATCTGAACTTACGCTTGATCTGTTGAGCAATATTATCCGTGATGACTATGTTGCCAAAGTAAGACGCGCATGCATCGTCGAAAGCCCCTGTTATCGTCACTTCCGCGTCCTTCGCAGCATTCACACCCAGCTTCACCACGTCGAGATCGCTCAATTTCTTTCTCAAGGCTGCTACAGTGGCGAGGGAGATCGCGTTGGCGGCGGCGCTGCTACTCTTCATTCCTCTGGCGATTGGGATATTGGAGCTGGTCTCAACAGAAGCGCCGTATTCTGCTTCCACCTTGAATCTTCGCAAAACTCGCGTCACGACTTTCTGTATGAGATTCTTATCCTCGCCGGGGTCGGAAAGTATTCTTCCCTCTACTATGGCAGGTTCATCTGTCAGTTCAACCTTTGCTTTCGTCCATAGATCTACTCCGAGAGCAGCTCCTCTACCAGTAGCGATCGCGTTCACAATGGTCGCGGCACCATAAGCAACAGCGGCTGCGGACAACACGCTCACCGTCCAGTCAGCTCTTGTATCACAGCTCTACGCATTACTTCAATTGGAGGCGAATGATTCGTCCATATCTTGAAAGCTTCAGCACCTTGGTGAACCAGCATGCCAACCCCTGTTATAGCCTTCGCGCCAGCGGCCTCCGCTTCGCGCAGTAGCAGCGTCTTCACTGGATTGTAGACAATATCGAAAACTACCATGCCTGAATGTAGTACCTTTCTTGTAGCCACTGTCTGCCCGGTTCTAGGATACATCCCAACCGATGTGGCGTTGATTAGAATGTCCGCACCTTGTAATGCTTCAAGAAGAGAATTTCCAGCTAACGACCTCGCTAGGATCTTCTTCCCGAGTCTCTGCTCGATATCCTTCGCTAAAATGACGGCTAGATGTTTAGTTCTGTTGAGAATGAGTATGCTTCTTGCTCTTCTAGCTAGAGTGAAAGCGATAGCTCTTGCGGCGCCTCCGGCCCCGATCAATACGATCCTTTTGTTAGATGGATCTTGATGCTGCTCTTCAAGCGCCCTCGCCGCGCCCAAACCGTCAGTATTGTAGCCGATGAGTCTCCCTTCATCGTTGAGAATAGTATTTACCGCTCCTATCTCTTGAGCTGCTTCATCCAACTCGTCAAGAAACCTGATGACAGCGGTCTTGTGTGGAGTCGTTACGTTGAATCCTCGAATATTGAGAGCTCGCATCCCAGTCATCGCTGATTTCAAATCTTGCGGGGCTACACGAAAAGGTAGATAGACGCAGTTGAGACCGAGCTTCTTGAAGGCTGCATTATGCATTCTTGGGCTTGGTGAATGTTCGATGGGATCGCCGATAACCCCGTATATATCGCTTACGCCAATCGACATCGGTCAGTTGAACCCCATCAAACTGTAGATCTTCCTCAACTCGGATATCGTAAGTTGCCCTGGCGCTGACTCTAACCCCTTTCGAATTGAGGCGAATGTGAAAGCCGATCCATAGAGTGGGGATAAGACTCGGGAAGGAATTCCCAATTTCCCCGTGGCGAAACAAACGATTCTAGCTGCTCGACGGGCCTTTAAGATGAACGACAGAAGCAAGCAGTTGTCCTCGATCTTCGTTGCGCTGCATACTAGCTTACATATATAGGCGCCTGCATCGACCTCACGCTTGAGAATATTGTCCAATTCAGATTCAGGCAATGTTCCATTGAGGTTGTGAAATGATATGATAGGCTTGGATCCAGCCTGCTGAATTTCTCGAACAATCGTCTTAACGTTCTCAGTGGATAACTCGATATCAACGTAGTCGAAGCCTTTCTTAGCAGCTTCAACGAGGGACTCGATTCTCTCCTTTTCGGTACCCTTGAATCTGCCGCCCTCAGACCGCTTCCTGTTCGTCGCGATTACCGGTATATCAGTTGAGTCGGGTATCTTCTCGAGGCTTTCGATTCTTCGAAGGCTGTCTAATCTAAATTCAATGTAGTCGGCTTCATATCGTTCAGCCGTTCTAGTGAGAGCTAACGCTCTACCCAATGTCTCTGCAGGAATCGTGACCGCGATCTCTATTCTCATCGTTCTAGAATTGACTCCTCTTTCACGAGTATTCCGAAGTGCCGCCCCCCGTGCTCAATACGCGCCAGAACCTCGTCTCCGACCTTCATCTCGACTACGGATTTGGAGCCTGCTTTCGTCACGAGTCTTATGGTCTCCGCGTTTTGTACAATAGTCTTCAGCTTCCTCCCTTGACCCTCCGCCTCGATCAACATTAAAGGTCTCCTCTCGATCTTGACTCGACCGACGTTGGCGATTCTAACGCGTCCTTCTCTGTTCAGAATGGCGACCTCGTCTCCAGCCTTCAGTTCCGAAAGGTACTTCGTCTTGTTGCCTGGCGTAAGAATGTAGAGAGACACTGGACCTGCATTCACTCGAAAAGGCCTAGGATCGACGTATTCACTCTCATGAACTTCAGCTTGAACGAGAAATAGCCCTGACGACTGACAACCGACCAAGATTCCTTCACCGGGTTCCATCAAGTCGCAAGTGTCAACGCAAACCCTGGCACCGCTACCCAAAGGTTTCAGACCTGTCACCTTGGCGGTCGAGAGTTCGATTATGGGGTGTACGGCTTTGACGAGGTTTGAGGTTTGACTGATCTCAGAGAGATCGCGTGAATTCAGTACGATTCCGTCAGCGCCCAGCTCGAGCGTCTCGAGACCGACCTTGGCTTCATTAACGCTGGAAGCCACAAAGAGTAACTTGCTTCTTCCATGTACTTTGGAGATTAGATTCTCCAAAGGGATTATCTTCCAGTCAGAGCAGCTGATTATTATGTAGTCAACTCCAGAATTTGCGGCATCGACCACAAGCTCTTCATCAGCTCTTCCCTTGATTTCCACCTTGACAGCGACGATTCCGCATTGCTGCTTTATCTTCACAGTCTCCTCCTTGTCGACGTTTTTAAGGACTAGAATATCAGCATCTTTCGTGCTTGCGATTTTCTTTGCACCGTACGCTTTGGATAAGTCTATATCACTTTCGTCTACCAGTACTGCGTCGCAGAAAGCTGCAGATGATTGCAGGAGCCGCTTTTTCTCGTCTTCAGGAGTAGACGCTTCGATTTCAATCCATAACTCCTTCAGCGTGTATCACCCAGCAGTTTAAGAGCTTCTTCTACAGTAGCATCGCGATGAACTATGGCTGATAGAGCTTTGGTCATGCCGGTCGGATTCTCATGTTGAAATACGTTCCTTC
>CAYOZM010000094.1:0-3775 GCA_964408475.1 uncultured Candidatus Bathyarchaeia archaeon | reverse complement strand
TGGGACACTTGCAGAAGAGTTTGTTAGCCGTGTCGAGTTGGCAGTGAATCTCTAGACCTACCTTCAGTCCAACCTCTTCATTTACCTTGCTCAGCATACTTCCCCTCTTCAAATCTTCTCAGCGAAACTTCATACGCAATATTCTTGACCATTATCCTTTTGACTTCAGATGGGTCCTTGGTCTGCCCAAAACCCCACATCATTTTGATCAACGCGGTTTCCGGCAACATATCTTCAAGGGGAATTACTCCGATTGAGAGTAGGTCCCTCCCAGTGTAGTAGACCGCCATGTCGACCCTTCCCCAAAGGCATTGAGAGGTCATTCCTATGACTATACCGTTCTTGATAGCCCTCCTTATTGCCTCATAGCAGTATCTGCTGACATGGCCGAGCCCGCTCCCTTCGAGGATGAGACCAAGATATTTCTTCTCATTGAACCAATCGATAATCTCCGGATTCATCCCCGGATGAAACTTGATCAGACCCACTTTCTCCTCGAAATCTGGTCTTACTAGCGGACCATCTCCGGCTTTCCGTTTCGAATAGTCTTCGACCAGAATCTCGAATCGCTGAGTCATGAAATTGAAGCGAGCTAGAGGAAGAGAGTTTATCGACTTGAATGTGTCCCTTCTGCTCGTGTGGCATTTTCTAACTTTGGTCCCTCTATGTATTACCATAAAATCGTCTGAACTCTTCTCATGCATAGCAAGTACTACTTCAGCGAAGGGTGCTTTCGCGGCGGTGGTTGTAGCTCCCATTAGGTTTGTAGCTGCATCCGAGCTTGGTCTATCCGAGGAGCGTTGAGATCCCACCAATACAACGGGCACTGGCAACTCTTGTAGAGCGAAGCTCAATGCAGCCGCTGTGTAACCCATAGTATCTGTTCCATGACATACAACGACTCCTTCTGCACCCGATTTGATGTGATTTGCAACGGTGATTGCTGTTTCCTTCCAGTGTTTCGGCGTGAGGTTCTCGCTGAATTCACTGAAGAGTACGTGTGCGTCTATGCGAGCGATTTCTGAAAGTTCAGGGATGATGCTGTAGAGGTCTTCAGCTGTAAGCGCTGGTTCAACTGCGCCTGTTCTATAGTCCACCTTACTCGCTATCGTCCCCCCAGTACTTATGATGGAGACCTTAGGGACACCTTCCTTCTGCTCTGGTGGCGGTGGCCTTATGAATGACGGTTTGGCCCCGTGACCTACCACTGTCACATTGATCGCAGGCGACACTCTCAATCCTATATTGTAGCCTGTATTGAGTTTGATCAGGATGTGCTTGTCGTCCCCATACTCGGCTCTGGGAATTAAAGTTCCTTCGTACGTCTCACTGTCTTTGACTACTTTGACTATGTCTCCTATTTTCGCGCCGGCTCTCTTGAGAACTTCTAGAGCTTCACCACGATAGCCGGTAAGTTCGCCACTCATACGTTTATCCTCTATCGAATTGTGAAGATTCCTCATCTAACATATCGAAGTTTCGTTTTAAGACATTATCCTAGCGTGAGAAGCTCAAAGCTACTTGATCATTTTAGCCATATAGGGCCCATCGCGGCTGTAGCCTAGTCTCATGTAGTATTGTTTCGTTCCAAGCGCACTTGTGACTAGTATCTTCTTCCTGCCGTATTCTTCCCTAGATATTCTCTCCGCTTCAGTCACTAGAATTCCGCCGTAGCCTTCATGCTGCCAAGCCTCGGCGAGCCGCGTTCCAACTGGAACCACCGGCCCATAGATATGGAGTTCTCTAATTATTGAGGCGTTTCGGTCTTTGATTTCGAGTCTGTGGGCCTTATCCGAAGGAATCCTCAACCTAAGGTATCCGATTAGAATGTCGCTAATGGGATCTTCTACTGAAATAAATACCTCCGTACCTTCTGAGGCTTTGTAATCTAATGATTGAACTTGGATGTTCTTCCTGTCAGGTCTAATTCCATTCTTGATCAGTCTGTGTCCGACTTCTCTACACCGAACGCATCTGCATCTCTGCTTTCCAAGTCTCTGTTCGACAAGTTGACGTAGGTTGCTCTTGTGGACTCCTGCGTCAATCAGCGTCGACGGTATGTCTCTCTGGACTCTCATTACGCGTATCCAAGGAGGAATCATCTGCTTGACTCTCGTTATGAGTTCAACAGCTTCTTCCGTCGTATAAGGGGTATATCTCCCCTCGCGCCACCAGTCGTACGTCTTTGTTCCTTTCAGAACAAGGCATGGATATATTTTGATCATATCAGGTTTGAAGTCTGCGTCGTTGAATATTCGATCGAAAGACTCAATGTCTCTCTGAAAATCCGATCCCGGCAAACCAGGCATCATGTGGTAGACGATCTTCAGTCCGGAATCCTTGAGAATCCTCGTGGCCTCGATTACGTCTTGTACTGTGTGACCTCTTTCTACTAGATCGTAGATATCATCGTATACGTTTTGGACGCCTAACTCTACCCTTGTGATTCCCATAGAGAGCATCCGATCTGTCTCCGGCTGCCCAGCCCAGTCCGGTCGCGTCTCAACCGTTATCCCAACATTTCTGATTGCCGAAGTCTCGGCGATCATTTTTGCCTGCTCCAGATTCCCAGATGGCTTCATCGTTAGAGCGTCAAGGCAGCCTTTGATGAACGACTCCTGATATTCTGTTGGTGTTGCTGGAAATGTTCCGCCCATTATTATGATCTCAACTTTGTTGACTTCATGACCTATGGCTGTTAACTGTTCAATTCGATTTCGAACTTGAGCATAAGGGTCGAATCCAGCCTGTATTCCTCGCATAGTGGCGGGTTCTCGACCGGTATAGCTTTGCGGAACGCCGGATGAGGGCCCTCCCGGGCAGTAGGCGCATCTTCCGTGAGGGCAAGGCCATGGCTTGGTCATGACTGCTATGACAGTTATTCCACTTATCCCTCTTACAGCCTTTCTCCTCAGAAGATCGATGAGTTTGACTCTTTCTTGAGGCGTTAAACATCGCAAGATCTCAGAGTTGCTTGGCAATCTGACTAGACCATAGGCCTTACAGGCTTCGATCTTCGCTAGGTTGAGATCCTCTCTCGTAGGATTTGATCTCTCAAGAAGCTTTTCTGCGATCTCTCTGCAAACTCTGCCGAGGCTTGATGCCAATGTCTTTTCGAGACTCCTTTATGGGGCTGAGGGAGAAATTGTTTACTCTCAACCGATTCGTTAAAATTTGGGGGCTTCTTGACATATTTGCTAGTTGAAAAATGGCTTTGAAACGGACTGGAGTTGCAGACCTGCGGCTTCACGGAGGATATGCGCCGAAATGGCTTTTCTCAAGGATGGTGAAGCTGGCCAAGGAGATCTTCATTATAATGGTTGATGAGTTTGGAACTGATGAGGTTCTAGCTAGACTTTCAGATCCTTTGTTCTTTCAAGCTTGCTCGAATGCTCTGGGATTTGACTGGGATAGTAGCGGTGCGACGACAGTCACTTGCGGAGTCTTGAAAGATGCTTTTGCTTCGTTGGACCTAGGGATCCAGGTTGCGGGAGGGAAAGGAAGGAGATCGAGGAATACTCTTTCGGAGGTCGAGAAGATCGGCGAAGTCTATGATTTTTCTACAACACTAGTTGAGAGATTGAAGTATTCGAGTAGAATGTCAGCTAAGGTAGATGGCGTAGCGATACAGGCGGGATACTCAATTTATCACCATGCAATTTTCGTCTCTGAAGATGGAAAATGGGCGGTTATTCAACAAGGGATGAACCCTGAGTTCCAAACCGCTAGAAGGTATCATTGGCTCTCGCGTAATGTGAAGAGCTTCGTTGTTGAA
>CAYOZM010000093.1:0-3808 GCA_964408475.1 uncultured Candidatus Bathyarchaeia archaeon | reverse complement strand
TTCTTTTAAGTAAACTCTCCGTTATCCGTTCTGTGCCGAACTGTTCTATCAGTTTGTCGTAGTCTATCTCGCCGGAGACTTCCCACGGGGTCACGACCATCTCTGAAGGTTCCATCGGAATATCGCTCCGATCTAATAAGTCTTAAGTCTATGTTGAAGCCAGATTGTGAACATACATTAAGCCCATCCTGAAAATAAATATAAGCTTTGAGCAATAATGCTCAGACGAACTGCTGCCTCTGGAGTGTAGAAAAGAAGTGGAACTCAGGGAGAACGAGGTTCTGACTCTGCTCGCTTTGAAAAACATGAGGGGAACTGGAGAAGTTCAAGCGATAGTTGATAGCACGGGTTTAAAAGATGCTGCAGTCATGAGAGCAGCATTGACACTTCATGAGAAGAACCTAGTCACGCTTCGCGAGAAGAAGACGAGTATAGTTAGGCTGAGAGAAGAAGGGGAACTGTACGCGGAGCAGGGTCTTCCTGAGAGGAGACTTATCGAGACGGTATTAGCGCTTCGTGGGAAGGCTTCTGTTGAAGATGCTGCGGAAAGAGCTGGTCTGAAAAGAGAGATGCTGCCTATAGTTATTGGCTGGATAAGAAGAAAAGGCTGGGGGACGATTTACAAGACCGGCGGAAAACTGTTCCTAGAGGTTCCTAAGAAAGTAGAAGAAACCGACGACGAGAGACTGCTTAAGGTTATTTTCGAGAAGGGCGAAGTATCCGCAGAAGAATTGAGTCGTCCGATGCGTCTTTCTCTTCCCGTTATTAAAGCTCGAGGCTTGATAGAGATCAAGGAGAGAACAAGTAGAGAACTGGGGCTAACGCGGAAAGGTTGGAGTGCAGCAGAGAAAGGCGTCAAGCCTCGAGGAGAAATCAGTGAGCTGACTCCAGAACTTATGACAAGTGGGCGGTGGCGCCAAGTCAAGTTCAGAAGATACAATATTAAAGCGCCTGTCGCGGAAGTTTGGCCGGGTAAGAAACAGCCTTACAACAGTTTTCTAGATGAGTTGAAGAGAAGACTCCTCGAACTCGGTTTCAAGGAGATGACAGGCCCTATAGTCGAACTCATGTTCTTCAATTGCGACAGCCTCTTTATGCCTCAAGATCATCCTGCGCGAGAGATATTCGACATATATTTCGTAAAGTCTCCGACTCATGGAAATCTCAGCGCCTATCAGCATTTCTTGGAAAATGTGAAGGAAGCTCATGAGAACGGTTGGAAGACAGGTTCGAAGGGATGGCGATACAAGTTCTCTCTTGAAGAAGCAGCGCGGCTAGTTCTAAGAAGCCATGGAACAGCGCTCAGCTCCCGAACATTAGTGAGCCCGAGACTCGAGATACCGGGGAAGTATTTCTCAATAGTTAGATGCTACAGGCCGGAGGTCACGGATAAGACTCATCTCACGGAGTTCAACCAAGTAGAAGGTATAGTTGTAAGCGCTGAACTTGACCTACGTGACTTGCTCGGCGTGCTAAAGAGATTCGCTATCGAGATAGCTGGCGCGGATAGAGTCAGATTCAGGCCGGACTACTTCCCATTTACTGAGCCGAGTGTAGAGCTGCTTGCGTACAAGGAGGGGTACGGTTGGCTAGAGTTTGGAGGTTCAGGAATCTTTAGGCCTGAGCTGACAGAGCCCTTGGGGATCTCTGTGCCTGTGATAGCTTGGGGCTTGGGTGTGGACCGATTGTTCATGATGAAGGCAGGCATCGACGATATCCGCTACCTGTTCACAGAGGATCTGGATTGGATTAGAAAGCAAGAGTTGTTATGAGTTGCCTACGGTAGAAACCAATTTCGAAGATCTTCAAACTCTTCTTGGAATTAAGCTTCCCACCAACACAGAAGAGTTGAACGAGCTTCTCTCGTATGTTAAAGGAGAAGTTGAACACTTATCCGAGGGAGAGCTGAGCATAGATATCAAAGATAGCAATCACCCCGACTTATGGAGCGTCGAGGGAATCGCGCGGGCTCTAAGAGGTTTTCTCGGTCTTGAGAAGGGAATGAAAAATTATGGTGTCGCGGGCTCTTCAGGGGTTGATATTTCCGTAGATCCAGCACTACACAATATCCGACCGTACATCGCTTGTGCAATTGTCAGGAATGTAGGCTTGACTGATGTTGTCATACGTGGAATGATGCATCTGCAGGAGAAGCTGGATCAAACCTACGGCAGGCGGAGAAGAAGGACATCAATAGGCTTGTATGACTTCGACCTGATCAAGCCGCCGTTGCGCTATAAGGTTTCGAAGCCTTCAGAGATAAGCTTCATACCCTTGGGGTTTGCGGAGAAGATGACTTTGAGAGAGATCCTCAAGAAGCATCCCAAAGGTTTGGAGTACGGCTACATCGTGAATAGGTACAAGCTATGGCCTATAATACTTGATGAGAAGGACGATGTTCTATCTTTTCCACCGATTATAAACTCAAATGATCTTGGGAGGATTACTGAAGAAACGAGGAGCATCCTGATCGAGGTTACAGGGACGGTTCATGAGACTGTACTGAACACATTGATCACGATAGCTGTCTCACTTGCAGACAGGGGAGGAGAGATCTTCTCTTCAAGAATTCACTATAGTTCCCCAGAGGCTATGGATGTGGAAACCCCTGAGCTCCGATCGCAATCTATGAAGCTTGATGTTCACTATGTTGAGAAGATTCTTGGACTCGGCTTGTCGAACAGCGAGATAGCGCGGCTTCTTGAGAAAGCAAGATATCACGCGGTTGAACAGGACGAGGATACTATGATAGTTCAAGTTCCGTGCTACAGAATTGATATAATGCATCCAGTCGATATAGTTGAGGATATAGCCATCGCGTACGGCTTGAACAATATCGAACCAAGATGGCCCCAAATGCCGACGATTGGAGCAATAACCTTCCGAGAGAAATTCTGCGATATTCTTCGAGAGATCATGATTGGGCTGGGTTTCCAAGAAGTACTAACGTACAGTATGACTAGCATCGACCACCTATTCACTAAGATGAATCTTAAACCCGGCAGAGTGATCGAGATTGCCAACCCCAAGATGACTACACTCACCTGTTTGCGAAGTTGGCTTCTTCCGGGCATTATGAAGTTCCTAAGCAACAATACGCATGTCGACTATCCTCAGAAGATATTTGAAGTAGGCCTTTGCGCTGTTCCAGATAGAAAATGTGAGAACATGTCTAGAGACGTAAAGAAGCTAGCGTGCACCCTCACACACTCAAGAGCAAGTTTCGCAGAGTTAAAATCAGTTTTGGACTCCCTCCTCTCAAACATAGGAATTCGCTACGAGATTGAAGAAACGAAACACGGCGGCTTTATAGACGGGCGAGTTGGAAGCATATCTGTCAAAAACGGAAAGGTAGGCATAATCGGTGAGATCAACCCGAAGGTCTTGGAGTCTTGGAAGATAGAGAATCCGACCGCAGCCTTTGAACTCGACGCAGACAGCCTCTTAGACGTAAAGCAGAGAGAAAAGTAAGATTAATCTCAATCCAAAGCGCCATTCTTCTCGGCGATGAATAGTGAAGAGCCGAAACCTGCCGCCAACAAGCGGTAGGCGGCGAGCGTTAACAAAAGCCTACCTCTGAGAGAGCCGGGCTTAGTAGGGCGTCGCCCTTCGATGAAGTTCGGTGTTAGTGTTGTAGGCGATATAACGCTCGTCGATAATGCTGGAGAGAGCGAGCTTTGGAGAGTCTATATCGATCCAGCGAGAAGTTTTAAGTAAACTAATGTGACTTCTATCGTTGACTCAGGGATATTAATGGAAATCGAGGAAAAGATTCGCCTTGCAATGAGGAATGCCGCGGAAATAATTA
>CAYOZM010000092.1:0-3820 GCA_964408475.1 uncultured Candidatus Bathyarchaeia archaeon | reverse complement strand
TCTTGTAGGCGCCTGCTTCCTCAGGCAGATAGGTTATCAACTTTCGAACTTCAGCCGCTTCCCTAACAGCATCCTGGCCGAAGACTTTCAGCCCGCCAGAAGTCGGCAATATCAATGTTGCAGCTATCCTTATCGTCGTGGTCTTCCCAGCGCCGTTCGGCCCAATGAGACCGTAGATCTCCCTTTCTCTGACTTGAAAACTCAAACGGTCTAGGGCTCTTATTTCGCCGAACCGTTTCACGAGATCCCTAGCCTCAACAGCATACTCCATCAGCAATCACTGCAGCGGATTCAAACACGGTAGGGTTTCTTAAGCCTTCCTACCGATCGAAGCGGAATCTTGCAAAAATCTGAAGATCCCTATAGCTGCTTTGCAGAGTTATTCACGCTGCTAGAAATCCTCCATCGACGACTAGGGCGGTCCCTGTGACGAATGATGATTCCTCGGATGCTAGGTAAAGCGCTGCGTAAGCTACATCCTCAGGTTCTCCTATCCTGCCTATGAGGATATCCTTGGCCTCCTCTGGGTTCTCTTGCTTCTCCAGCCAACGCTCGGCTAGCGGCGTATTGATTAAGCCTGGGCATATGGCATTGACCCTGATCTTGTCTTTAGCGTGATCGAGAGCCATAGCTTTGGTCAATAGCAAGATTCCGCCTTTCGTGGCGTTGTAGACAGCATTTCTCTTGAACCCTACGATTCCGCCCACCGATGAAGTGTTGATGATCACTCCTCCTCCGCCTCTTATCATCTCGGGAACCGCATACTTGGAACAGAGGAATACGCCTTTCAAATTCACATTCATCATCTTGTCATACTCTTCAAGAGTCGTCTCTAGAATCGTCCCGACGATATTTATCCCCGCGTTGTTGAATAGAATATCAATTCTTCCATAGTGTTGGATCGTGCTATCGATCATCTTCTTTGCGTCCTCGGCCTGCGAGATGTCTGTTCTGACAAATGTAGCGTCTCCTCCTCCGCTCTTGATCTTTCGTACCGTCTCTCTGCCACCCTCCTCATCCACATCTGCAACCACAACCCTCGCTCCTTCCTTAGCGAACAAGATCGCTGTCGCTCTCCCTATGCCTGACCCTGCACCCGTCACTATCGAGACTTTTCCCTTCAGCTTCACACAATCACCTCCAATATGCGCTTTGGCATCTAATGTACGAGAAATATTCCGTATTAGCTTTGAGCGATCAATTCATAGTAGCTGATAAGGCGCTAATTCTTCTTGGCATTCTTAATCATGAACAGCGATGCTGCTAACGCTATGAACACTGCGATCGCCGTTGCCGAGAACTCTGGTACCGGTACTTGATTGGACCAAGCGCTCCATCCATGTATGTTGCAGTGAGCTCTAGCCCTAACGTTTGGGGTTCCTTGAATCTGTCCTAGATCCAGTTCTACAGTGAATGGATCACTGCTTTGTGGCTGCTGGTTGAATTGTGTAACCTGTCCATTGACGTCAACTTCTACTACATCGACGTAATGGCAGCATGTACTCGGATTCGAATGGGTAATCTCAAGCCTTATCCTACCCATCGAATCTTGAGAGATGTTTTCAATCTGAAGGACTGTAGGTACATTCGCCTCAACCCCCTTAATGAAACCTGATAAGGCTACCGCTGACAATGCTGCTGCAGATGCAGACCTTAAGAAAAATCTCCTAGTAACCGGTTTTCCACTGAATCGACTCATGCTTTACACCCGCGCCCTTCATGACCTCTTTAAAAGGAATCGGATTTCGAGGGTTTTAAGGATTGATTCTCCGATCTTAAAGGATGTAGTAGTATATGTAGAATGCTATTCCGAGTAGCAGAGAAACGGTCCATAGACCCATGGTCATCCTCATCCAGAAGCGTATCTTTCGCGGGTGTTTGAAAAGGAACATTATACCGAATATCTCCGCTAGACCTCCTGCAATGGCATGAATCCAGGTTATCGAGGGGCCGAACTCGTAGAACTTCTCAACTAAGAGGGTGGAGTATGTGAAGAGGGATCTCCCCATGACGGAGAAGATGAGGATGGCGTTCAAGAGGACGGCTACGCCCATGAATAGACGATGTTTCCTAAGGCTCTTCTCCCTTCCCTTAACATAATGGATGCCGACCAAGACGAATGCGAAGATTATAAGCTGCAGAATCAGATTCAAGTCGTATATTGTAATTCCTTTAACCCCCGAATTCAGAACTGAAAGATCTAGAAAGTATATTAAACCATTCTTCTCACTCGTAATGTGTTGAGAGATATGCCTGACTTCTCGACAATAAGGGATTAGAACCCTTTAGGTGCAAAGGTTGAGCATACAGGTACTCCTCACAGCGGATAACCATCTGGACATCTCAGCCGTCATGTATGGACCGAAGAGACTCGAGAGAAAGGAGGATTTCGCCAGATGTTTTGAGACGACTGTTGAGTATGCTCTCAAGGAGAAGCCTGACATCTATCTGATCTGCGGCGACCTCTACGACTCGGTTGTTCCTCGGAACCCTCCGAGAAGTCGTATTATGAGGCACTTCCGCTCCCTCGCTGAGAAAGGGATCAAAGTCTTCTTGATAAGCGGCCATCATGATACACCTAGGAGTCTGGAGCAAGGGGCTTCTCCGCTCTCCCTCTACGGTGAGTCTGGATACGCACACTTCTTCTCCGATTTCATCCAGCCTGAGTCGAGCATCTTCGAGAGGTCGGGGCAGAAGGTTCAGGTGAGCGGAGTCAGCTTCAACCCGAATCTCAGCGTGAACGATGATCCTCTCGCCTCGATGAGGTTGGAGAAACCTGAAGGCGACATAAACATCTTCATGCTTCATTACCCGATCGAGGGCTTCAAGGGGGTGTACTCCTTAACCGAGCCGACGATAAGAGCCTCCAGCCTTCCTAGCGGCTATCAACTTGTAGCTGCTGGACACATCCACAGGCATCAGAAGAAGGTCTTCGGCGATAAGCTTGTAATCTACCCCGGAAGCACTGAGAGAGCCTCATTCTTGGAGGAAGGTGAGAAGAAGGGCTTCGTATGGCTTGAGCTCGACAAGTCTGGGCTAGTCTACGATGAGTTCATAGAGACCCCTGCGAGGGAGCTTCGGACATGGGAGTTCAATATTCCCAGCGAGGGAGAAGTAAACAGGATTCTCCAAGAGGAGCTTTTGAAGAGAGTGGATCCGCAGCTCACACTTAGAGTTAAGATCGTCGGCAATATGAGCCTCAAGCTCTTAGAGACATACAAGCGGCCTGCTCTACTATCCCAGTTCCAAGACAAGTACTTTGCATTAGAGTTTGATGAAAGGGAGATGGCGATAGAGGCGTACGAGCCTTTGGAGGCTCCTCCCAGAACCACGCCTCTAGAGGAGTTGAAACGATTCTTCGAGTCTGTCATGGCGAAAGCTTCTGTGCAAGAGAGGCTGGAACTCCAAGAGGCTTTTCAGAAGAGTATCTCTATGCTCGAGGAGGCTGGTGCCTGGTGAAACTGCTCTCATTGTATGCGCACAACTTCAAGAAGTTGAGGCTCTCTTCTCCGCTAGAATTCTCAGAGGGGATAACGTATATCGCCGGACCGAATGAGAGCGGAAAGTCAACCCTGCTCGACGCGATACTCTACGCCCTCTACGGAAGGATGATCCGGCCGAGCGCTATGCCCTCCAATGAGGAGATAATCGCCTACGGGGCGAATGATGCTTCAGTCGAGTTGACCTTCTCGATTGGCGGTAGAACATTTCAAGTCACGAGGAAGGTTCATATGTCGAAGCCTAATGAAGCGAGCCTTCAAGAAATCCTTGGCGAGGACCACAAGCGAACATTGGCGACGACGGTTAAGACTGTGACCAA
>CAYOZM010000091.1:0-3906 GCA_964408475.1 uncultured Candidatus Bathyarchaeia archaeon | reverse complement strand
GAGGAGATCGACCGCAATAAAGGGAGGATCCCTTTCTAGGAGTCTATTCCTTTCAACCTAAGCGTTGCTTCTTCACTAGCTTCAGCAGTTCGTCGAAGGGTGGGCCTCGCCTTATCTCTTCTGGACGCTTACCTAGATCTTTCTTCTTCTCCATAGCTGAAAGGAATCTTCTTACTTCATCGAAATCCTTCTCATAGATGTGCAGATCGTTAGAGAAGTCTACGTACTGTCCAACCTGAAATCTTACACCTTTAGACTCGTAGGCTTGATTGAGAGGCTGAATTATCTTCCTCTTCTCCAGCTCGATCAATCCGTTCACATTGGCTTCCCAAGCGTCGAAGAGATCTCTAGACCTCCAGCAGGTCTGTAGATCGATCTTGTAGGTCTTGCCGCGCTCCGGCTTTGAATCCATTGTGGGAACGGTAACCCAAATCCTCTGGAGGCATGGAGGACTCTCAGACTTGATGTCTTTCCAAGTCTGCCAAGTGACTGCTTGCAGCCTCCTAGAGAAGATCTCGCCTCTCTTCAAACCCTCGACGATGAAGTCTTTAACTTGATCTATCTTGTCTAAAGACGGACCGATGTAGTTGAAGAGTCTATCGTGATAAGTGTAGTCCCAGCCCTTCCCGATATAGTGATTCTTAGTCCCTTCCACTAGTTCATCAATATATCCCGCTATGATTGCTTGTTGACCCATAACATCGCCAGCATGAATCCTAGGCTCCTTCAAAGGATCTCTTATAACAACCAGCATAGTGGCAGCTCTACTCTCTTGATATACTGAACCTCCACCTTCCTTAGGTCGAGTATACTGCGTCAGCTTCCTTACACCTTTAGTCCAGACTTCGATAACCGCTCTCTCCCAAGCCTCCGCCGTAGTGTCAACCTCAATCTTGAAAACGGGCATAGGCAAAACTGAACCCTCACAATGCTTCTACTACTGCCACCACGCAAATGAGGTTATTGGTTACATCACAGCAATATATTCACATATTGAAGCCCAAACCTCTAATACTGGATCTCGAATGAGGCAAAGAATCACCTCTAACGGGAGCACAGTCGAAATTGCAAACCTCTAGAGGAGTTAGAGTTCACAAGGATCTGGGTGAGAAAGCGCTACAAACTCTAAGACGCCTAGGCCTGCTAGACCTAAGCCTCAGAGTTCGAACCGTTAATGATCACTTGATCATACCGATTTTGAGAGAACCATCAACCGAAGAGCTGGAAGACCTCCAGAGACAATTTGCGGAAGTGCTAATCGAGACGACTGATTTTCAGAAAAGGAAGATCAAATCAAAGAATATTTTCGATGTTCTAGCTGATCGACTTCCACCTTGCCTACTAGCAAGCTTGCCAAAGTCAATAGATATCATAGGTCAAGTAGCCGTCATCGAGATTCCTCTGGAGCTGCATGAACATAGGGCCCGGATTGGAGAAGCAATACTTGAAGTGAACAGCAAGGTCCATACGGTCCTTGCGAAGGCAAGCCCGATCTCAGAGAAATACCGAATTAGAGAGTTCGAGATTATAGCTGGAAAAGGTGAAACTCTAACGACTCACAGAGAATTCGGCTGCATGTACCGATTGGATGTAAGAAAGGTATACTTCAGCCCACGATTATCGTTCGAGCATGAAAGAGTGGCCTCGCAAGTCAAGGAGGGCGAAACCGTTCTAGACATGTTCGCTGGAGTAGGACCATTCTCGATACTCATAGCTAAGAGAGTAGGAAAAGTCCGAGTTTATGCGATCGACGCGAACCCAGACGCTATTCTGTTCCTCAACGAGAACATCGTATTCAACAAAGTTCAAGGCAAGGTGACTCCGGTTCTAGGCGACGCTGGAACAATTATCAAAGAACACTTTGCCGGAAAGGCGGACAGAGTGATAATGAATCTACCTGAACAAGCCCTAAGATTCATAGATTCGGCATGCATGGCGCTGAAGCCTACCGGCGGAATAGTTCACTACTACTCCTTCGCTATCGAGCCGGACCCGCTAGGCAGAGCCAAAGAAGATCTAGAGCAAGCGGTCCTCAAATCAGGGCGGAAGATTGAAAGTTCCCTCAATGTAAGAACAGTCAAATCTACGGCTCCCTATGAATGGCAAGTCGCTATCGACGCCAAGGTGGAGTGAAGAAGACCTAGCATCTGGAAACTTTAAGATAAGAAAAGTAGCGAGGAGCTACCTTCCAGCCACCTGTACATCCTTGAACCTTAGCCAAGGGGTTATACAGCTGAATGCGGTTTCGCCTGAAACTATCTCCGATTGATTCGAGATTCCTGTTACATTCTTCATCAAACTGAAGATATCGCCGGCGATCAACCCGCCTTTCACTGGATACGCCAATTCCCCTTTCTCTATCAAACTGGCGTTTCTTATCTCTGAAGCGAATATTCCTGTCGCTTCATCAGGATTAGCCCAAGAGAACTTGTATACCAAGAGGCCTCTCTCGATCTCTGAGATTAACTCTTCAAGAGACTTCTCTCTCGACTTGATCTCTAGGTTGGATGTTTGATTTCGAGGGACGGCCTTGAACTTCTCATCAACTAGGAATGAAACCATGCCTTGGCGGAGTCCGTTTCCCGTCGACTCCTTGCCGTACAATAGACCGTAATACTGATCGTACACCCTATTCTTAAAGACCCCGTGATCTATAATCACCGTTGTGGATTGAGGATTCCCTTCATCGTCGAATGGAGAGGACTGAATCCCGAACGGATGCAGTCCATCATCGACTATCGATAGCGTCTCGTCAGCAACGGTCTCTCCTTCCTCAAACCTTGAAATCGCCTGCTTCAAACTTAGACCCGTGCAATGGCCGTTCATCACAGGGACGAATAGATCGCATATGACTTGCGGTGAGAGGATCACCTCGAGTCTTTCTGTCTTAGGCGGTTTCGCGTATAAGTTAGCTTTCGAGAGCTCAGCGCATTTTTCAACAGATGCTAGACTCACATCTTCAATGCGCCTTGCATACCGCGTGGTCCAGAACTCGGAGAGGCTGCGTTCCCTTGAAGACTTGTAGCAGATCTCGGTGAAGAAGTAGGTCTCCTCCTTCTCCCGGTCCAGACCTTCACTATTCACGATCATCGAATGGATCTTGAAAGCTCGAATCTTGGCGAAAGGGAGCTCAACGCCGATCTTAGCAGCCACTTCTACAAGTTCCTCTTGGAACTCGTCAACAACATTCTTAGGTTCATTCCATATCCTTTGATCTTTGATATCGACTTTGGGCGTGGGCTTCTGGGTTGGAAAGACCAGTTTCTCCTCTTTAGACTGCCTCGCCATCCTTCGGGCTTGAGTTACGCATCTCTTGATGCTACGATCGTCGATCTGATTGCAACAAGCCATCCCCAAGCCTCTCTCAAGGACTCTAACGCTGTAACCCACCTGTCGAACTTCGTTGACGAGTTCTCTTTCGCCCCTACGCAGATAGAGTTCGGTGACCTCAGGAATCTGCATGTACACTTCATAGTCATTGATCTTCATCCGTTTAAGCGAAGCTTCAATCCTATTGAGCAGTCTACCCGCCACCTACAATGGCCTCCTTAACACGAAGACTTGAGCCTCCAGAGGTAACCCGGACGAAATCCTCAAAACCCTTGCCGCAAGTACCTGAATCGAGCTTGAAATCCCTTCCAACAGCGTCTACATTCCTCAATAGCTCTAGAACGTTTCCTGAAAGCGAAATTGAACGCAAAAGCTTAGTAAATTCTCCATGCTCTATCAAGAGCCCTTTCACAGAGGAGATCTGCAATCCTCCTCCCAACGGATCCTCCATCCCATGCGAACCCTTAACCAAGTAGACGCCGTAGTCTATGTCTTCTAACATCTCTTCAAGCTTCCACTCTCCTTTCTCAAAGTATGTATTGCTCATCCTGACGAAGATCTTATGCGAAAAACTTT
>CAYOZM010000090.1:0-3907 GCA_964408475.1 uncultured Candidatus Bathyarchaeia archaeon | reverse complement strand
ACGAATTTAACGCTCGCCTTCTTGTGAATCTCCTCGGCAACGCTCTTAGGGATTACACCGACCATCGCCTGTGCATACGCAACAGCAGACTCAACGGTCAGTATCTTCTGGAGCCTATTCTCCTCCTCGAAGATCCTTCTCATCTCTGGGCTTCCATATCGACCAGTATCTATAGGCAGAATTGGCAAATCCACTACCTTCGGCAAAACAGATATTCCAAACCCAAAATATAAAACCACTTAAAGCTTTTCTACGCAGGTTACAGTTGTGGGCGCGATCTCGGCCGCGATAGACAGAAAGGACTCTAACGCTGTAGACATTGTCTACGAGATGATGAAGAGCCTCGTGCATAGAGGAGACGACGCATTCGGAATCGCAACCCCTGACGAGTTAAGGTTTTCAAGAAGAATTGGAGAATTGAAGACCAGTGGCTTGAGGTCTGGCTTCGCTATCGGATATAATCTAATGAAACTCTTTCCAAGAGATATTAAGCAACCATTAAAGATGGGCCTCGAGATAATCGCATTCGAAGGAACTGTCCATCCCGTCAGAACCAGACCGTATCTCACCGCCTTAATCAAATCAGCACAGCATAAAGCGAAGACTGACATAATCGCTGATTTCTTGAAGACCCGAAGAGGCGCATACGCTATCGCCTTACTCCACGGCGAGAAGATAATCTTAGCCAGAGATCCGGTCGGCCAAAAACCCCTATATTTCGGAAGAAACGAGAAACTGTTCGCGGCAGCGTCGGAACGGAAAGCTCTCTGGAGACTCGGATTGGATAGAGTTGAGAGCTTTCCACCAGGATATGTTATGAGCCTGACTAGGAAAGACTTGAGACTCCAACGTTCGAGAACTATAAGACAGCCTAAAGTAGCTGGGGTTGATCTAGAATCTGCTGCAAAGCATCTGAAGAAGCTTCTATTGAAGATAACAGTTGAGTTGACGAAGGACGTAGGACGGGCTGCGATAGCCTTCTCAGGAGGCATCGACAGCGGACTGATCGCTTCAATCGCCAAGTCAACTGGACTAGATGTTGAACTCATCACAGTCAGTCTTCCAGACCAGCCTGAGCTCGCGCACGCCCTCGGAGTTGGACGCGAGTTGGGACTGCCTCACCGCGTAAAACAACTCACTATTACAGATGTGGAGAATTCTGTGGAAAAAGTCCTATGGCATATCGAGGAGGAGAACCCGATGAAGTTGGCTGTAGCGATCCCTATGTATTTCGCAGCCGCTACAGCTCATGAAGAAGGATTTAGAGTCATGTTAACCGGTCAGGGGTCCGATGAGGTCTTCGGAGGTTATCGTAGATTCCTGAGCATACTTGATCGAGGCGGACCTGGTGCGCTTCGAAAGGCCATGGTAGAAAGCTCAAGGGAAGCATACGAGATCAACTATCAAAGAGACGAGCAGGTATCAACTCCTCATCATGTTGATCTACGCCTACCTTTCGCAGATCTGAACGTCATTGAGTACGCGCTTTCCCTACCCATCGAACTAAAAATTGCAAGCCCTCAAGATGATTTGAGGAAAAGAGTACTTAGAAGACTAGCTCAGATGATGAACTTGCCGAATTCTGTGGTTGAAAGGCCGAAGAAAGCAATTCAATACGCAACTGGGATCGAAAGGGCGTTGAGACGTATCGCCAAGAACAGAAAGATGACGCTTAGAGAATACGTTGTGAAAAGCTTTGAGGAGGTCTTCAAACACAGGCGGAAAGCCTCGGGTATCATCGCTGGCTAGGCTCGATGCCGAGAAGAGATGAGAACATCCTATGTTCATATTGGCTAGACCCGTTAATCGATAGCGTAGAAGTGGCAGGCGAAAACGATGAAAGACGTTGCGAAGTAAATTTGAATCCATCTAAGTGCTGCCCAAGCGACTGAAAGGTTCCCAGTTCAGCGCTTTTCAACCTCGCTCAGTCTCTTCAGCTCATTCTTCGCCATTTCTTCTAGATGACTATTTATAGCATCTCAGCGAAGATATCTTGAGCAGTTTTGATTAAGAGGCGTCTGGCATTTCCTTTTACAGCCTTTGTCGGTCAAGAGCTATTCAAGTTGGCTCTGATTCTGAACGCGATAAACCCGAAGATCGGCGGTCTCCTTGTTCGGGGTGAGAAGGGGGCGGGAAAGTCTGTACTTGTTCGAGCTCTGGCAGATCTACTTCCGGAGATCGAGGTTGTCAAGGGTTGCCCCTTCAACTGTAGCGCAAAAGACTCGACCAATATGTGCGACGCCTGCAGATCGAAGTACGAGAGAGGCGACGACTTGGAAGTTGAGAGGCGGAAGATGCGCGTCATCACCCTACCTATCGGGGCTACTGAGGACCGTGTCGTTGGCACTCTAGATTTGGAGAAGGTTCTCCGTGAGGGCGTCAGAGCTCTTCAGCCAGGCATACTGGCGGAGGTCAATCAGAATATACTGTACGTCGATGAGATCAACCTACTTCCAGACCATATAGTCGATAGCATACTCGACGCTGCAGCTATGGGCTGGAACATCGTTGAAAGAGAAGCCATCTCGGTATCTCACCCCTCGAGATTCCTGCTTGTAGGCACTATGAACCCTGAAGAAGGAGATCTACGCCCGCAACTTCTGGATCGCCTACCGATGTCCATCACAATCAAAGGTGTAGCAGATGAAGCGCTCCGCATGGAGATAGTCAAGAGAAATCTTGAATTTGAGCGTGACCCAGTTGTCTTCGCGGAAAAGTTTGAGAATGATCAGAAGCAACTGATGGACCGTATCGTTAAAGCTCGCGACCTCCTTCCAAGGGTGAGTGTACCGGAACCATTTCTAAAGGCTGTAGCGAAGATGGCGATCTCACTTCAAGTTGACGGACATAGACCGGACATAGTAATAACTAAGGCTGCGATGGCCATCGCAGCCTTCGAAGGTAGAATGTCTGTCGAGACCTATGACATGCAGAGAGCAGCAATACTCGCTTTAGGCCATAGAACTCGAAGAGGGGGGTTCGAGGAGCCAGCGTTACCCCAAGACGTTGCGGCTTCATATGATAAAGCGTTAGAAGAGACTAGGCGCGAAGGGGAGACACGAACCCAACAAACATTAAGGGCGTCTCAAAGGTCAAAGCGTGCAGCCGTTGGCTCGAAATCCAACGCCGACCAGAGTTCCAGTAGAACCACTAAGGCCAGCGCGAGTTCAGAGCCTGCGAAGGCTCTTTCAAATCTAGACCGAGCCGCCAGATCCGTGAAGGAGTCTGCAAAGCGATTTCTCTCGTCGATCTCGAGAAAGCCAAGCGATAGCTCGAGGAGGGGAGGAGAGAGGCGTGAGGAAGCTTCCCAGCAAGGAATAGATCAAGGTCAGGTTAGACGGGGTTCTCCATTGAAGCCTAAAGGGGCTCCGCTCAGTTGGGGGGAGAAGATTCTCTCTAAGTTCAGACCTTCAACCTTTCATTTGACGCTACCTGTTGAGCGGTTCATGACTCGGAAGCGAAGATCGGTAATCGCTAGGAGAGCGCCGACCGTAGTCACCTTGAAGAAGGGGAGATACGCCTACTATGAGATACCATCGCAGCCTTCTGAAGATATAGCCTTCCTCCCCACGATTCAGTCTGCAGCCATTCGTGGTGGGTTAGGAGACGAGAAACTTAAGACCAAAATCCTACCTGAAGACTTAAGGACGAAGGTGCATGAGTACAAGGCTCCCTCATTGATAGTCCTGCTGTTGGATTCATCGGGCTCTATGGTGAGCAGCCTGCCCCAGGCTGCAGAAGCAATCCTCGCCTTCCACGAGGACGCCTATAAGCATAGGGATCGAGTTGGCTTAGTAACGTTCAAGGGGAACAGCGCATACGTCCTTCGACATCCAACGACAAACCTTAAGCTCATCGAGGGCGATGTGGCGAGGATCGCCATGAGCGGCTATACACCCTTAGCCGC
>CAYOZM010000089.1:0-4028 GCA_964408475.1 uncultured Candidatus Bathyarchaeia archaeon | reverse complement strand
GTATTACCACTTTCGGGTCGTCCATTCTATATATTAACCCTGGAAACTGTTCAGGTTCATACATGGTCCTCTTCAGCGAGTACGTTGACTTTTCTAGATCTATATAGCCTCCAAGACCTGCTGAAGCTACGATATTCTGAATCTGAATATCAGGCTTTCCAACGATAACTATGCCGTTCCTCTTCAACTCATCGATAACTTTCATCACGGCTTTCTTAGCTTGCCTCTCCGACTTCGCACCCGTACACACCATCTTCCCTGAGCTGAATATCAGAGTTGCCGTCTTAGGCTTCTTTAGGCGGTAGACCAAACCGGGAAACTGTTCAGGCCTGTATTCAACTCCGGGGAACACTCTTACTATTGAGTTGAGATCAATATTCTGCCTTAAAGTTGCAGATGCGACAACATTCTCAATATTGATGAAAGCCTTCTTCTTCGGCAAGTCTAGCCCGTCCTTTGTATGTGGATAGAGCCCTAGAACTGAAGGGGGTATATAAAATCATTTATATAATGCTTGCCAAACGGCACGCTTCTCTTGAAGCTCCGCAGACTTCTCTTTACGTTGCTTGCCTCTAGCTTCGATGAACATGTAGATGACAAGAACAAGTATCAGGATAACGATCAGGCTCATCCCGAATGGCTCTCGTAACCTCATAACGACAACTCCCACATACGGTATCCTCGCGATAAACACACCCACGACATAATCCGCAGCTATTGTCCAATCATCCGGCCGCGGATTGTAATCGCCCTTTGTCCTGAAGTAGATTTGATCACCCTTCTGCTCAAGTCCATACACTCTATGTACGATCAGTGTCTCATAGTCTCTTGGACTATGGAAGACTATGATCGTACCGACCGCTATTTCTCCGGGATCGACCCCACGGACGACGATCAAATCACCTCTCTCCAAAGTCGGCACCATACTTCCCGAAACAACGACCAAGACTGGATATTCAGTGTGTAAAGCAAATTTCAAAGCGCTCCAAGATCCGTATGATATCAAGATTAGGAGAACAATGATTAATGCGGTCTTCGCTACCTCGTTCTTTCTGATGAAGCTGAGAAGTCTATGTTTCTCTTCGCTCTCCATCAACTGTTCCCCGAGGAATAAACATCGAGAATTGTATCATCATATTCGAGGTTTAGGGAATTGTGTATTCAACCTTGAGAGATGAAGCTTTCCGCTTCAATTTGAATTCTCTTAAGAAGATCTTCTGAGGCTTTCTCTCCAGCCGCTAGAAATTCTTCACCGCGTTGCGTTATCCTATAGATCCTTCTTCCTCTACCCTTCTCCGATTCCCAAACACCTTCAAGGTATCCTCTATCCTCCAGAGAATGAAGAAGAGGATAGAGCGTACCAGCACTTAGGTAGACCTTGAATCTATCTCTTATTCCCATGTTTATCTCATATCCCCACCTTGGCCTCACCTTAAGGAGACGCAGTATGATCAGGTCTAAGTTGCCCTTGACGAGCCGCTCTCTCCACATCTTGTCGAGATCCTTGCTCACGAGCCTCGAACTCCGTATGTCTATGAACCTTGATAGAAGTTAATTTTTTGGTATTTCTCGATAAGTCAGAGATGGCAGTTATTTAATCTTTTGGCATCGGTTCTGACGTATTTTCGACGCTTTGCTCAAGGCGGTTTCATTAGGCCTGGGACGGAACTTCCACTTTTTTCTTTGATGGCTATACAGCAAAGAGCGATCATGAGGGTTGGGAACGGCATGTGGATCATCCATGACAGGAGCGACAACTGCTCGGACGCAACGCCTACAAACCAAGGGAATCGAGATGCTTTGGACCTTTCTTATCGTTCCAGGATTCGAGAAAGATGCCGTTGAGAAGGCCGTGTGCCAACTGGGGACTTTGCTTAGATCAAGCTTGCCAGGGTAAGCAACCCTATTGCTACAAAGATTGCCGCGGCGATCTTTCTGATAATGTTCATAGGCGCGATTCTAGCTATCCTCTCTCCAACCAGCGTGCCAAGCGCTGTTATAGCTCCTAGTGCCAATAGCCCCCCAATCAAGACTTCAAATGGTGATCCAAACTTCGCTGCAAGCGTTATGATCGCAATTTGAGTCTTATCTCCAAACTCGGATACGAATATCATGAGAAATGTGGAAGCGAAAGGGCCTCTGCTCTGAGTTCTCATCGAACTTTCTTCCTCTGTCTTAAGTTCTCTCAATGTTAGCAGGCCCAGTGCTAGGAAGATGACTCCAGAAATCTTCGATAGAAGCCATATGGGTAGTATACTTAATAGCGCATCACCGATAGCGACCCCAAGTGTACATACGATAGTGAACGCGGCCATGGCGCCTAGGAAAATAGGTACTCTCAACTTGTATCTTGCCGAGAGTGTGAGGACTCCAAGTTGAGTCTTGTCGCCGAATTCCAAAGCCGCGATCGATACCAGTGATAGTAGCAAAGGCTCAATTTGCACGAGTACGCTTCTCCCAAATCAAACCTAGAATTGGCCAATCGAGATTTAAGCCTTCAAGGCTGTCGCTGTAGCGTTTTGATACCAAGTTTTTATAAAAGCCCGTTTTCTTTTGTAGTGCTGGCATCGATCAATGCCTCACAAGAAGAACCACGCTTTTTCCTTGCTTGCGAAGCCGATAAGAGAAGCCGTTAAGGAGCGCGGATTCTCTTCACCTACGGAAGCTCAACAGAAAGCGATCCCGCTAATCATTCAAGGAAAGAACGTGCTTTTGATAGCGCCTACAGCTACTGGAAAGACTGAGGCAGCGATCCTGCCGATCTTGAGCATGTTCATCAGTGGTCAAGAGCGACCGCTAGGCATCAAGATTCTGTACATTACGCCTTTGCGAGCTCTAAATAGAGATCTGCTTGAGCGGCTTGAATGGTGGTGTAAGAGACTCGACGTTAAAATTGCTGTGAGGCATGGTGATACTGAGATAGCCGAGCGGGGTAGACAAGCCAAGAGCCCTCCTGATATGTTGATAACAACTCCCGAAACTCTGCAAGCAATTTTGCCAGGAAGGATTATGAAACGCCACCTACGTGAAGTCCGCTACGTAATAGTTGACGAGATTCATGAGCTTGCTGAAGATAAGAGAGGCAGCCAGCTCTCTCTTGCCTTGGAGAGGCTTAGATGGGTGACTATGAAGGATTTCCAGATCATAGGTCTGTCTGCTACAATAGGAACCCCAGAGATCGTAGCGAGGTTCCTAACGGGGTCGCATAGAAAGGCAGAGGTCGTGAAAGTCCCTATAGCGCGCAAGATGCGTCTCAAAATACTATTTCCTCAACCCTCCCCTAGCGACTATGAGCTTTCCTCCGCTCTTTACACGCATCCAGAGGTTGCTGCTAGACTTAGAGTCATGCGTGATTTAATAAAGGCCCATGAATCAGTCCTGCTTTTCACCAATACTAGAGCTATAGCCGAAGTCCTCGCGAGCAGATTCAAGGTTTGGGATGTCGATTTTCCCATATCGATTCATCACGGCTCCTTGGCGAAGCCAGCTCGGATAACAGCGGAGAGAGGTTTGAAAGAAGGTGGGCTGAAAGGACTGGTCTGCACGTCGTCCTTGGAGCTTGGGATAGATGTCGGGAGGATAGATTTCGTCATACAGTACATGAGCCCCAGACAAGTAACCCGCCTCATCCAGCGAGTTGGGAGAAGCGGCCATAGAATAGGGCGGATGGCTGATGGCGTTATTATCGCAATGGATTCCGATGATACTCTTGAAGCTGCTGTCATCGCTAGAAGAGCTTACGAAGAAGATTTGGAGCCGGTCTCAGTTCCTGACAAGCCGTTCGATGCATTGACCCATCAGATCGCTGGCCTATTAACTCAAAGAAGACGATGGTATTTCTTGGAGATCGCTGAACTGTTTAGAAATGCTTACCCCTACAGAGATTTAACAGAGCAAGACTTGGTCGCTATTATAAAATATATGCATTCAAGGTACCCCAGGTTAGTTTGGGCGTCATTCGAGGATAAGGTTGTGCTTAGACCTCAAAGAATCAAGGAGATGTACAGATACTACTTCGAGAAACTCTC
>CAYOZM010000088.1:0-4036 GCA_964408475.1 uncultured Candidatus Bathyarchaeia archaeon | reverse complement strand
CTAGAGATTCACTGCCAACTCGACACGGCTAACAAACTCTTCTGCAAGTGTCCCACCAGACTTTCGGACAAACCGCCTACTCTGACTTTCATCCGGAGGTTGAGACCAACCCAAAGTGAGTTGGGTCAAGTAGATCCGGCAGCTATGTTCGAGTTCCAGAAGGGCCGAGCAATTCTCTATGAAACAGACGCTGAGACATCATGCTTGGTCGAGATGGATGAGGAACCTCCTCACGATTTGAATTGGGAGGCGGTGGATGTAGGGCTTGCCATTTCTATGATGCTAAATTCTAAGCCGGTCGACGAGATTCATCTAATGAGAAAGATAGTCATAGATGGATCCAATACGACAGGCTTTCAGCGGACATGCGTAGTAGCGCTTGGAGGTTCGCTGAAAGTCGAGGGCCGAGAGATCCCGATACAACATGTAAGTCTTGAGGAAGACGCGGCGAGAAAAACGGCAGAATCTGGAATGACGGTGAATTATCGAATAGATCGGCTCGGCATTCCATTGGTCGAAATTGCTACAGCACCGGTCATAAGATCTCCTTCAGAGACAGAAAAGGTCGCGTATGCTATCGGAAGGATATTGAAAGCTACAAAAAAGGTCAAAAGAGGTCTAGGAACGATAAGGCAAGACCTCAATATTTCGATGGAAAGAGGCGCTCTCATCGAGATCAAAGGAGTTCAGAAACTCGATATCTTGGCTAGAGTAGTTGAACACGAGATGTCGCGACAACTCACATTACTGAAGATCCGAGATGAATTGAGGTCAAGAGGCTTACGCGAAGATGAACTCAAAGATGAATTCGTCGATGTCTCAAATGTGTTCCAAGAAACATCATGCGGGGTAATCAAGAGTTCACTATTGAAGGGTGGTAGAGTCCTTGCAGCGGTACTCCCAAGATTCCGTGGGCTACTCGGAACAGAACTCGAGCCGAATCTTAGGTTAGGAACTGAAATGGCGCATAGAGCAATGTTCTGGGGAAGAGTCGGAGGGATCTTTCATACTGATGAATTGCCTGGCTACGGAATAGCGCTCCAAGAGGTTGAAGCTTTACTTCATAAGGTAGGCGCAAAGGACAAAGACGCGGCAGTTTTCGTTGCCGACTATCCAGCGAACGCCGAGGATGCGCTCAAGGCGGTGGTGGAGAGAGCTAGAGAGGCTCTGAAAGGCGTGCCTGAAGAGACACGGGGGCCGAATCCAGATGGAACGACAAGATACATGAGGCCTAGGCCAGGTGCGGCTAGGATGTATCCGGAGACGGATGTTCCGCCGGTTCCGATAAGTCAGGAGAGGATAACTCGAATTAAGGCCCAGTTGCCTCCTATGCCTGATGTACTCGTCAAGGAACTGATGGATTCATACAACTTAAACAGAAAGCTGGCTGAGCAGTTAATGGACTCAGATTATCTTCCTTTGTTCGAAGCCATCCTCTCCAAGACAAAGATACCGGCGTCATTCGTGGCAACAACGCTCACTGAGGTAATCAAAAGCCTTGGGCGTCAGGGCATAAATGTTGAGGCGCTTTCTGAAAGCCAAATAGAGGAAGTGTTCCTGGCTGTAGATTCAGGATTGATAGCTAAGGAAGCAATGGCCGACATTCTCACATGGATCTCTGAAAACCGGCAAGCCTCAATTTCGCAAGCCATAGAGAAGCTCGGATTGAAGATGCTTTCTGAGGAAGAGCTGACTTCGCTGGTAGAAAGATATATCCGTGAGCAGATGTCGATGGTAAAGCAACAACATCAGATGGCGTTCGGCAAACTGATGAATATGATAATGGGTGAAGTGCGGGGAAGGGCTGATGCGAAGCTTGTTGGAGAACTACTGAAGTCTAAGCTCGAAGAGGCGATAGCGAAAGAATGAGGGGTCGAGAAGAATCTGGACGATCGCCGTGCGTATACCTTCGTTACTCTTGAAGCAGGAGTTCTTCATCCTTCATTACATGATACTTTGACAAGCGAAATCGGTCTACGTCATATTGAAGATACGGGGTCAGCGCGGTTTCCTGCAACGTAAACTCAAAGTTGCCGCCGCAGACACTGCAAACCTTCCTACCAATGGCTTCGATAACATAAGGCCTGTTTTGGGAGTTGGTGACTATAGCGACTCCAACATCCGCGTCCGATGCATGGCTACCGTGATTCGCACAATGGAAAAGCAGCCAGACGCTCCATCTCTCTTCATATGCTGGTTCGAACATTGTTACCACACCATACTGAATTTATACACTCATCGTTGAGCGTATAACAGTTGCGGGAAGCTATGCCTCTCTTAAGGTATAGAACGAGAAACGCGAAGCTTCAGCGTAACCGAGATCGAATGCCTTTAAATTTGCCTCCAAGTACTTCCTTGGAACCCTCTCTTGAATACATGCTTTGAAAGTGTCATTCTTGAGGGGGAGCATTCTAGTCGCCGCTAAAGCACCGACCAGAACGATATTCTGGGTCCTCGCGCTACCAGCCTCTGCAGCTAACCTGAAAGCGTCGATCAAAGTGATATGTTGAGTGAACCTTCGATACATCTCAACTATCTGCTCGATAGAAGGATACTCAGCTACGCCCATAGAGACGGATGGCGGGATCACACATCTCTTGCTCGTAACAATCCTCGTTCGATCGCTCGCGTAACGCAGAGATCGCAAAACTTCAACAGGCTCAAATCCTAAGATAGCATCTGCTAAGCCTTCTACAACTGTTGGCGAGTAGACTTTGTGCCCGATCCTAACGTGAGAAAACACAGCCCCTCCCCTCTGAGCCAAACCATGAATCTCGCTGATGACGACGTCGAAGTTCTCCTTGATGGCTGCGTTTCCTAGAATCTCAGTTGCGAGAATGACTCCTTGACCTCCGACGCCTGCGACGATCAGATTTGTAGTACTCAAGCCTTGGACACCTCAACCCTTTCGGATAGCAGCGTATGGACAGACTTGAGCGCACACACCGCATCCCACGCATAGAATTGAGTCGATCGAGACGTTTCCTTGGGATACTACGAGAGCAGGACAGCCGAGCAACTTGATGCAGGCCACGCATTCTGTGCACTTTTCTTCATCAATTTCAAATGGCACTGTCTCTTCGCCCTTCGCGGTTTTTTCTTGAGACTCCAAGATGGCACACTTATGTCTAGAGATAACGACGGCAGGACCCTTAAACTCAACAGCCTCCTTGATCGTCGATATCGTGTACTTCAGATCGTAAGGATCGGTGACCTTAACGAAGTCCACTCCACAACCTTTCGCAACATCTTCAATCAGAATCTGCTTAGACGACTCCCCAAGCCCCGTAACACCAGTACCGGGGTGAGGCTGGAAATTCGTCATAGCGGTTGTACGATTATCAAGGACAACGTAGACGAACTTGTGTTTATTGTAGACAGCGTTGATCAATCCGGGGATTGAAGCATGAAAGAACGTTGAGTCCCCAACAACCCCGATAACAGGCTCCTCGACGATCTTGCTTATGCCAGCGGAGACACCGGCGCTAGCGCCCATGCATAGCATCACATCACCTACCGAGAAAGGAGGTTGAGCGCCCAAGGCGTAGCAACCGATATCCGTAGCGCAGACCGCTCTTCCTCCAGTAGCTACCTTGATTGCGTGAAAAGATGCCATATGAGGACAACCGGGACATAGCACTGGAGGTCGGGGTGGAGACAACGCTTCAGCCATTCGGGAACGGTTCTCGATATCGTGAAAGTCTACCGGAGTTGGTCTGCCGAGGACCTTACATATCGCGGAGAGGACGAGCCTGGTTGAGAGCTCACCGTTTCTTGGGAGATAGGACGGATCGCTTAGCTTCCCAAGAATTCTGCAGTGAACAGCTGCTCCTTGCGCTATCGACCTGATATGTAGCTCTAGGAACGGTTCAAGCTCCTCCACAACGATGACAGGATCATGGTCCTTCAAGAAAGATGTAATCAGTTTGGTTGGAAGAGGATTGACAAAGCCGAGTTTGAGGACAGAAGCTCTCAAATCGAGAAGATTCAAAGCTTCCATACAATAGTTGAATGAAACACCTGATGTCACAACGCC
>CAYOZM010000087.1:0-4065 GCA_964408475.1 uncultured Candidatus Bathyarchaeia archaeon | reverse complement strand
ACGCTCTTTACATATGTAAAGGTTATAAGCTCAAGCCTCCTAAAATCGGCGTGAAGGTGACTCATTTTGGCTGAGCGAAGACTGAATCCGTTTGAAATCGCAGTGAGACAGTTGGAAATCGCGGGTGAGAAACTGAAACTGGATCCTAATATTCTCAATGTTCTCAAGCATCCCAGGAGAGTCATAACCGTTTCAATCCCAGTGAAGATGGATGATGGAAACGTTAAGGTCTTCACTGGCTATAGAGTGCAACACTTCAGAGGAAGAGGCCCGTACAAAGGCGGAATTAGATATCACCCTAGCGTTGACCTAGACGAAGTCAAAGCCTTAGCGATGTGGATGACTTGGAAATGCGCTGTCGTCGGCATTCCATTCGGCGGCGCCAAAGGCGGAGTTATGTGCAACCCAAAAGAGATGTCGAAAGGCGAACTGGAGCGAATGACAAGAAGATATACAGCGATGCTTGCCGATGATATAGGACCCTACAAGGATGTTCCTGCCCCTGATGTCTACACCGACGCTCAAACCATGGCTTGGATTATGGATACATACAGCCAGTTCAAAGGCTACTTGGTCCCTGAGGTAGTGACCGGAAAGCCTGTAAATGTTGGAGGCTCTGAGGGTAGAGCTGAAGCTACTGGCAGAGGCGTCGCTATATGCGCAAGGGAAGCCGCTAAGAGCCTAGGCATCAGTTTGAACGGAGCTACAGTCGGGGTACAAGGCTACGGAAATGTCGGGGTCAGTGCAGCGAAGGCACTGCATCAAATGGGCTGCAAACTCATCGCAGCCAGCGACTCAAGAGGAGGCGTATATGACCCGAAGGGGATAGATCCTATCGCACTCGCCAAGCATAAAGAGAAGACTGGAACCGTTCTAGGGTTTGAAAATAGCGAACAGATCACAAATGAAGAGCTCTTGGAGATGGAATGTGACATCCTTGTGCCAGCCGCCCTCGAGAACGTAATAACTAAAGAGAACGCTTCTCGAATAAAGGCAAGAATAGTATGCGAAGGAGCCAACGGACCGACAACACCTGAAGCAGACGAGATCCTTCATGAGAGAGGCGTCTTTGTTGTGCCGGACATACTGGCAAACGCCGGCGGCGTAACTGTGAGCTATTTCGAGTGGACGCAGAACCTACGCCGGGAGTACTGGAGTGAGGAAGAGGTAAACCGTAAGCTTGAGGAGAAGATGGTGAAAGCCTTCGGTGAAGTCCTCGAGATTTACAAGAAGCACAATGTTCACATGAGAACTGCCGCATACATGTTAGGAGTAGGAAGAGTAGCTGAAGCGTTCAAGACGCTCGGCCTGTTTCCATAACCTTCTCCTTCTTTTTTGCAGTCAGCGCAAGGGAACTCTTTTTAGCCTCAATTCCAAACTTCATATGTCGCAGAATCTTAACTTGCAAATCAAGCCGGAGGCTTTGACAATTGGCAGTAGCTATGTGGGCTGAAAAGTATAGACCTTCAAACCTGAGTGAGATCAAGAATCAAACCGAAATTGTGAGTAGATTGAGAAAGTTCGTCGAGACGAAAGCTATGCCGCATTGCCTCTTCGCCGGTCCTCCTGGAACTGGGAAGACGACAGCGGCCTTATGCCTAGCTCACGACCTTTTCGGCGAGAGATATATGGATGTGTTCATGGAGCTGAACGCGAGTGATGCAAGAGGAATCGATGTTGTAAGAACAACAGTAAAGGAATTCGCTCGAATAGCCACGATAAGTGAAGCTCCGTTCAAAATTTTGGTACTGGATGAGGCGGATAATATGACAGCTGACGCGCAACATGCGCTGAGAAGAACTATGGAACGATACACTGAAACATGCCGGTTCATATTGTGCTGCAACTATAGCGGCAAGATAATCGAACCGATCCAGTCCAGATGCGCAGTCTTCCGCTTCACTCCACTTCGCCAGGATGACGTAAAAGAGTACCTTCGACAGATAGCGAAGAAGGAGAATGTGAAGTTCACGGAAGACGGCATAAAAGCTGTGATCGAGGTCGCCGAAGGCGACATGAGGAAGGCGATCAACACGCTTCAAGCGGCAGGTTCTCTCAAGAAAGCTGTTAACGAAGATTCCGTATACCTTGTCGTAGGCAGAGCCAAGCCTAAAGACGTGAAAGAGATGCTGGAACTCGCATTCAACGGAGACTTCTTAAAAGCCAGAGAGAAACTGAGGCTCATGCTAGTCGAGTACGGACTTTCAGGGACGGATATAGTGAAACAGATACACTCAGAGATATTCAGAATGACTATACCTGAAAAGAACAAGATAGCTCTAGCTGACGCTATCGGAGACGCTGACTACAGACTCGTCGAAGGCGCGGATGAAGAGGTCCAATTGAGTGCTTTACTTGCAAGATTGGCCCTTCTTGCTGAGAGAGCCAAACAGTAGTGAGCATATACATGCACATTCCTTGGACGACAAAATATAGGCCTAAAAGACTTAGCGAGATTGCTGGAAATCTAGATGCAGTAAATGCTCTCTTGAACTGGGTGAAGTCTTGGGATAAGAAAGTTCCAAGCAAGAAGGCTCTTCTACTTCACGGGCCAGCGGGAACTGGCAAAACCATCTCAGTAGAAGCTATAGCCAATGAGTATGGGTACGATCTCATTGAGATAAATGCGAGCGACAGTAGGACAGGAGACGCTATAAGAAGAATCGCTGGTATGGCGGCAGGCCAAGCCACACTATTTGGAAAGAAGAGGATGATCCTTCTCGACGAAATCGACGGGATCAACCTTAGTCAAGATACAGGCGCTATAGACGCGATCGTAGAGACGATAGAGAAGACAAACTATCCAATTATTCTCACCGCCAACAACGCCTGGGACCCGAAGATCAGAGCCTTGCGAGACGTTTGCCAACTAATAGAATACAAGCGTCTTGGCGTAAGAGACGCACTACCACACTTGAAGAGAATAGCGGCAAAGGAAGGCGTAGAGATCGACGAGAAAGCCGTCAAGCTCGTCATTGAGAGGGATGAGGGTGACATGCGATCGATCATAAATGACCTCCAAGCATTATCTTCAGGGAGAAAGAAGCTGGCTTACGACGATGTCGTTTGGCTAGCTTGGAGAGACCGCAAAGAGAACATATTTGAAGCCTTAAGAATGATCTTCTCCGCTAAAAATTGTTTGTGGGCAAAGAAAGCGGTCGATATAGCAGATATCGATTATGAAATGCTCTTCGAATGGATTTATGAAAATGCTCCTCGCCAGTTGACCGATCCTTTGGACAGGGCCAATGCGATGGATCAATTGGCTAGAGCAGACGTCTACTTACGGAGAGTGAAGAGAGAACAAGCTTGGGACCTTCTCGCATATGTTTTCGATCTGATGACAGCTGGAGTGGCGCTCTCACGAGAAAGAACTAAGCCAAGCTTCGTTCCAATGAAGTTTCCAGAAAGGATATCGTTGATGTCTAAGACTAGAAGAATTAGAGGCATTCGGGCAAGAGTAGGGGCGAAGATAGGTAAAAGATGCCACGTCTCCTCAATATCGGCTGTGAAGTACTATCTCCCTTACTTGCGCATAATATTCGAGAACAATTACGAGGTCGCAGCTGGGCTCTCAAGGTATTTCGGTTTCGATGAGGAAGATATCGCATACTTGGCTGGAGACGAGAGCTCTACGCGAAAGATAGAGAGAATCTACGCCAGACTGACCAGTTAGATATGCGGAAGACCATACATCTGACCTAAGTCCTAGCTCTTTCTCTCATCGCGTGTCAGCTTCAACGCATTATCGATAAGCTGCTGAGTAACTCCAAGATATGTCGAATAGTCTAAGAGTTCATCGATCTCGTCGAGGCTCAGTTCGGAAGCTATCTCCTTGTCTTGAATCAGCCCGGTCCTGAAATCCGTATTCTCACGTAAGGCTTTCATAGAGCATTTCCTGACAAGCTCGTGTGCCTCTTGTCTTCCCAAACCCTTTTCCACAAGTTTGTTAACAACCCTTTCAGACATGATCAAGCCCTTGGTCAACTCAAGATTCCTCTTCATATTCTCGGGGAGAACTTCCAATCCTTTGAGCACGCGGTTCATCCCTTTCAACATTTCATC
>CAYOZM010000086.1:0-4098 GCA_964408475.1 uncultured Candidatus Bathyarchaeia archaeon | reverse complement strand
TTGCTAGAAAAGGTTGAGCAGTTGAAATCTGAAATCAGGAGAATCGAAAGCCAACACGAACAGGAACGTGTAGAAACAGTGAGAGAGGTGAAGAGGGAGAGACTCTATCAGATTCAAAGGAGCGAGATCGAGAATCTCCATACGCAGCTCGATAAAGCAAAGCATGCGATGGCTGAGTATCAACAACGGTTTGATCGCCTCAAGCATCTTCGAGAAAGAGAAGCGAAAGGCGAGATAAGACTCCTCAAACCAGTAGAGTCGTTCACCTCTAAAGGAATCGAAAACGCTGTGAAGACCTTCGACATAGGACGCGATGATTCCATAATCCTTCTCGACGCTAGCGGAGGAGGACGTTCGACAGCTAGGAGCCTTGCGGAGATGGGCTTGAAGGCTGTGATTGCTTGCACACCTATGTCGCATGAGGCGGAAGAACAGTTGAAAGACAGCGGGACCCCTCTGCTTTCCTCAAGCAACCTCCGCATAGAATGGATTGAAGGATACCCTTACATTTCTGCTAAAGAATTGAAAACCGCAATCGAGAGCGTCGGGAAGCTCGAGGAAGCGGAAGAGAAGAAGGTTATCAGCGGAATCATCGACGTGTATCGCGGCCGCAAAATGGAAGACTCGCAGCGCTAGGAATATTATAGAGCTAACCGACTGGGTTCAGAGTCGAAAAGGATCAGCTGCCCAATATAATTAACTGTCGACTTCGGTTGCGGAAAGCGCAGAATGGATTGACCTAGGTCCTACTCTCTAGGCTTGTCGACGCAGACGTAGAGGATATTGCTCCCTCTCAGAATCACGTTGCCAAAGTTAGCCGTAAGCGAGTTGCCTCTGTACTCGGTTGCGCCTTCAAGGATTATGTTCATATGGCCATCGCATTCTATCATCTTACCTCGATACTCAACGTCGTTCTTGAGTTTTATTGAAACGTCGCTATTGAGCTTCTTGACGAGCAGATTAAGCGGCTTCTTAGAGGGTTCCAAGCATATCCCTACTGATGGGACTGTCAATTGATTTCGTATAAAAGCCTTTTCAAAATTTCTCTCAAATGAGTGCAAGACAACCTTGACGCTCGCGGTTCATTCACCCAATACTTCGATAAGTATTCGTCTAGCGCTTCTAGGGCCGTCCAGCTCTAATAGGAATATGTTTTGCCACGTTCCTCTAGCAAGTCGCCCATCCCTAACCGGAAATATCCTTGACGCTCCTATGAATGAGGATGCTAAATGCGCTTCAGCGTTGCTATCCACTTCGTCGTGACGCCAGCCTCGGCCTCTCGGAAAGTCTTCTTGAACCTTCTTAATAGTGTCAACCATCAGGCCGGTCTCATGCTCATTAGCGATTACGGCTGTCGTTGAATGTATGGAGTAGACTAGGCAAAGGCCATTTTTGACATTTGCTTCTCGAACCTGTTCCTCAACTTGGCGAGTCATATCGATAAGCTCAACCCTGCTCCGAGTTGAAACCTCAACCTCTTTGAAAGATGCTTTCAAAGCGTCGCACCTCAACTTCTTCATAGCGGTTACTATGCTATCTCAATTGCGGTACAAGTTCTCGACATTCAAAAATTTGCGATCAAAGAGTGGGTAGCAATTCTTAGAAAGCTTTTCAACTCCGCAGTATATTCATTACGCATAGGCGTCGATTCCTCCAGATTCCGGTGGGCTTTGTGGCGAAGTCAGCGATAGAAGACCCGACATTCAAGGAAGCGGTTGAACTTCTTGAGAATTCTTTTGCGAAGCATGAGCCCGCTTTGGTCATCGGAAATTGCCGAGTGGACTACGAGGGAAGAGCTTCATCAACATTGGAATGGGGCGAGAGAATAGTGATCGTGAAGGCTGATGGGTCCATTCTTGTCCACAGACCGACTGGCTATGAGCCTGTTAACTGGCAGCCTCAGGGATGCCTCTTCCAAGTAGATACGCCCTCAGATGGGCAGCTTCGAATTAGAGCGATTAGACGTCAACCGAGAGAGGTCGTCGATATATATTTCGATCGGATAAGGCTGATCTTCTCATCGAGGCTCAATGATTCAGGAGAGTTCTATCTACATGTAAGCGAGGAGCAGATGAAGGATGCTCTTCTATCGCAGCCTGAAATGCTTGAGCCGCAATTCAAGCTTATTGATTATGAGAGAAAGGTTGAACCGGGATTCGTCGATGTTTACGGCATCGACAAAGACGGAAAACTCGTCGTCGTTGAGATAAAGCGCAATCCCATTGGAAGAGACGCCGTGCTCCAATTGAAGAGATATATAGATGCAATCCGCAAGGAGACCGGCCAACTCGTAAGAGGGATGGTCGTTGGACCAAGCCTAAAGAAAGGCGCACAAACTCTACTGGCTACGTTGAACTTGGAATTCAAACAGTTATTGCCGAAGAAGTGTTTCGAGGTTCTACAAGCTCGAAAGACTCGGAAGCTCAGCGAGTTCATAAAGTCTGAAAGGTAGGGTTCTTTCAGGAGGATCACGTTCGAAATGGATGGACTCGGAATACCCCATCCTTCGCTGCTCGATTGAATCGATAGTTTTTTATGTAATAGCTACCTATTTTAGTCAAAATAGTTAACTTGCCTACGCGAAACCGCTCATCATAGGGGTTTAAGATTTGCATCTCACTCTCAAATCTGAAATTTATTCTAGTAGAATAGCTGATAGAGTAGCTAGGAGCGTATGGTCTTGATTTACAGATGGAATTTGAGAACGGCTCTTATTGCGTCAGTCTTGATCGGAATGATTTTCGCGCAGGCTTTTGAGATATCCTCGGTTCAGGCTGTTATCAACGACTTTGCGGTAGAGGTCTCTCCAACTTCTAGAACGATTTTGCAAGGCGAGAGCACTGATTTCTCGATTAACCTCTCCATCTACGGCAACCCAGCCAGAACCGGGAAGGTTCAACTTTCAGTAACTGGTTTACCAAAAGGCGCCTCAGGATCGTTCTCCCCGTTTTATGCCGTATACTCCAAGACGCTATCGGAGAATGCGACAGAGAACTTCTACATAAAAACTACTGCGAGCGTTACGCCTGGAACATTCAATGTCCAAGCGAAAGCTTGGAACGGCACAGAGACACGCTATGCAACTCTGGCCTTGACGATCATCAGAGGAGACTTCAATGTTTCTATAACGCCTTCTTCCCAAAGTATAGCTGCAAGAGCATCCGTAAACTACACGGTCACTGTTAAATCGATGAAAGGCTTCGAGCTGCCTGTGAACCTGACGGTTTCGGGACTGCCCTCAGGCAGCACATTCACCTTGAGTAGCAACCCTGTTACTCCGCCTGCAAACGGAACAGTCACTTCAATTCTGACAGTAAAGACTCAAGCGACAACTCCAGGCGGCAAATTCACTTTGACTATTACCGGCGACTGCAAAGGGCTTAAACATTCAGCCACAGCCACTCTAGTGATCACTGCGGCGACGGACTTTATCCTTGATGCTTCACCAACATCGTTAAGCGTCCTCCCAGGAAGCTTCGCGACGACGACGATCACAGTAACGTCAACGAACAACTTCGACCAAATGGTCGTCTTAACGATCTCGAGCCTTCCCAGCGGAATTCAACCGACATTCAATCCGCCTCAGAACTCGCCTCCCAAGAACGGCTCGTTCACTTCGATCCTAATAGTTACAGTAGGCTTGTCTGCTCCAGTTGGAACCCATCGATTGACAATCGTAGGCTCGGGCGCTGGGATAACGCATCTCTTTAACATTACGCTTACCGTGGTTGACTTCTCGATATCGGCCAGCCCAACTACTTTAACGATACCCCAAGGGGAATCTAAAACCACGACGGTCAGCGCGCTATCCATAAACAACTTCAACTCTGCAGTCGCATTGAGCGTGTCGAACTGGCCTTCAGGAGTAACGCCGTCCTTCAACCCTACGGCTGTAATCCCGCCAGCCGGGCAGTCCGCAACCTCGATCTTGACTATAGCTGTGGCAAAGAATGCGCCGCTCGGAACCTATGGGTTGACCATCACCGGGACATCCGGCTCCCTTGTCCGCACATTCGTAATAACAGTAACTGTGCAAGGGTTATGCGTTATTGCGACAGCGACCTATGGGTCGGAGCTCTCCCCTGAGGTCCAGTTCCT
>CAYOZM010000085.1:0-4175 GCA_964408475.1 uncultured Candidatus Bathyarchaeia archaeon | reverse complement strand
CTCCGTTGATCGTCGGCGGCGTGGATGCCCATGCTTGGAAAGTTCGACCAGCCACGTGTCCCAATACCGTGGAGACTTGATTACCAGTGATGCTAATCAGAAGAACAACGACCAACAAAAGGGTCATACACAGTCTTTTTTGTACCACAAACATCCCTCAACATCGATTTGACTCTTGTGAAGGCTAAGTAATACAAGAATTGACTATTATAATTTGGCATGCAGCTGCACAACGAGCCTGATTGACCGCAGAGATATAAACTACGACCTGTATGATTGTGAAAGAATGGAGTGGGTAGATGCGGATGGAAAGCAAGATAAGTGTTGGCCAGAAGGCGCCGGATTTCACTTTACCTGACACTGAGTTGAAACCTCGAAGGCTAAGCGATTTCCTTGAAAAGAACGTCATATTGGCCTTCTATCCTGGGGCTTTCACGAGTGTTTGCACGAAGGAGATGTGCACCTTCAGGGATTCTATCGTAAAGCTTAGCGACTTGAAGGCTCAGGTCGTTGGAATTAGCGTTAATGATCCTTTCTCGAACAAGGCTTTCGCTGAAAGGAACATGCTGAGCTTTCCTTTGCTGAGCGACTACAATCGAGAAGTCATAGGACTGTATAACGTTACGGCGAAAGACTTCGCGGGACTCAAAGGCTACACGGCTGCAAAACGCTCTGTCTTTATTGTCGACACAACAGGGACTGTTCGTTACGTGTGGATATCAGAAGACCCTAGAGTAGAGCCGAACTATGGGGAGATAGAAAGAGTTCTGGAAGAAATCGGCTAAGCCCATGTGGTCATTGAAGCAGAATGGAGTTTTGCGTAAAGGCGTTGTCTTCTATCAGTGAACTCCGGTGGCTCTCTCATTCAGTATGCGTCGCAATTCGCGCGAGGAAGACGCCCTTCGCGAGAGATGCGCGTTACATCGTAAACATATGCGGTGGACCAGCTAGTATGATCTCTGCAATTGATCGAAACACTGGACAACTTTGCAGTCCCAGTAGGATATCTACGAGCATAGAACATGGAAGGAAATACTCGTGATGCGAACCGTAAAGGTTGCTATTGTGAAAGGTCAGAGTCCGAAGGCGATGGTTAGAAGAAGCTTAGAGCTGATAGGTGCAAATGAGCTGATCGCTTCTGATGATAGGGTTCTGATAAAGCCCAATTACATCTGCGCGAAGCATCCTTCAACAGGTGTGACCACGGACTCCAGAGTGGTTGAGGCTTTGATCGAGTTCGTGGAGGAATGCGGGTGTAAAGAGATAACGGTAGGAGACGGCGGGTCTGGAGATACCGATAGGGTATTCGATGTCGTCGGCATAAGGCAAGTTGCTGCACAGCATGGTGTTCGACTTGTCGACTTGAATGATGATGAGAGGGTCGAGGTTTCCGTTCCGAATGCTTTGGCGTTGCCTAGCGTTAGCGTAGCCAAGACAGTCTTGGAGAACAAATGCATAATCAACGTCCCTAAGCTCAAGGTACATCACATGTCTCTGGTTACACTATGCATAAAGAACTTGATGGGGGCGATCCTTCCGAAGAGTATCATTCACAGCCAGTTGAATGAGAGGCTCGCGGACCTAGCTTCTTTGATAAGGCCGAGGATCAACCTTATCGATGGCATAATCGGCTCAGAACTGGAGGAGGTTGAAGGCAACCCTGTACGGATGGACTTGCTAATATCTGGCAGGGACATAGTCGCCACAGACGCTGTAGGTTCGGCTGTGATGGGCATCGATCCCAAGAGAGTTGGATACCTCTCGTTGGCTGAGAAGAAAGGTGTAGGAACCGGAGACCTATCCAAGATTGAGATTCTTGGCGAACCGATAGAGAAGGTTAAAAAGAGGTTCAGGCTGCCAGACGCGCTTGAATGATGAAGAAGAGAAGCAGACGTTTTCGCTTGCCATGTCAGTTCCAGTTATTCAAGTCTGAAGAAATGTCTACTTGCTAATATTCTCCATAAACCTCTTGACCTGATAGTCCCACTCTCGAGTCTCTAAATCCACATCTGTCAACTCGCACGGGCAGACTATTAGGGTCACATGCCCTCCTCCACCTTCAAGGCAGATGGTGCTCGCATCCTGACTCGTGACCTCCAATCCAACGCCGCCCTTCCCGAAGAACTTGACAGCTCGCTCAATAACTTCTTCAGGCGTTAGCTTCGTCTTGACAGAGTACCGCATATGATCACCGGTACAGAGTTCTTGTCTCAGAAAGATATTAAGTCTAGTCTGTTTGACCACAGCATCTTATGAATTAACCCTTCGGAATCATGTATCTTCTTCTATCCGCCCTTTTCGTAGCTTGTTGTTGGCGGAGAGTCCGCTTTCTTAGCGCTTGTTTCTTGTCTGTCCTTTCAATTTGTTAGAGCACTTGAATCTGTCAATCTGGTCTATGCGCGATGTGTCGGATGAGCACGCAAAGGGAGTCGGCATGTCCCCTAAGCTAGATGTTTTGTAATCTTTGACCATACACGCAGAGTAAGATACGCAGCCACAAGCCCATTCAAGGTGCCCACGATGAGGATTATGAGATCTAGGAACAGGTTTCTCGGTAGTATGCCGAAGACGAAAACCGATACATAATAGCTTGAGAGTCCAACTATTACCGTACTCGCCGTCACAGCCCCAACCAGCCTACCCTTCTTGACACCGCACTCAGAGCCGCTCACCTTCATAGCGCAGCAGAAACCATCTATGAGCAGACCGTACATCAAAGCGAAGGCCACAGTGAACGGAGCGAAGGCGCCCCTCCAGAGAGCAGACAGCAAGCCGCCAACCGCCGCAACATACGTTGCTCCTAAAGGTCCAATCGATAAGAAACCTAACGTGAGCAGAAGCGCCTGAGGAGCTATCGCCATCTTATCGAAAGGAATTGGAATAACGATCTTCGACACAAAGACCAAGACGCCGAATAGGGTTGCCACAGTAATCCTACGGCTCAACGTGACGCGCATACTTTCGACTCTCTCACAAACGTGGAATGCCCTTGTTGCTCGGTATCCTTTGAGTCTCTTGGATGCACGATTACAGATATGCCTCCTAGGCCTTCGATCTGATTCCTCAGATCGTGCTTCATCTTTCTCTTGAGTTCACCGACTTCGTTAAGTGTGAGGGTTCCGTCTGCTGCTACACTAACTATGCCGATAATGTATGGCCCTGCCCTCCTCATTCTGACGTCTTCAACTTCAACCGCGTACTTTCCTTCAAGGATCTTCTTGACCTCATCAACCAGCTCAGGCCTATGACAAGCATCCATCAACACGAGCGACGCTTCCTTGATCGACACGTAAGCTACCGAGTAGATGTATCCTGCGATTATCATCCCGCCAACAGCGTCCATTTGTGTAAATCCTAGGGTTGATGCGAGGACTGCAGCAAAGACAACGAATGAAGCACTCCCATCTTTGATTGAGTTAAGGGCATCAGTTCGGAGCGAGAGAAGGTTGTATTTCTTCGCTATAATCCTCATCTGGAAGGCTCGGTAGAGGGAAATGCTGCCTGCGCCAAGTAGAGTGACCAAAGCTATGACAGGATAGGATAGCTCCTTCGGCTCCAGGAACCTCAGGTATGAGTTGTAGAGCAACGCCGACGCAACAGTGATCATCCCCAATGAAGCCAATAATGCCGAGAAGCTCTCGACCTTCAGGTAGCCGAAATGAAATCTCTCGTCTGGGGCTTTCCTTGAGAGCCGAAGGCCCTGCCATACGACCAACGAGACAGTCGCGTCGGCTAAGGAGTCGATGCCATCAGCCGTTAGGCCAACGCTGTCGCTGACTTGACCAACAAGAACCTCCACTAAACCTATACCCAACTGGGTGAAGGTAGAGAGCCTTGCAATTCGTTCGCCTTCTATGAACCCTCTAGTAGCATCGCCCAAGGCAGGGATCTTTCCCCCTCCTTTGATGTCAGATACTATAGGTATTTATTATCCTAGAGGATAATTGAGCTTATCAGTTCACGATCAATGCGTAGAAATACGAGGCAAGTAGTGACTGGCTGAAGATGCTGTAGCTATGATCGAAGAGGCGTTCCTTGCCGTGTCCCTGATCGGCTTGCTTCACGGACTGGAGCCTGGGCATGGTTGGCCTCTAGCGGTTTTCTATTCCATCAGATCAGGTCGTCCTGTTCTCAGTGCATTGCTAAGCTCGTCCGTTATATCTTTCTTTCACTTG
>CAYOZM010000084.1:0-4244 GCA_964408475.1 uncultured Candidatus Bathyarchaeia archaeon | reverse complement strand
CGAGCATCTCGAACCATTCCACTGATGTGCTCGTCTATCAGAGATTTCAATTCATTTTCGTTTCTCTTCAAGGAAAATCGCATCTGCTGGGCTTCCTGCTCTACAGAAGTTAAAAAGAATTCGCCGATAATCTTTGTTCTTGGAGTCTGACTTGCGGCCAAGCTTCATCAAGATGGCTTCACTGGTAGCCGGAGGGTGGACGAGCCTCGGAAGAGGCCGTTCTCCACGAAATCAATAGGATCGTCCAAGAAGCTTCGAAGAAGAAAGCCTAGATATTTGTCGGATGCTCAGCACTTTCTGCCTGGCATCTACTTTCAGCCAATCAATACAAGCCCATAGAGATTTATCGTGTGATAAGGGTTCCACTTCAACGTAAAGCCGGCGTTCTTTATCGTCCTATAAACATCGATCCCAACCGCTTCCATGGATGGCCTTGCCCTAAGAGGATTCTTGCATGAACTCTCTACATCGCATCTTGGACAGAGCTCGCAATGCTCAGCCCCAAGTCCTAAGGAGAAGTAATAGTTTCTGCGAAATGCTTCTCTTTCGACCTCAGATACAACCCTATGAAGTTTCCTCCAAACCTTCGTATGCCACTTATCATATCTCTTCAGGAAACTCTTCTCCTTTATCAGCTCCGCGTACCGCTTTCCGTTGCTAGACAAAGTACGCTTAATGTTCTTGGGGACCCTATCTTCTACCTCAACCAGAATCGCTCTTCTATATCTTGAAAGGTATCCTTTGAATTGACTTGCAGAGGGTGTGAACGGAGGACACATCAAGTTTCTACCATAATGCTGGCAGGGCGGGTATCTGCACTTCAGTTGAACTCTCTCATCTGTCACGATCTGTTTCGTGTCCATTGTTATTGCTCTGCTAGCCCCGACCTTGAACGCGAGTCTCTGAAGCTGAACGCCGTCGGACTCGAAAGTCGTCTTCTTCAATTGAACCATCGGCTCACATATGCGACGGAAACATAATAGCTTTGTGGGGCGCGATTCGCTGAAGGTCAATTCAAGGAACCATTTATATAAAGTCGCTACTCATTTCGATCAGAGAAAGACCTTTGACAGAAGACGTCCGCGATATCCAGAGCAAGTTCGGAATAATCGGAAGGGAGATAGAGCTACGGAAAGCACTGGTGGCGGTTAGAGCAGGCAAGCATCTTCTTATCGAAGGGGCTGTGGGTGTTGGTAAGACCATTCTCGCTGAGGCCGTTGCGAAATATCTGGGCAGGCCTTTCCATCGGGTTGATGGCGACGAACGGTACACAGAACAGAAATTGACAGGGTGGTTCGACCCTCCTCTGGTTATCAAGAATGGATATTCTAAAGATGCATTTATCCCGGGTCCACTTGCGCTCGCTATGGAGTCTGGCGGCGTCCTCTTCATAAACGAGTTGAATCGCATGCCAGAGGGGGTTCAGAACGTCCTCCTACCGGCAATGGACGAAGGGAAGATAGAGGTTCCGAAGATCGGCACGATAGTGGCGAGGAACGGTTTCATAGTGATCTCAACTCAGAACCCACGTGAATTCATTGCAACCAGCGTTCTGTCAGAAGCTTTGCGAGATCGATTCGAACTATTGCCCCTCAACTACCAAAGCGAAGATGAAGAAGTAGCTATCGTCCAGAGGCATACAGGCATCAGTGATCTAGAATTTATCCGCCCTGTTGTTAGGCTGGTTCGAGCCACTAGGGCTCACCCTGACATCAGAAGGGGGGCTTCAGTAAGAGCGGCCATGAGTATTTCTGTACTGGCTTATCAATTGGCACCTGATAGAAGAGCCTCCATTAGAGAAGCAGCCCATATGGCTTTGCCGACACGTATGGAACTGAAGGACGATGCGAGGCAAACCGTCCATGAGATAATCGACGAGTTACTGGAAAAACACTGTTCAGAGAACCCGGGCGTTGAAGCAAGCAGAGCCCCCTCCGCATGGGGCTTCACTGAGTCAACGGCTTCAAGAATGCTGGCTGCAGAAGCCTTGGCGGGAGACGATACAGTCAATCTACTGGAGAATATTCGCGACATACTCGACTTGAAGAAGACCCCGCCTAATGAGCTGGGTTGGAGTATAGCTCAACACTACACAGACATCAAGAGGCAGCTGAAGGACAGGAGGCTACTTCAAGTAGCTAAGAGGATTGCCGTTAGAGCCATAATCTATAGGACCATCCAGCTCTTAGGGCCGACGAGAAGGCGTATGGAACAGGTTAGGGGGCCGTATGCGCCTGGGCAGAAAGGAGAGATTGATATTGAGATGACAGTCGAAGAGATGCTGGGCAAAACAGAGATCGAAGCTTCGGATCTCATCATCGAGTCGAAGGTTCCAAGGAAGATGGCTTGCATCATGATGATAGACGCCAGTCTATCCATGTCTGGAGACAAAATGGCTATGGCCACAGCATCGCTAGGTGTGCTAGCATACAAGCTGAAATCCATAGACTACAGCATCATAGTTTTCGATAGTGTAGCGCGGGTTATGAAGCAGCTTGATCAGAAGGTTGCGGTCGAAACCCTTGTAAGCGATCTGCTGGACGTCCCTGTTATGGGCTTCACGAACATAGAGGATGCCTTGAGAACAGGCATTCGAGAACTGAATAGCGCCGTGGTCAAGGATAAGGTTGGTATAATGATAACCGACGGCAACTATACGGCTGGGAAAGATCCGAGGGAGCTTGCGACCCAGTACCCTAGGCTGTTCATCGTAATGATAAAGAGTCACGACTCAAAACCTGAACTGTGTGAAGAGATGGCAGCCTTGGGGAAAGGGAAGGTTTTAGCTGTAGACACTTTTGAGGAGATCCCACACGTCTTGAGAGATCTCCTAAGAGATCTCGCCTACAGGGGCTATGGGCGACCTAGCTTCTTATCTCGAGAAGCTTCGTGACGCTGGGAAGCTTTTTTTCTTTCTATGCAGCAAATGCTCCACGAACTTATTTTGATAGCGAAGATCTGCGGCAAGCTCAAGGTATTCTGCTAGGCTATCCTGAATATCGGGTGCCTAGCATCTGGCATCTTTCCCTTTTCAATGGAGAGTTGGCCGAAAGCAGCGTCTACCAGAGCGACAGTCGGGAAAACGTAGTCTGAATATTCGATCGGTCCATAGAGTACGAAGTCCGCTCCAGCTGCTAAAGTTATGGCACTTGCCACAGCCATACTTGGGTGCATTGCCTGCCTGCCCATCTTTGTTCTGAGACCTCTCCATGTACCAATCGCATTATGCGCTCCGCAACCAGTTGGTAGGCCGAATTCGCTCTTCAATTCGTAGATGGCGCGATAAGCCATACCTAGGCTTGGTACATCTATAACCGCCGTATCTATGAGGAGCTTCTCGAGCCCAGCCTCCTTGGTCACTGGAATAAGATTCCTGATGGCTTTTATCCGTCCTTCTGAAGTGAACTCCTTTGTAGTGAAGGCGAGTAGAACAGCGTTCTTCACGCCAGCCTCCTTAATCTTGTCAAGCTCCTCCTTCCTGTACTCAGGGAGGAGAGAGTTGTAGATGATAGGGTTCTTTAAGCCCACTTCTTTAATGTAGTCGAGTCCCGCGATCCTGATAGAAGCTGTCACCCCATCCAATAGTAAGGGGCTATCGGTCTTGCTCGACACAAAGTCCAGAAACTTTCTCATAGCCTCAGGTGTAGAACCGACTACATCCAGCATATGAGGGTTTCCAGTCTTGTCGGAGAACTCTTCTTGAAGCTTGATAAGTTCCTCAGCCTTCTCTTTGTCGAACTCGCCTTTGGCTTCATCCTTCAGAATGCTGTGCTTATTGTAGAAGATCGAGCCGATGAGAACAGTCGGTCTCTCACCGGGAAGCCCACCGATCTTGACTTTGCCGATCTCGAACTTCACTTGCTCTGCGGCGAATCGCCACAATCCCGACACCACACCAAGCTTTCACAGGCACATCTTTTAATCATTTCTAAAGCGTCTTCGCCTCTTGGAAAGAAGTTTATTTGCAACACGAATGCTCCACATTCTGAAATACTAGATGTCGCGTTAGCGACCCCCTGTCGGCATCGAAATTCATATAAGGTCAGGCTTGACACTAAGAGTTGGGGAAAATTTTATGGCATCTGAAGTTGCACCGACATTATGGGTTAGAAAGGCTTCTGGGCTTACTAGAGAAATCGGCGGTTGGTCTGCACTCGCAGTTACCATGTGCTATGCCATTGGTGGAGGAGCTCATAGACTCGTATGGTTTTCGACCTATTGGTATCCGGGATGCGATCCAGTCT
>CAYOZM010000083.1:0-4287 GCA_964408475.1 uncultured Candidatus Bathyarchaeia archaeon | reverse complement strand
AGCAAAGGGGGGACCTTTACTAAAGAAGATAATAAAGATCATGGCGCTAGAAGGCAAACCTATTGAAGCGTCTGAGATTGCAAAAAGGGTCGGTAAATCACAAAACTATCTGGAGTTCTATCTGCAGGAGCTAGTGAAGTATGATATGATAAAGAAAGTTCAAAGAGGGGTCTACGAGCTTGTTGATAGAGTCATCGAATCCTGCATAGCAAAGAATTATGGGAATGTTAAAGCATCTGCTTTATAAAGCAATTCATTTAACAAACTATTCTAGAATCCGAATTTCTCAGCCTTTCCAAGGTAGTCCATGAGCATCGGCATGAGACTCGAAGTTGGAATTCTCCCGATATTTCCGGCGGCAGCATGGTTCTCGGTGAACTTCGGTATTCTACTGGAAGGAACGTCAGGTCCTGCTATGACTAAAGGAACTGGATCTGAGGTATGATCACGAACGTTCACTGGGGTTGTGTGATCGCAGGTTACTGCAAAATAGTTTGTGCTTAGACCAACTTTATCGATTATTAAGCCGACCATTTCATCGATCTTTTCGATGATCTTAACCTTGGTTTTGAAGTCTCCATCATGTGAGGCCACGTCGCAAGCTTTCACGCTGACGAAGACCAAATCATTCTTCTCACTCGCTTCGACAGCTGCTCTTGCTTTCGCAAGAAAATCGGTATTTAGGCCTCCGGTTGCGCCTTTAACATCGAGAAGAGACATTCCGGCAATCTTGCATATTCCTCGAACCATAGCAACCGCTGCGATGCAAGCGGCTTTTATGTTGTAGAGTTCAGGGAGAGGCGTTATTGATGGAAGAGTTCCTGCGCCTCTTGGGAGAATTATGTTCGCTGGCTTGAGGCCTTTCTTCGCTCTCTCAACATTGACTGGATGCTCTTTAAGCAGTTCATATGATCTCCTCACGAATTCGTTCAGTGCTTCAGCTGTCCTCGTGGCCTCTTGAGTGGTGTCTAGAGGCTTCGACTTCAATATCCGAAGACCGGTGGAATGCGGATCTACATCTGAAACCATTCTGGAGATGCCTTCTCCGCTGAAGACGAGTACACCTCGATGTTCGACGGTTTCGTGAAACTGAACTTTTACTCCGGGAACCGCCTCCAGTTGCATTCTATTGAGAACCTTGGCTAGTTTGCCGGTTTTAGCCTTGATCCTTCCAGCCCGCCTATCCAAGACTTTCATATTCTCATCAACTGTCGCGAAGTTACAGCGGAAAGCAACGTCTCCAGGGTTTAGCCGTATCCCCGCTCCTTCAGCCTCCAGTGAGCCCCGACCTGTATAGCACTGGTAAGGATCATAACCTAACAAAGCGTAATGGGCTACATCGCTACCCGGTCTTACTCCGGGTCGTACTGGATCCATCAGCCCTACTGAGCCGGCTTTGGTCAATCTACTTATGTGTGGGGTGTTCGCCACTTCCATAGGTGTCTTAAACTTGTAGTCTTGGACTGGGCGGTCGGACATACCGTCGCAAATTAGTACTATCGCCGATTTACCAACCAATCTTCGCACCGGTTCAGTATTATCCGAGGTTTCTAGCATTAGAACGTTTTATACTTAGACCTGTCTATCGCGAGTGAAGCCGGTATGGTTTCATTGCGAGTTGAGAGGCAACGCGCGTAGCGACCTTTTGATGCTGTGCGTTGAGCGATATCTTATTACCACTTCAGGATAACATACGTTCTTTACCTCAGTGGTGCAGGTTGTTTCCCGTTAAAGATGAGAATCCTTCATCGATAACGCCGGTCGTAACATGGCTTCTCATAGCCTCATGTGTCTCAATCTTCGTTTGGCAGTTCGCTGGAGACTTTGATAGAATAATCTTGGGCTACGGGTTTACCCCTGCGAGAATCGCTAATGGGGAAGGATACTATACCTTGATCACATCGATGTTTCTCCACGGAGGAATACTTCACCTCTTCGGCAATATGCTCTACCTGTATATTTTCGGAGACAATGTCGAAGACATGTGTGGCCACTTGTCATTCTTCGTTTTCTACATGCTTTCCGGGGTGCTTGCATCCTTAGTCTTTGCGCTGACGTCTTGGGGTTCGACGGTTCCAGCTGTAGGCGCTTCAGGAGCTATATCCGGCGTACTAGGGGGCTACATGGTTCTGTTTCCGAAGGTGAGAATCAAGACAGCGGTCACTCTGGGCTGGTTCATCAGGTTAATCTATGTTCCAGCATATGTGATGATCGGACTTTGGTTCGCATATCAGTTTCTACTGGCTCTGCTCGCTGTGGAAACGGGCACCGCATACTGGGCTCACATAGGAGGCTTTGCAGCTGGAGTGGCTCTGGTGAAGGTTTTTGCCCGGAGGAAAAGATGTCACCCTATGTATTATCTCCGATAGATTTTATTAATCAGGCTCGTATAATAGCGCGACTAGTATTCCGCTTGACTCGAGTTTGCAGGGTCGACCCATGAACATCGTCGTTTGCGTGAAACAGGTGCCCGATGTTCTCGAGTTGAAGATCGATCCGGTAACACATACATTGATACGCGAAGGCGTCCCGAGCATCTTGAATCCTTTCGATGAATTTGCTGTTGAAGAAGCGATTAGAATAAAGGAGAAGCACGGCGGCGAAGTCGTGGTCGTGACGATGGGTCCTCAGCAAGCTAGGGAAGCACTTTTGAAATGTCTCGCTATGGGAGCTGACAGAGCTATCCATCTAACGGACAGAGCTTTCGCAGGTGCTGACACTTGGACTACGTCCTATACGCTAGCTCAAGCCATAAAGAGGCTGAAGTATGACATAGTCTTCTGCGGCAAGCAGGCGATCGACGGAGATACAGCTCAAGTAGGACCGGAACTCGCGGAACACCTGGGTATTCCTCAGATAGCCGGTGTTAAGAAGGTTGAGGTTGACCCTCAGAACAGAAGGGTAATTGCACACAGGGAGACAGATGAAGGCTACGAAGTAGTTGAATCAAGCTTCCCAGTTCTCTTGACAGCTATTAAGGGTTTGAACGAGCCGAGGATCCCGTCCATAATGGGCATCCTCTCAGCAAAGAAGAAAGAGATAAAGACAATAGCTGCAACGGATCTCGCTGATGACACCTCTGTCTTCGGATTGAAAGGATCTCCGACACAAGTCCTAAAGGTTTTCACCCCCGAGCCCCGCAAAGGAGGCGTTGTTATTCAGGCTAAGGATCCTGACGCTGCTGCTCGCCAACTCGTAGAGTTTCTCGCTTCGCAGAGGATCATCAGCCTCGAAAAGGAGGAAGAGGCTCAGTGAGCCAAGAAAAGACGAAGGATGTTTGGGTAATCTCAGAACAGCACGGAGGAAAACTGAGACCTGTATCCTTTGAGCTTCTCGGAGTAGGCAGGAAACTTTCAGAAAAGCTGGGCGAAGAACTTGCAGCCGTTCTCATAGGAGAGAACGTATCTAATCTCGCTAAACCCCTCGCCGCCTACGGCGCAGACAAAGTCTATCTTCTCGAGCACGGCCTACTCAGACGCTACACGCCCGATGGATACACGAGCGCGCTGAGCGAGCTGATACTGAACAGGAAGCCTTCGATTGTACTCTTTGGAGCGACGATAATCGGACGAGAGTTCGCTCCTCGCGTCGCCGCTAGAGTTCAAACCGGACTCACCGCAGATTGTACAGGCCTCGACATAGATGATGAAGGCCGCCTCGTGCAGATACGGCCAGCCTTCGGAGGCAAACTTATGGCGATGATAGTCTGTCCGAAGAAGCGCCCGCAAATGTCGACGGTACGTCCCAATGTTATGAAGAAGAGCGACCCAGACTGGTCTAGAGAACCCAAGGTCGAACGAGTAGATGTCAACTTGGCTCTTGAGACTATAAGAACCAAGATTCTCGACATAGTAAAGGAAGTTAACCCTGAAACAATCAAGGTTGAAGAAGCTAGAATAATAGTCTCCGGCGGAAGAGGGCTCGGGTCGCCAGAGAACCTTAAGATGATAGAAGATTTAGCGCAAGTTCTTGGAGCAGCTGTAGGAGGCTCACGAGCCATAGTGGACGCCGGATGGCTGCCTCACCACCAGCAGATCGGTCAGACAGGAAAGACGGTTGCACCAAAACTGTACGTAGCCGTCGGCATATCAGGTGCAATCCAACATCTTGTCGGAATGCAAACCTCAGACATCATAATTGCGATTAACAAAGATCCTGAAGCCCCTATCTTCAAGGTTGCAACATTCGGAATAGTCGGAGACCTTTTCCAAATAGTTCCAGCGATCACGGAGTCTCTTCGAAAAGCAACAGCCTAGCAGAACTAGAACGTCCTCAAGCATTCGATTC
>CAYOZM010000082.1:0-4354 GCA_964408475.1 uncultured Candidatus Bathyarchaeia archaeon | reverse complement strand
TTTGTGAAGCTCAAATATATCATAATCGAGAATGGAACTATCAAAACAAAATTCAATATCAAGCTGAGCGGAAGGGTTGAGAGCTTTTTAAAACTTTCAGTCTTTCCCATCCACTGGGCTAATCTATCAGTTATCTCCATCTCTAAGCCTTCCAAAAAAAGGATATGGGGGTTTGGCTTGGATTGAATCTTCTAACTGATGTATCCCTTTGCTTTCCAGACATCTTGCACATCTTTCGGGTAGAGTGGAATGAATGATTTCCATGCTGCCAGCTGAACATCTCTTCCCAATCTATCGGTTATCGCATCCCACTCCTTAGCCGTATCATCCATCGCTTGCTTAGCGGTCTTCGTCTTAGTGCATGCAGCGTTAACGTTCTTCGTAAGCTTATCCAGATACTCACTCGAACCTTTGATCATTAGGTCTGGGAATGAGTGAGCGATACAGTCTTTGAATACCGCTAGGAACTCCGGAGTATATGCCTTCTCGAACGTGTCTTTATACGGAGGCTTGAACCAGACTTCTCTGAAGATATCCATAATGCCGACTCTACTAACGGATTGAGCCCCTATCTCAGGGCTTGTAACCCATTGCCAGAAAGCGTACGATACTTCTGGGTATTTGCTGTAGTTAGATATTATCGAGACCCAGTTGACGACGTTGGCCGCTGCCTTCAGCAGTATCTCTTTCCCGCCGACAGTAACCTTAGCTCCTGGGGCCAAAGCTGAACCTGATTTGCCAACAATTTTTGATGTGGAAGGATCTTGCGCCCATTTTATCAATGAAGGCCAAGCCATTGTCAGTACTGCTTTTCCTTCACTGTATCTCGCATAGAGGCTTGCCCAAGACATCGACAAGGCGTCGGGATGCATGTAGGGCACGAGATCAGCCATTACTTTTGTCGCATCTACACCTTCTGGCGTGTTCACCATAGCCTTCATGTCAGTTGGGCTGAATACGATCCCTCCCTTCGATACAAAGATGCAGAACCAAGTTGTGAAAGCCGCCCAACCCGGATCAGCGTAGAAGTATCCGCCGTACACTTTCTCGCCGTCAGAAGCTTTCAAATCCAACTCCGTGAAGAATTGGCATACGTCCTTGGTTTCTTCCCAAGTATCAGGAACCTTCAAATCGTACCCAAACTTCGCTTTGAACTCCTTAGCATAATCCGGGTTCTCGATCAAGTCTTTTCTATAAGTCAACGTGAAAACATCAGCATCCAAGTCTACAGCGTAACGCTTCGCCTTATACATCGTAGTGTAGTCTGCCAAAGGCAGAATCGGTGTGTTGTCCGGGTATTGTGGGCCGTACTCAGGGTTATATCTCGCGTAGTAAGCATCAAGGTCCTTTGCTAAACCAGCTTCGACAACGTCGCCCATCCATGTGCTGAAGACAGTGACTGTGTCATACTCCCCTGTCTTGGCTGTTGCTTCAGCCATTGCTTTCGTATATACATCCGGCTCACTGCCGACTGTGACCAATTCAACCCTCGTCCCAGTCTTCGCTTCCCAATCTGCCAAGAAAGGCTCAAAATTGTTCTTCGACCCAGCTACATGCAAGAGCTTTATTGTAGCTCCTTTAGGGACCACGCCGGAATCGATAAGTTGCTTCACTCCATTGATGGCTCTTTCTGAAACAGTAGCTCCAGGAACAGGACCTGTAGGTGAAGGCGTTGTTGGAGGAGGCTTGGTCGCCTCGTAAATCCCGTAGCCAGCAGCAGCTACAACCGCGACGACGACTATACCGCCGACATACTTCATGTAACCACGTCTAGTTACTTTCTCTTCCGTCTTTTTCTGCTCGGACATGTCAATCACCAAAATTTTCCAGATGACATAGCTTTTCAACATCTATATAGACTTTTTCATGTAGCCACCAATATGCGTAATGTTCCGTAGCCACTTCCGGATTCCGCTCGGGTTAGCCTTCGTTTCACCCGCATATCGTTTACCGTCAAGTTGAGGGTCAGGTGTCTTAGAAGATTCGCTTGGAAGCTCTCTTTCCTATTAGTTGAGGACTCCAAGGCTGATATGCCGCATAAGGTCGCCGCAATTCATAAATATGGCTTACACCAGTTCGCAAATCTGATCAGGATTGTCATGGGTAAAGGAGGGGCTGCTTGGGCTTAGCCCCCTCATCTTTGGAATACTCGTGCTCATCATCAATAGTCTGATGGGAGGTTCCGTCAATCCCATTTATGTCGTCGTGGTAGGGGCTATGATAATTGTCGCGATCTTAAGCCTTCGTGCTCATTGATCTAGAACCGCATTACTTCACTTTTAAGACTCGAATAGGGCCGAGAGTCATAATTGGCTTTATCGTGGCAAAGCAACCGATATAACTAAGGTGGAAGACTAGTTTCGGTTAGAAGTATGTCGTCAAAGAGCGCTGTAGAAAGAGCACCGATTTCTCTCGGAACCTACCTGAGTTTCCCAACTCTAATTCACGGCCATGTCGTATTAACACACGATGTGAACGTGAAGGTTCTTCAAGAATGCGTTTTGCAAGCTATTTATAAAATAGGTATGGAAAGGATTGAGACGAAGCTAAGTGTAGCTGATAGACCCGGCTACTTTCCGGGAGAGTCTAGATTTGAAGTAAGAATAGCTGAAGGGCAGAGTTTTAGACGTCTAGATCCTCGTATCAGGAGAATAATTGATTATCTAAGAGCTAAGGATGGATTCTCAACATTCGACTATTCCTTGACCATTAGATATAAGATCAAAGACGCTATGAGGCACTCTTTACACTGTGACAAGTATGTTATTAGGCACATCTTCTTTGAGGACCAGATGGAAATTCAATTGTTTCATGAGAAAGGTATACGACGGTTGAACCCAGATGAAGTAATAACAATGCTGGTCAAGAGAACCAATGACGAGTTAGGAAGAAGAAACGAGCACCAACTCAAGATTGAGAAAATGAGAGCAGTTTAACTTTCGTGAGACTTGTCCACCCTTTTCCTAATCGCCTCCAGAGCTAGGGATAAAACCTCCTTCTTCACCTTGAAGATAGGTTTTGTCGCATCGACTGCAGATAGCTCTCCTCCTTCTACAAGTTGTAGATATATCTGCCTTACTCGTTTCTCAAGCTCAAGTTTCTCTAGGACAGTCCTCTGTCGTCTAATTCTAGACAGCCCTACTTCGGCGGGGACATCCAGATAAATTGCAGCGTCAGGTTTTGGAGCGAAAGAATTGACCTTTCTGATCCAATCTAAACTCACACCTTGAGCGCCCTGATATGCCAGCGAAGCGTAAAAATATCGATCTGAAACAACTATTCTCCCAGCTTTGAGGAGAGGAAGAACTTCATACTGAAGATGCGAGAATCGGTCTGCCGCAAAAAGGAGAACTTCCGTCTCAGGTGGAATCTTCTGCTCCAAAAGGACCTTCTGCCTGATGAACTTGCCGATGAATCCTCGGCTCGGCTCAGCGGTATATCTAACATCATAATTCATCCCCCGTAGATCCATGCATAAAGACCTTGAGTGCAATGTCTTCCCGGAGCCATCAATCCCATCGATGACTATAAAAACACCCTCAGGACTACCGCTCAAGATTCTCCATCCTTGATTCGATATCCCTTAAAGGCTGCTGCGTATAAAAAATGATTCAGCATCCCGAGAGTTGGTCCAAGCCTCCGAGAGGCCGTTAGATCTTACGTGGATAGGAGCCTCAACTTCTTGAAAGCTTCTTTAGGGTCATCAATATCTTTAATTGCTCTTTCAAAGGGACAGAGATCAGTGCCCTGACTGTTCATCAGCCTAAGCACATACCTTTCGAACTTGTAGCCGATCTTGTTCTTCGCTAGAAGTCTTAAAGCACCTTCAGTCATGGTGACCGCGAAAACCGACTTCACCTTAGAATAGACACAGAGCATAGCAGCGGCACGTCCGACAATCTTATCTGCTACAACTGTTCTAGCAAGGTCCCCGTCATGATCTTCTATGGCTTTGAGAAGACCTTTCATGCCAGAGGCCCTACTTTGATACAGAACTACGCCATTCTTGACAATGACAAGGTTGACATTTCTAGACCTAAGCTCATGTTCTGCCAGTTCCAACTCGTCCATAGCCAAGTCAAAACTAAAAAATAATCTCTCAGTTAAAAACAGATTGGATGCTGTCAATTGCTTTCAATCCTCAGTAAAGGCTTATGTGCAATCTTTGGTATGTAATGGGCATGTAGAATGCTAATTGGACCTATTAGATTTGACTAGGCGAGATTTATGAGCTCTCAATATTGGGGTTTCATAAAAGATCCTTTGTACGGCTATATTCGCATCACCGAGGTTGAGAGAAAAGTAATAGATACGCAACCTGTTCAACGTTTAAGGAGAATAAAACAGCTTTCTG
>CAYOZM010000081.1:0-4365 GCA_964408475.1 uncultured Candidatus Bathyarchaeia archaeon | reverse complement strand
GCAGCTCGCAAGATTTGGGCGAGGATTATGAAGGAGAAGTTTCGAGCTAGGGATCCTAGGTCTATGTGGATGAGGATGCACGTTCAAACTTCAGGCTGCACTTTGACGGCGCAACAACCGATGAACAATATCGTCAGGGTTACCTTACAGGCTTTAGGCGCCGTTCTGGGTGGGACGCAGTCTTTGCATACTAATTCTTTCGATGAGGCATTGGCTTTGCCTTCTGAAGAGGCTGTTAGAATTGCTTTGAAGACTCAGCAGATAATCGCTCATGAGAGCGGGGTCGCAAACACGGTCGATCCTCTCGGCGGGTCTTACTACATGGAGGCTTTGACAGTGGAGATGGAGGAGGAAGCATTAAGATATATTGATAGAATTGAGAAGATGGGCGGAGTCATTCCCGCAATAGAGAAGGGCTACTTTCAAAGAGAGATTGCAAACAGCGCATACAAGTATCAAAGAGAGATCGACAACAAGGAGCGAACAATCGTTGGCGTCAATGAGTATACTAGTGAAGAGAAGCAGCTGATTCCGTTGTTAAGGATCTCGCCCGATGTTGAGAAAACCCAACTTGAGAGGTTGAACGTACTAAAGAATAGCCGTGATTCGAAGAGAGTTCAACGAGCACTCGACCGGCTTAGAAATTCGGCAGACGCTGATGAGAATTTGATGCCGATAATGCTAGAAGCTGTAAAAGCTTATGCGACGCTCGGCGAGATCTGCGGCGTGCTGAGGGAGGTCTACGGTGAGTATCAGGAGTTGATCATCTTCTAGGAGGCTGCGGAGTTTTGAGTTCTAAAGGTAAGCTGAGGGTCCTAGTTGCTAAGCCTGGACTGGATGACCATGATAGAGGGGCGAAGGTTATCGCTAGAGCTTTCAGAGATGCAGGCATGGAAGTGATCTATACCGGCTTGAGGCAAACTCCTGAACAGATTGTGAAGACGGCTCTTCAAGAGGATGTTGACGCTATGGCTTTGAGTATTCTTTCAGGCGCACATATGACTTTGTTCCCGGAGATTCTTCAGTTGATGAGAAAAGAAGGCATCGGCGATGTTCTCGTCATCGGCGGTGGCGTAATCCCTGATGAGGATGTACCTGAATTGAAGAAGATGGGCGTCTCAGAGGTCTTTGGGCCAGGAACCCCTACCAGTGTGGTTGTCAACTACGTGGCGCAACATGTACGGAGAAGATAGGACCATTCAAAAGAGATCGCTCTTTACGCGGAGGATTCCATCATTAACGTAAACCAGCTAGTCGATGGCGTACTTAAGGACGATCGTAAAGCGATAGCTAGGCTCATAAGCCTAATCGAGGACGATTCGCCTGAAGGGTTGAGGGCTGTTAAGCTTCTCTACCCTCATACAGGTAGGGCCTACGTGGTAGGTGTAACTGGGCCTGCAGGATGCGGCAAGAGTGCTTTGATCTACAGGCTCGCGTTGGAGTTCAGGAAGAAAGGCAAGACAGTCGGTGTTGTCGCCATCGACCCTACTAGCCCATTCTCAGGAGGAGCTTTGCTTGGCGATAGGATTCGTATGCAGAACCTCTCGACTGATGAAGGCGTGTACATAAGAAGTATGGCAACTAGAGGAACTCTCGGAGGCTTAGCGAAAGCGACAGCTGATGCTGTTAGAGTTCTCGATGCCTCAGGAAAGGATGTAGTCTTCGTTGAGACTTCAGGGGCAGGGCAGTCTGAGGTTGATATCATCAAAGTTGCAGATACGACTTTAGTTGTAATGGCGCCGGGGCTTGGCGATGATATTCAAGCCAGCAAAGCAGGAATGATGGAGATAGGTGACATATTTATTGTTAACAAGGCTGATCGAGATAACGCGGATAGAGCTGTTGAAGAGATTCAAGCGATGATAGAGTTGGGAACTCAAGAAGGCCGCTGGACACCTCCGGTCCTTAAGACTACGTCGACCTTGAACAGAGGCATCGAGAATGTTGTCAAGAAGATTGAGGAGCATGAAGAGTATCTGAAGAGAACGAGCGTAAAGGAGAAGCTGGTTCGCAGAAGTGAGATAGAGGTTGCTGAAGCTTTAAAGTATAGTTTGACTGAGCGGCTGATGAATGAATTGAGGAAAGCCTCGAATTTCGCCAAGCTAGTTGAGAGGGTCGCGGCGAGGAAGATCGACCCTTATTCAGCCGCCGACCGTCTGGTCTCTCAGTACATCCGAAAGAGGCGTCGATCGAGGAAGAAGCTTTGAAGAAGTTGGAGAGAGGGCTCGTCCACATCTACACTGGGAACGGGAAAGGGAAGACCACTGCCGCCCTAGGATTGAGTTTGAGAGCCGTCGGTCGAGGTTTTAAAGTATGCTTCATACAGTTCTTGAAAGGTCGAATGAAGCTTGGGGATGGTGCTTTTCTCGCTTTAAAGCGCATTCGAAATTTTGAACACGCCTCCTATGGAACAGGCAAGTTCGTTATAGGCAAGCCTTCCCGCAGAGATTTTCAGGAGGCTTCAAGGGCTTTTGAACATGCCAAAGATGCTATTATGAAAGGCAAGTACGAGGTTGTTGTGCTAGATGAGATAACTCACGCTGTGAATCTAGGTCTTATTGACATCGACGAGGTTATCAAGCTAATTCAAAGGAAGCCTTCAATGGTGGAGATAGTTTTGACTGGTAGAGCCGCAGATAAGAGATTGATCGATATCGCTGATCTGGTAACTGAAATGAGAGAGGTGAAGCACCCATTTTCTCATGGAGTCCGAGCAAGAGAAGGAATTGAATTCTAGGGAAAATCTTCTATTTTGTTTAGAGATTTTCATCGTCGAGAGTTATGGAGCGTAGTGTCGAAAGTACTTTTTTTGCTTAATTTACTCTATAGCGTTGCAATCGTAGCAGCAAACTTATGAGAGAATTGATCTCGAAATTTACATTTTGGTGACAAGGTTGAACACCAAAAAGAAAGACGAGTCTCTGGAAATAGGTCCATGGGATCCGCCGGCTCGCTGCTGGTGAATAAAAAATTTCTATCCTTCTTTTTTTCTTTTCGTCAGGCTATCTTGTCTACGAAGCCGAAGTACTTCTTTTCATCAAAAGCCCATCCTTCTTTGCTCACGTATAGATCTATAGGCAACCATCTTCTGAGGCTCGACCATTTTCCAACGGTGTGAAACAGACATTTATCGATTAGCTTTCTACGGCACAGTTGATCATCGATCGTTTTGAAGAGTTGCTCGATCTCCCCCATCGGAACCCATACCATCGCTGCGATACCGTTTACATCTCCTTCAGTTCGGCAACCTCTCCACGCCGGAAGTTCATCGAGATACTTTGTTATTATACTTGCTGAAGTTTGATCGCAGTCAACTAGGATGTATCCGCAGTTCTCCGCGCCCATCTTGTCTACAATCAACATTGGCTTGAAGACATCTTTCTTGACTAGTCGTCTAATCTTCTTTCCGACATAAGCTCCTGAGACCCCGATATTGCTCCCTATATCTGAGAACGATCTTCGCCAGCCGAAGACTAGATCGTCCATTATTTGGAGGTCGATCTTGTCTATCTCTATCGGCTTCCGTTCAGATGGAGTCACTCGATCGACTGGTTGATTTGGCTCTTGACTCTTCTTTAGAAGCTCCTCTCTTAATCCTAGAGCCCAACTGTCCCATCGTACATTCCACACGTTAGTCCTTACGTCGTACCGGCTAAAGTTGATGTTGTAGAAGTTCGCTTTCGGTTTACATGCTACACAGCTTGAGATGATATTCTTCTCCTCGATAAGCTTTAGAAAGTTGGGAACGAAATTTTCGTTCTTGAACGGAACATCTAGCACTATGAATAGGTCTGTCGGGCCGTAGAGCCTGTATGCGTCTCGACAGTATGGGATCGCCCAGAAGAGCCTTCTCGTGTCCCATTCTCTATTCGTCTCTATGAACAACAGGTATTCCTGTAGCCCCAGCTTCTCCATATTCGTCATTATCATTGATCCTAGATTGGCCTTCTTCGTCAAGTCTCGGATCAGCTTCATAGTTGTAGGTATGCTCAATCCGACGTCTCGACCTATCTCACTGACTGGTGCTTGAGGTTTTATAGACAGTATCTTGAGTAGCTCCAATTCCTTCTCGTCAAATCTCACAACCGTAGGTCTGGCGGCGAGGGTCTCGAAGATGAACGAGTATTCAGCTTGCGATTTCAAGGGGATCGAGAGTGACCTGAATTCTGCTAGTCTAGAGTAAATGTCCTTATATAGGTCGTCCCCGACAAGCCCTTCATAGTAGGCGAAGAAGTCACGTATTCTCTCTGACCATTTTCTTGTCTCTTCACGGAGTCCATGTCTCGCTGTGTACCAGAATTCCTTTTCATATTTGTCTTCTAGGAATTTGTACGCCAAGTATTCAGCTTGCTCATAGATGTACTC
>CAYOZM010000080.1:0-4377 GCA_964408475.1 uncultured Candidatus Bathyarchaeia archaeon | reverse complement strand
GTACTTTTGGAATTCTTGACTCGCCATTATCAACTTGTCATTCAATTCCAGATCTGGCGAGTATCCTGATTCAACTAGTTCTGCAGCTTCCTTCATCAGGTAGCCGACGATTTTGTCGGTCGTTTGTGATTCGAAGAGCTCTTTTACGCTGTCGATCGAGTTTGTCAGATGGAGATTCTTCGCCAGCGAGGTTATTATCTCGAAGAACTTCTTTCTAGCTGCCTCGTTCCTATACTTTGGCGTTAGCCTTAGGAAGATGTTGAATAGGGCTTTCGCCAAGATAGATCTGAAATAGTCTACGGAGGCCTCCTCACCAGCTTCATAGCTGAAGCTTTTCAACTCTCGGCTGATCTTCTTGTATTCTTTCAGATCCGTTCTACGATTGCACATCAAATTGATTATTCTGGATCTCGTCTCTTGAGGGACATCCAGTTTCTTAAGAGCTTGCCTAGTCAGGGCTGTGAACTTCAACGGTCCTTCAGGAGATTTCGCTAGGACTCTTTTGAGGGAACTGTATGAGACGAAACCCCGTGTCATCTGCAGGTTCTTCTCCTATCTCTAGAGCTTTCTGGCTTTGATCCAATAATGTTCGCAGTACCTCTCTAGAACTCCTGCAAGGTCTTCGTCTGTAATTCTGAAAGCTATCTTGGACCCCAAATCGCTTGGCACCTCAAGGTTCCACAAGAATGTGAGGAGTACATCTCTACCGTCAACCAAAACTATATTGAAGGGTTTAGCTGCTTGCTCAAGCTCGTCTATCACTCCTACGTCTGAGACTCGCGCGAGCAGCCGTATCGCATCTTCTTCTACATATTTCGGATTTGAGAAACAGATTATCTTTGTGTCAACGCCTCTTGTCTCCGCATCCGCAATCGTATTTCTCAACTCGTCTGCTTCCTTGAGCATTAGAGTCGAGGCGATAAAGTAGATGTGACTCTTAGCTCTTGAGATCATTTCTTCGTGCTTGTCTAGAATCTTATCTCCTCCGTGAATGACCCAGAGACCTACATGCTTCACGGTTTCTCTCTTCTCGTATATCGACTGGAGATCTCTCACCATTATGCTGACCAAGCCATCCATGAAACTCTTCGACATCTCAACAGCGAGCTCAGCTACGAATCTCGGCGGCTTCGCTCTGTAGACAACAGGCCTTCCAGGTTGAGTTTCAATCCAACCCCGTTTCTCTAGGTCTTCTAAAGTTCCGTAGACCCTCGCGTAAGGTATGCCCGCCGTCTCGCTGATCTCGTAAGGTGTAGCTGGTCCATCGAAGACGAGCTTCAGGTAGGCTTTGATCTCGTACTCTGTTAACCCGTATTCCTTCAGCACTCTGTGAATATTCTCGTCTATCTTCGCCACGCGTTTCTCCTCTGGGCTTTAGGAAGAGCAATCAACCTTTTTTAGTAAAATCAGGAAATATAAAGCTTGCCGCAACATTTGACTGGCGGTGAAGCCATATAAGACTTCCAGAAGGCAGACCTATGTCCGTTGTATTCATTCTTAGCCGTCATGTTCCACGCTAGGCATCCTTAGCAACCTGAAATTACTGATAGAAACTCTTTTAGGTCTAAGCTAGATCTGCCTATAATCTTTCTCTTCAGAATCGCTGAAACGACTAATTCTATTCAGGCTCGGCAAAAGTCGTCCTTCTAGGAATCGTTTTGCAAGCTACCCATTTTCAATAGGTATGTGAGTTTCGAATATGCCAGTTTGCGATACTTCTGCACTCGTCTAGAAGCATCTTATCGCCGCATGGGAAGTTGTCTTTGACGATTCCTGATATCAGTAGGAGACAATCCTCACAGATGCAAAGCTTCCTTCCATTGACTACCGTGCTTTTAACCTGCTTGCTAGAGCTGCATATTCTACATTTCGGTTGAGACATCTTCATCCCCGTTCCTACGTCTGTACGATGTATCTTGGCTTGGGACGGTACTTTATTGAGTTTACATGGTAATAAGCCGATATTCCATTGTTTTGAGGATGCCTTTTCAATGTTGAAACTCGCTACGAAGAGCTTCTTTGATGACTTCACATGGGATTGTAGCTCTGAGGGATAAGGTCAGCCTGACTGCTTTTCTATGCCAGTCGAATGAGCTAGGGAAGAGCGGAATGGGTTTCCAGTGTTTTGGCCAGAATTTGAGACGATTGTCTCGGTCTTTCGAGTAAGGTTTTCAGTATGTACACTGCCAGTCTCAACTTGGGAGCACCTTTCTTCATTCTCGCCTTGCCCTCGTTTTTCATGCTCATTTCAATGAATTCATATTTGCGCAAGAAGCTTAGCACGAATCCCACAGAGATTGGGCTCAACCCAACCTCTTTTGCGATGTCATCGACGGTATGCCAGTTTCCATCATCTAGAAGCGAACAAACGTCATCGATCACCGACATTCTAGCTCACATCTAATAATACAAGCTGCAACTTCGGTTATCAGCGTATTTCACGTATCGATGGGTGCTGTTTTTAATCTCGAAACAGGTTCATCCATGCGAAAGAAGACCGAGCCTTCCCGTCGCGAGAGAATCAACATCTCAATAAAGACTCAAACCAGCATATCTTGAACGGACAAAACAAAGCTAAATAGAACCCTACAGCTACGCTAGATTTAGGTAAAACGCTTTGACTATAACCCCGGAAAGGCCGAAATGCTCCGTATGCGGGCAACCACTAACATACATAAGGACAAGAGACCACCACAAGAAATGGTACTGTTACGCATGCGAGAAATTCACAATGCCGGCAGCAGAGCCAGAAACTAGAGAAACAGCAGAAACGAAGCAAACAATGTACGACAACCTGAAAGGCATGACCGTCGTAGACTCGAAAGCAACACTCGTAGGCAGAGTAAGAGAAGTAACCTTCGACACGACAAAGGGCCCGATGCTTATCGTTGAGACTACTCTACCGCTTTCGAAAGTCTCTGTAGTAGGCCATTTCATACAACTATCAGAACCATTCGAATCCTTGAGATCAGAAGCACCAGTAGAAAGAACAGCCCCCACGATAGCAAGAGCTAAAGAAACAGACTGCACAACCTGCGGTTTCGAGAACTTCTCGATCGCAAGATTCTGCATAAAATGCGGAACAAAACTGTAAGTGGCTCTAGAGCTTCTTCCCACAGTAGTAGCAGAAGAGAGCCTCAGCTGGATTCCTAGTTCCACAGCCAGAACAAGACTTCTCCTCCTGAGGCTTCACGGCTGGAGCAGCAGTTGGCAGAGCAGACTGCCTCGCAAGAACGGCTGCAGCCGCACCTATGAACCCCCAAGTGAAGATAGAGATAAGCATGAAGACCCCGAAGCTGGAGAGGAAGGAGTAAGAGACAGTTCCTCTCGTCGGAATAGTCCGCATTAGAGCCAAGAGAACATTGACGACGCCTGAGAATACGCCTATCAAGAAACCGTTCTCAAGCGCATTGCGCTTGTCAAGCGCACCAGTAACAAACCCAGCTAAACTCGGAACGGTCAGGAACACGATGAGGCCCTTGAGATCGAACTCCAATATGGGGAGAAAGAGCTCATAGAAGAAAGCGAGAATGAACCCTATGAAGAGCCCAACCGGTATCGCGGTCCTATCGGACAAGACTTGGCACGTCCACTACGTTTTAGAGTAAATTGAGTAATATGAGACTCTCGTTCTTAAGTTTAGTTATCCCGATCCAGGAAAATACCTTTGCACTACGGAACTAAGGCTGAAACACAAGCCATCTCCTTCAAACCAAATTCAACGGGACTAGCCTATGTAGGGCTGAAACTCCCAATCATCGCGCTCAGAATAGATCATACGAAGGATACTGACCGCTTTGTCTTTCGGAAGATATAGGAACAGTTTTCCAAGGTGCTTACAAAACTGTTTCAGAGACAGAGATCGACCCCAATCAGCGCAATCATGACGAATGACTCGCCCATCGAGATCGATCAAGATATGGTATGCACGGATAGACGCAACCAAACGCCTGTCAGTCACTTCCTCAACTTTCAACTCATCATCACCAATCGCTTTAGCCCTCCCAAACCTAGACCTGTCGATAAATGCGCTCAGAAGGTCACTGAAACCCATCTCAGCGACCTTCGCTTCAGGCATGAAAGCTGTGAGCCCAGTGACGGCCTCCTCGATTGGAGCGGCAAGTCCGGAAACCCTAAACTTTTCAACTCGCTTCTTGGTCTCAATCTGGCTCGGAGTTGAAACACCAAGCATCTCAAGAATCTGCAAGCAGTTCTCAACAGCGTAACCATGATAATGGTTGTTGAAGTAGCCATACGCAACCCTAACGTTTTTCAAGGTCTCCTGGACCTTCGGGACCCAAGAAGACAGCTCCTCCCCGCTATAACGGTAGTTATACCAAGGTCTACGGCCTCGACCGTGCCACCTGAAATAAGCGA
>CAYOZM010000079.1:0-4398 GCA_964408475.1 uncultured Candidatus Bathyarchaeia archaeon | reverse complement strand
GATTCGGTTCACGCGATCGTATCAAGATATCCTGGAAAACTCATGGTAGTTAGGAGAGTGGAGTCAAATGCCTAGGTATGTGAGGGCTTTTGTGAACATATTTGTTGAGTCTAAAGAACTGGATAGGGTAACGGAAGCATTGATGAAACTGCCGGAAGTTACTGATATATACGAAGTGACCGGTGAGTATGACATTGTAGCTCTGGTAACCACTGACACCATTTCATCCTTTCGAGACTTCCTTAAGAACAAGATCTTGAAGATAAACGGGATAAGAAGCACGGTTACAGCGGTTGTTATCTACACCCACAAGAGAGAGGGCAAGTTGATATCCGAATGAGCGGCGGGGTAAACTCTACCGAACTCCATCCAGTAAAGATATTGATCCCCATCTCCTCATTCGTTGATCGCGAGAAGATAGCTCACGCGCTCCATGCGTTGTCGGTGTTCAAGAATCCCATGGTAGTTCTCTTCCATGTGATCGAAGTCCCTAGCAGAACTTCGCCCGTTGACACGCATCCTTTCAAGAATGAGATAGCGGTAGCTGAAAATAGACTTGTCCTCGTAGCTGATTGGCTTAGAAGCCAGAACTACAACGCGGTTGTGCGAGTGGTCATTGCTAGAGATACCGTTGAAGGTATAGTTGCCGAAGCGAACGAAGGAGACTACTCTTTCGTTCTAATGATGAAGAGGAAGATAAGGAGCGGGATAGCCAAGCTGTTCCATAAGAGTACAAGCGAAGCTGTGATAAGGTCTGCAAAGTGTCTGGTTCTCACGACGCTTGTGGACTAATGGCGGAAAGCCGCTGATCCAACAAAAGCCTTTTAAGCGGAGATACTTGACACATTCTTCTTCAGGCGACTTAGGGTGCAAGGTGAATTGGTTCCATCTCGCTGAAACTCTTCTGCGCATCAAAATAGATATTTTAAAGACTAAATCCAAGCATTCGAGCGGAGTTGTTTTCGATGAGTAAAGACGTAGGTATAACTGTTAAGAAGAATGAGGATTTCGCTGAGTGGTATACTCAAGTTGTGACAAAGGCCGGTCTCGCCGATTACGCGGGCATCAGAGGATTCATAGTCCTCATGCCTTACGGTTATTCGATTTGGGAAAGAATCAGAGACTTCATAGATAAACGAATAAAGGAAGTAGGCCACCAGAACGCGTACTTTCCAGCATTGATACCTGAGAGTTTCCTCAGGAAGGAGGCTGAGCACTTCACAGGATTCGTTCCTGAGGTATTTTGGGTAACTCATGCAGGGGATGAGGAGTTGAGCGATAGACTGGCAGTCAGGCCGACTTCGGAGACTATAGCCTATGACTCATACTCGAAGTGGATCAAGAGCTGGAGAGATCTACCGCTCCTACTCAACTTCTGGAACTCCGTCCTCAGAGCTGAAATAAAGATGACGAAGCCCTTCATACGAACAAGTGAGTATCTATGGCAGGAGGGCCATACGGTTCACGCAACGAAGGAAGAGGCTGACAAGGAAGTGATGCTAACACTGGGCATATATAGGGAACTCATCGAAGATATGCTTGCCATCCCGGTTCTAGCCGGTAGAAAGACTGACAGAGACAAGTTCGTCGGAGCGCTCTACACGACAACCCTGGAAGCATTAATGCCGGATGGAAGGGCGCTCCAGATGGGGACATCCCACAATCTTGGACAGAATTTCTCAATTCCTTTCGGTATCAAGTACATAGGGAAAGACGAGAAGGAGCATTATGCTTGGCAGACGTCTTGGGGCCTCTCATGGCGAACGATAGGAGCGCTGATAATGGTGCATGGAGACGACAAAGGCCTCATAGTGCCTCCCAAGATAGCGCCGATACAGATCGTAGGTATCCCGATCTACTACACTGAAGATGAGCAGAGGCTAGTTTACAAGGAGATTGAAGAAGTTTCCCGCTCACTCCGCCAAGCAGGTTTCGATGCGCACGTCGACGACAGAGAGCAATACACGCCCGGATGGAAGTTTAATGAGTGGGAGATGAAAGGGGTTCCTTTGAGGATTGAGGTAGGACCTAAAGACATCGAGAAGAAAGAGGTAACTCTGGTTAGGAGAGATACATTCGATAGAGCGCGTATACCCAAAGAGAGATTGATCGACGAAATCGGCAAGATACTTGGTGAGATACAGAGAAACCTGTTTGAAAGAGCAAAGCGCTTTCTTGACGAGAGAACTAAGACAACAGCCACCTATGATGAATTCAAGAAAATGGTTGAGTCTGGAGTTTTCGTCAAGGCATGCTGGTGTGGAGACACAGCATGCGAAACACGGATTAAAGAGGAGACAGGCGCAGACATTCGGCTCATACCGTTCGAAAGAGAAGAACTGTTCTCCAAATGCGTTCGCTGCGGGAACGAGGCTCGAGAGGTAGCATACTTCGGTAGAGCATACTGAGACAAGAAAGCAAGTTCCGCTCTTCAAACTTTTTTAACTTTCTCCATAATCGTTGCCGCCCTCTCTTCGGTTTGATCCCTTGTGCCGAAGTTAGATGGGCCAACGCCTTCTACCACGAAGGATGCTGCAGCAGACGCGAATGCTGTTGCCCATACCGGGTCCCTAGTCCTCATGTATTCTACGAGGAATACGCCTGCAAATGCGTCTCCTGATCCGGTAGGGTCGACCACTTGTGGAGGCTTGTACGCTGGAACTTCGTAGTACGAGGCGTCTTCCGAAAGCAACAAAACGCCGCTTGCTCCCATAGTTGCTATGCAGATTCTCGGTCCCAAACGCCTTGCCTTCAATAAAGCTTTCCTTAAATCTCTCATCTGAGTCGCCGCAGAGAGTTCCCTGCTTGAAGCCTTCAGAACATCTACCTCTTTCAGAAGGGTCTTGTCAAGCCATCTTTTCAAATGGACATAGCCATTTCGATCGAAGCTTCGAAGAAAACCTTGAGGATCGAGTGAGATCAGCTTTCCATAACGGCACAGGCTTAGCGCTGCTTTAACCGAGATCTCGTTGGCTATTGGCGCAATATGGATGGCTTTCGTTTTGACCGTGAGTTGCAGATCTTCAAGACGTATCGGTTCGCAACGTGCTACGAGTTGGAGCATCCTGGTTGAATCATTGTATATTATCTTAAACCTCGTTGTAGGTCCGTTCGTCATTTTGACTCCTTGAAGGTCAACTCCGTTTCGGCTCAGCCAGGAGAAATACTCATCGGAGAAATCGGCGCCGACTTTCGATATCGATGAGACGTTTGCGCCTAAAGCCTTTGCAGAAAGTGAAACATAGGTTGGGGGGCCTCCGAGCGTCCATCTCGACTTGAGATTTTTCCTTACAATCCAATCGAAAGCGAAGTGCCCAACTGTTACCAAATCGTACAAATTGGTTCCGCACTCTCGAGATACCGCAATGTTTTAAGCAGTCTCGCTCGATTTAAGGTGTAGAGATGTGAAGTCTTCTTGGGCAAGAAGAGGAAGTCGCGAGGAAGAAGTAAGGGCGGAAAAGGAAGAAGCGAAGTTGTTCAATGTAGCAACTGCGGCATGCTGGTTCCCCGGGATAAGGCGAAACGAGTTACACAATGGGTTTCCTTGGTTGAACCGTCTTTAGCTAGGGAGCTTAGGGCGAAAGGAGCCTATATCGCCAGACAGCCCGTAGTGAAACACTACTGCGTGTCATGCGCAGTTCATTTTGGAGTCTCTAAGGTAAGGGCGCGTGAAGAGAGACGCTTCACCGAATAGGGTCAGAGTAGGCGTTATCTTCCTTCCCAAATCCTACTTCTCGTAGTCGAGGATCGGTCTGACGGATATTCCAACTTGCTATTCGCATTACGGCAGCTCTACCCGAGCACGCCAAACTCTATGAAATAGAGTCAATGTCGCCAGACAGCTGATTACGATTAAACCCAGCTCAATCTGTCTGATGAAGGTCGCCACGGCTAGGATTACTATTCTCTCAGGTCGTTCAGCTATCCCTACACCTTCCATTTTGGCCCCCTCAACTTCAGCTCTGGAACGAACGTAGCTTACCATTAGCGATGCAGCCAATGCTACAAGTCCCCAGAAGAGTGAGGACAAGCCGCCTAGGATTATACCGGAATATACAAACACTTCCCCAATGCGGTCAAATACAGAGTCAATCACACCGCCAAACCTTGTAACTTGTCCATACACTCTCGCCATCGCGCCGTCCACCGCATCGAACAACCCAGACAGCAACAAGAAGATTGGCGCAACCCAGAAGGCCCAAGGCTGCATTGCGAGCTCATAGTAGAGGATACCTGACAGGAAAGCACAAATGAGTCCTAGAAGACTCAATGAAAACGGGTTCAGCCCAAGACCATGAAGGAATTTAGCAAGAAGGGTTAAGGCCTCCTCGACCTCCTTCCTCAGTTTTGTTAGCAAACCATTCAACCCTACCGCAATTATGGCCACGAGGGCAGGAA
>CAYOZM010000078.1:0-4432 GCA_964408475.1 uncultured Candidatus Bathyarchaeia archaeon | reverse complement strand
GCGCATCTCTATTATGGGCAACGACGAGGTACCTCTGCTTGTACATTCATGAGTTCTTCAAATTTGAGTAGCTACTCTTTTTTGAGATAGAGCCTCCTTCTCCTAAGAATCAGAAGATATGTTTAACCGTTTTGCTGATCTGAGGAATATTGCTAGTTGGATCTTGCAGAGATCAAGTCTAGGCACTGATTGATCGCCTGAGTAATGTCTCCGCTTCCGTTAATTCCCGCTGCAAGAGCGTGGCCTCCGCCCATTCCTTGGAATTGCTCACCAACGGGAATTGCTATATGCTTCCCCAAGTGTATTCGCGTTTTCCTATAGAAATCTGATGTGGATCGAAGGCTTATGCGCAGCCTCTCCTTTTTCTCTCCGCCGACTACTGCGATGTGAGCACCCAACATGATCAATGCCCTCGCTACTGAGGCGTGATATGAGCCTACAACGGTCGCAGCAACGATCCATTTTCCTATTCGTCTGATCTGGACTCTTTGAGCTGCTTTCAATCTAGCGATACGCTCCGAATCTTCCATGGGGAAGTGAAGAATCGAGGAGACTTTTTCCATGTCAAGCCCGTAGGCTGTCAGTTCAGACAGCACATGAAATGTTTTCGACTTCGCCAGCATCAAACGCCTAGTATCGTAGTATATTCCTAGAATCATGGCAGCGGCGTCAAGAGGGGACGGTTTAACTCCGAAACTCTTGTACATCTCATAGATGATCTCACAAGTTGATGTCGCGGTTTCGTCAAATACAACCATCAGAGCCATCTCACAAGTCCTCGGATGAAGAGCATGGTGATCTATGACTATCAGATTACTTCGAGGTAGAGAGAAGAAATCTTTCCATTCGCCAAGTTGTTGAATTGTATTCGTATCAACTGCGAATATCAGGTCGGACTGTTCCAAATGCGGTTTCGTTACAAACTTTTCGGGAAAATGCCTCAGTACCCTCTGAGAGATCCTACTCAGGCTTGGAGCTGCAATCTCTATTCTCAGCTTCTTTTTGACTCTCTTGAGTAGCGAATACAAGGCATATGCAGAGCAAACAGCGTCGGGGTCGGCATTCTGATGACATAGAATACTTACTGAGCTCGTCTTTCTCATCAGAGAGGCAAGTCTTTTGAATGGTTTCAAAGTCCTAGGTCCCTAGCTTTAGACTCTGCCGCATTCAGCGCTACGCGAGTTGCTTCATCCAAAATCTTGCTCATTTCACCGCGTTGATTACCCTGTATGACGGAGACCTCGATGTTCAGAGTTAGGGGTTTGTCGCCAATAGCTTCGACAACTATTTCAAAATCTCTCATATGTCTTAACGGGATCTTCGAAGCAAGGAAACTCATTACAGCTTGTTGGGCGGCCTCACACATCCCTTCGATTTCTCTTGGCGATGGTTTCCTCCTTAACGCAGTGTTCACTCCGCTTCCAATCCCAAGGCGTCGATTTCGAGAAGAAGCTCTTCAGCTGGGTGCGGCTGGCCTCAGTCTCTCTTGGAGCTTCTGTTGAAGCTCCTTAATTCTTTCCCGCGTTCTTTCCTCTTGTCTCCCCAGGACCGTTACTCGAGTATTGTAAAGTTCCTTCTTCTCCTTAAGCTCGTTGACTAGGAGTTGCTGATCATACTTGACCAAGATGCTTCCCACACTCTTATACACCGGGGTCTGGTCGCTAAGTTTTTCCAGTTCTGCGATCGCTCTATCCGCCTCCGTCAACTCGATCTCGAGCTGCTGCTTCTGTGTCACGACAGCCTGCAAGGTTTGCTGCAGCTGCTGAAGTCTCACCAACTGCTCTTGAACTTGAGGCGGCAGTTCAACTTTCTCGCCCAACTTTTCCACTCCTCGAATTAGGCTGAAGCACATTCACTATGCTAATAGCCACGATAATAAGGATTTGCGTGCGCAAATGTATTTTATCGATTATCTCCTCCATGAGAAAGAATTGGCTGAATTCGTTACTGATAGCGCCCCGCCCTTTCGTATGCAGAACACACGAAGCTACTGCTCAAGTTCTTCGATAATTCGAACGGCTCGCCGCCAACTTAAGACAGAGCGCAAGTATAGATTAATGGAAGCTCTCAATGCCACAGGATCTCTGGCGTAGAATTTCATCTTCAGAGCGGTTCTATCCCGCGATATCGTTATTCTTGATCGATCACGCTCACGAGCTTTGAGTTCAGGTTTGAGAGCCTCTAGGATCGCCAGAGTATGCTGTTCGTCATCGAATTCAATCGTAACTTCGGATTCCGCTTCTATGATTTTTCACTCCCCTCAAAATTTTGCCACCTCAAATGCTTAATGGTGAGCGAGGGGCCAATTTCTCGGATTGCGGGCAGACTTGCCAGAACCACTTTTGCCTTCCATTTTGAATGTCGCATTACATGCAGCGCCACTCTATAAGAGCCCTTGGGAGGCAATGTATTAAGGGGCAATTCGAAGAAACTTGACAGACTCTTCGCAAGTCGAACTAGTTCAGAATTTTCTTCTGATCGAATCGTTATCGCTTCGGCCTGAAATCTGCCTAAAGTCCCGTACTCTCTCCTCAAATTTACTTCTACCAAGTAAATGAGCGGCGGTATCGGTGTAAGATTGGAATTTTTGAACTGGAGGAGTTGTATCCTACCCGGTCCTCCCATCCACCTTTCCAATATCAGTGCCTTGTCGCAGTTTAGCTCGAGACTTCTTTCGGCAACTCCTTCGAGGCTCAGTTTTCCTCTGTTAAGTTTTATGCATTTCGGAATCGAATGGGAAAGCTCGCTTACAAAACTTCTGACGCGTTGGATAGGGCGCCTGGAGGTTGTAAATAGGATCACTCGTCTTCTTCCTTCGGCGCTTCCTCTCTAGCTTTTCTACGTCTCCTTCTTACCTTCTTCCTTTCTTCCTCTTCAGTCTCGGGTTCCGCCTTGGAAGGCAAAGCCTCAGCGGGTTTTACGATTTCCTCTTGTGATTTCACTCCTATTCCGAGCTCAGCGGCAACCGCCTTTGCCGTTATCGCGCCTCTTGTGGCTCTTCTGGCTATCTCTCCAAGCTTTGTGAATGGCGTGTAGGCGCCTCCAGCAAATTTGACTCCACATTTTCTACACAGCCATATCCCAACACTCAATCTCCTCACTGTTTTGAAGTGACATTGAGGACATTCGTGGGGCCTTCTCATTTGACTTACGACTTCCATGTATCTTCTTCTCGCTACGGTACCGTACCTCGGCCCTAGACTCCCTGCAAGGCCGACCTTTCTTGTCCTTCCCAATTACTTTACGGCCTCCAAGATCTTCTCTCTTATCGCATTCGCTTTGGTCGATGCGATCTGAACTGCTGCTTTCACCTCTTCTATCGTCAGTCCCTCCATGCCCCCCTTTTGCATCGCGCAGACTCTACCAGTTTCGTCTATGGCCGCAGTTAATCTGGCGCTCATAACTTGTTCCTCCTCAAGGCATGGGTCGACTACAAGAGAATTACCTACCTTCGCGATAGTAACTGTGATTGGGTAGTTCTTTATCGGAAGAGGCTTGTACCCTGGTTTATAGACGACCTCTCTGTCTCTGATTTCGTAGTCGCTCATTCGCGCATTCAGAAGAGCTGCTAGAGAAGCAATAGCAGATGCATCGATAAGGTTTCCGTCGTGGTCGAGAACGTAAACATCTACAAACACTACGAATACCTTCTTGCCAGCTTCCACGCAGAGCTGTCCAAGATCTATCGCTTTGGATTCTCTCAGTCCTCTGTCCACAACCCTCGCCAATTCGATCGAGTTTTCATCAGGAGGCCCTGGTTCGAATGAGGGCGACGCCAATGGCACAAGCTCGGCATTAACGGTAAGTATCCCTTCATTAGGTGTGTCTGGAAATGGGTCTCCCGTCTCCACCTTGACGCCGACCATAACCTTCGTCTTTCCAAGAAATACTTGAGCTGAACCGTTTGCTTTTTCGATAATGCCGACTTCGATTCTCAAATCTCTATAGTCTGTTAATGATCGTTGGTCAATACGCTTCCCACGAGACATCATATCGACTATGGTTCTCTGCTCTATCTTTGCCATAGGAGATATTTGTGGTGTCGACGACACTATTCGCCAGCCTCCGCGCTCTCTTCTTTTTCTTCGACTTCTTCCTTGATCGAAATATATTTCGCTTTGAGAGCTGCCTTCTGCATCTCATGAATCTGTTTACAAGATTCTACAGCCATATCTAGAGCCTTCGCAAATTCCTCCAGCGTAAGAGAGCCGTCCATCTGTACGAGAGTTATCGTGTTGAAACTCGGCATCAATGCAAGAGGCATATCTGCCTCCCCATACTTGTCTTCTAGATCGGATAGATCTAGAGCAATTTGGCCCTCAATCTTTCCGACGGCGCAAGCTGAAACGAGACTCTTCATAGGTATCCCCGCGTCGGCGAGAGCGAGCGAGGCGCCTGTTATAGCGGCACACCTCGTCCCACCATCGGATTG
>CAYOZM010000077.1:2440-4509 GCA_964408475.1 uncultured Candidatus Bathyarchaeia archaeon | reverse complement strand
AACTCACGTAGTGGATTCGGCAAAGCCCATAAAGAGCATCGTAACCATTTCTGAAGATGAGAGGGTGAGTGAGTTGCCGATGGCTAGAGGCTCTTCGAGGGCTCAATCTTCAGGTTCTAGCGGAGAAAGTCTGGTTGTTCCGGTCAGGACTGGTGGAGAGTGGTTCATGAGAATCCTGCAAGCCAATGGCTTCCAATTCCTCTTCGGAACGACCGGCGGCGGGATGCCTGATATACAGGACGCTATGACCGTTGTGAAGCCTCCGAAGTGGATTCAAGGGTTGCATGAGTTCCCGACCGTTTGCGCTGCGGTCGGCTACGCTTTGGCTGGAGAGAGACCGGCGATCTGCCTGATAGACCGCACAGTAGGTCCAATGAATTCTCTGGGAGGAGTTTACATGGGCTTCGAGTCTTTCGCTCCAGTTGTGATCTTCGGCTCTAGGAACTATCCAGGAGTTCAAGTTGCTTCAGGGTCACCTCAGTACCACTATCATACAACTCAGACGGCCTTCATGAGGGAGTGGTGCAAGTGGGTTCATGAGAACCAGCTTCTCATGACTTTGGCTGACGATGTGCAGAAAGCTATCTTCATGGCAGCAGCTGAACCTCAAGGGCCTGTGTATCTAACGCTTAGGGAGGATACGATGGCGAAGAGAGTGGATCGTGGAGTTATTCGGTCGAGGAAGCGCATGAAGCCCCCGGAGCTTCCAGTTCCAAGGCTGGAAGTCCTACGAGAAGCATTTGAGCTTCTACTGCGTGCTCAAAACCCGCTTGTAGTCGCCACGAGCCTAGGCAGGCATTCTGAAGCTGTTTCTGCACTCGTTAAGTTGGCGGAGACCTTGGCGGTGCCGGTCCGCGATGGCAGAAGCTTCCTGAATTTTCCAATGGAGCATTACTCGTTCGCGGGGTTCCAAGATTTTCAATCATCCTGGCCTCGAGACTGCGACTTGATCTTCAATATAGAGCATGGATACCTTCCCCCAGCGCGTCCTCCTGAAGGAGCGAAGGTTATCGATCTTACAAGCGACCCTTTCAATGTGAGAGGCGTTGTGGGAGGAGGGGACTATGGATCAACCATGTTTGAGGCGGATGTACGAATGCTCGGCGACAGCCGGGCGACACTGACTGCTCTTACAGAATTGGCTGTGAAATTGATTGATCAGCGAAAGCTGAAGGAGACGGTTGAGAAGAGACGTGCAAAGCTGATTGAGGAACATAGTAGACTCATGGATGATTGGCGCAAAGAGGCGGATGAGCACTTGAATGATGGACCAGTCTCGCCATATAGAATCGCCCGCGAGTTGAAAGCTATCTGGAGCGATCGGACAGTTTGGGTGAACGTGGCCATTACATCTAGAAGTGCCTTGATGCGAAATATCGTAATCAACAAGCCTGGAAGCTACTTCGGCAACCCTTCATGGCATCTTGGCGTTGCCTGCGGAATGGCATACGGCGTAGCTCTTGCAAGATCAGAGGGATACGTGAACCTTCAAATCAAGAACGGCTACCCGGTTGGCTCTATCTCGAAGCCCTACGAGACTGTGATCTGCACAATCGGTGATGGAGAAGCCGTTATGGGGAATATAGATTCATGCCTCTGGACATGCTCTCACTACAGTATACCGGTCCTCTATCTGGTCATGAACAACGCCTCATGGGGGATAGAGTGGGAATTCATAGCTAAAGCAACAGGCGGCTGGTCTTTAAAAGCGAAGAACTATGAATGCGTCGATATAGATGAGCCGAGGATAAACTTCGCTGAATTGGCGAGAGCCTACGATGTGAAGAGCGAAAGGGTTGAAGAGAACGATCGAGTCGGCATGGCTTTGAGTAATGCTCTCGCAGTGCTCCAGAACGGTCGCCCCGCGCTAATTGATTTCGCTCTCCCAAAATATACAGAAGGGCCCTCCCTTGTGCCCTAGATCCGAGAGAAGCCGCCTAGACGTTTCCGCTGAAGCTTAGGAATCACTATCTCCCCTTTCAAGAAGCGGATTCATTAAGAATCCATTATTTCGATTTCAAGTGAGCCTCAATCTCATCACTCTGTTCTCTTGGTTTCTTGACCTCAAT
>CAYOZM010000077.1:0-2340 GCA_964408475.1 uncultured Candidatus Bathyarchaeia archaeon | reverse complement strand
TTTTTCAAGCGGTGTCTTTTGTTTTAATCGATCTATGGTAGTCGTATAGTCTGCGTTTTACTAGTTTCCAGATGCTGCGTTCCTCTTAACGATCTCAAGGAAGTTGCTGAAGATTATTCTGCCCTTCGTTGTGTGCCAGACTTCAGGGTGAAATTGGAGTCCGTAGATAGGCCTGCTTCTCGACCTCATCGCTTCGATTTTGCAGCTTTGAGAGTGCGCTAGTCTTTCAAAATCCTCAGGCATCTGGACGACCTCGTCGTTGTGCGAAGCCCATGCTGGAAAGGACGGTCCTGTTCCTAGTAGGACCTCATCTTCTTGATCAATGTACACGGTAATCCTACCGTACTCAGGCTTCTCGGCAGGGCCGGTCCTTCCTCCGAAAGCTTCTGCTAAGAGTTGGTGGCTAACACAAATGCAGAGCAGAGGTTTCGAAGCCTCCTTGAACAAGCGTTCCAAATATCGTAGATCTCGTCTGGAACTCTGCTCATACACTGTCTGGGGACCTCCTCCAGCGACTAGACCGTTGAAACCCATCTCTTCAAGCTCATCCATCGACACGGATAGCGGCACTAGGAAGCTTTCTGTTTCAAACTCCGTGAGCATTCTCACTATCAAATGGTTATATTGCCCCTTGACATTCACAACAGGAACTATTGGCTTCAATGATAACCACTAGATGTCATCATTCTTTACTATCTTAGCAGGCAATTTAGATGTTAGGTCGTGGTAGAAATGCCCTAGCAATGAGGGAAAAACTACCACCATTCGTATTCTCACAGGTTTGATCAAATCAAGCTCTATCAATCATATTTTGGCCAGAGATTTTTCGTACTCGGCCACGAAGTATTTTTTGCCTTTTTGAATTACTGTGTGTCCTTCTTTTTCCAGAAGCTTCTTTTGCCCTTCAACTCCGCTTGGATATTTCTCGTTTATCACTCCGCCAGTTTTCAATGTGCGCCAATAGGGAGTGATTTCTCTTTCACCCCGGTGTCTTCGTTCCTCAGCAGCATTGGCTGCGATCCAAGCAAATATGCCAGTAGTAATGGGGCAACCAATTGTCGCCTTATGTCTTTTGGCCAAGGCTGCGCGAATTTCATTTATGGTAATAAGTTTTCCTTCGGGTACCCATCTCATAATCTCATCGACTTCCATTGGTGCTGGAATAACTACTGTGCCTGTACCCCATCTTCTACTCATTTTGCCGGTAATCTTTTGTACTTTTGGTAGACCCTTGCTGTCTCTCAGCTTTTCAGACCAACTTTTTCTCTTTGGCATGATCTTTCCCCAGATTGGTTTTCACCTCTTTCTAATAAGGCTTGGGAATTCTCCTATGACGTAAAATCAAGAATTGTGAGGCATTATTCAGGAAGCGAGTTTAGACATTGGTCTAGATTTTCGAGATTCAGCCGATCCATGCGCTCGCAGGCGGAAATTCTTATGCTGCTGGAAGGGCAAAAATGTTAAGCAGTAATTAAGCTTACAGACAATCCATATACTGTGAAGGTTTGGAGTGAAAATTATGGAAGGAAAAACGTACGGGGAGCTGATTCCTCCTAACAGAATACTCTTGGGTCCTGGACCTAGCAACGTTGACCCTCGTGTCCTTAAGGCTATGAGTACTCCTCTCGTCGGCCATCTAGACCCATATTTCTTGGAGTTGATGGATGAGACGATGGAGCTTCTCCGCTACGTCTTCAGGACGAAGAATAGGCTGTGTATTCCAATCTCGGGAACAGGCAGCGCCGGCATGGAAGCTGCGGTCTGCAATGTTGTAGAGAGAGGGGATGAAGTCATCGTTGGCGTGAACGGCCTATTCGGGGAGAGGATGAGCGACGTTGTTACTAGATGCGGTGGAAAGAGCGTAGAGATCAAGGAGGAGTGGGGTAGAGTTATCTCGAAAGAAGCTGTTGAGAAAGCTCTTTCAGAATCGAATGCAAAGGTTGTCGGCATCGTCCACGCTGAGACCTCTACAGGCGTCCTACAGCCTCTAAAGGAGATATCCAAGCTAGCGAAGGAATACGGAGCTCTACTACTCGTCGACACAGTTACCTCCTTGGGCGGATGCGAACTGGACGTCGACGAGTTGGGAATAGACATCTGCTACAGTGGTACACAGAAGTGTTTGAACTGCCCTCCAGGTCTCGCTCCAATAACATTCAACGAGAAAGCGATGGACCTCGTAAGGAATAGAAAGACGAAGGTTCAAAGCTGGTACCTAGACCTATCGTTGATTGAAAAGTACTGGTCGGAAGGAAGGGTTTACCATCATACAGCTCCCATCTCGATGATCTATGGCCTAAGAGAGGCATTGAGGATAATCCATGAAGAGGGGCTGGAGAA
>CAYOZM010000076.1:0-4555 GCA_964408475.1 uncultured Candidatus Bathyarchaeia archaeon | reverse complement strand
ACCGAAACAGCCTTCTCAGAGATGACGAGAATGTCGCCAGAATTGATCTTAGAGACTGTTGAATGTAGGATGATCCTTAAGTAGTCGTCTCCTGGTCTCCAGTATTTCGTTCTCACCAATCGAACAGAGTATTTCATCCGGTCCATCTCTCGGAAATACTGATCCGCTAAGCCATGAGCGGTCACATATCCTGTGCAAAAAGTGCTTTTTAGAGATTTTTAAAAAGATGCTTTTTTGCTCCTGCTCACATCAGCGCTCTCGATGAAGCCATGTATTTAAGTGCTGACTCATCAACTATTCCGTTGGCAAGTTGGTCGTCGAATTGAAGATAGGCCTATTGACTAGGAATGAGAAAGCTTGGTGTTCCTCTAAGGTCAAACAAGCCTTTATCAGGAACGCAGTTGAACCGTTTTGTTTCAGCTTTTCAAAACTCTCAGCCCGAGTAGGGATGCGTCCTCAAGTTTCTCTCGGGGAAGTGGACTTGCTCAAAGAGTTGTCGGCGCTCTTGGTGCGCCCCATAGGGAGAGGTTCATTAGACGAGATAATCTTCCAATTGAATATTCTCCACGAGTTCGCTAGAAACGGGTTGCCCGTAGTGAATCCGCCTGCAAGCATCGAGAAGGGAGCTGATAAGTACTACACGCTTGCATTGTTGAGCGAGAGCAATTTACCAGTGCCCAAGACCTTGGTGACAGAGGACATCGAGGAAGCTTTGAAGGCTTTCCGAAGATTTGGAGGAGATGCTATTGTGAAACCTGTCTTCGGCTCTCGCGGAATTGGAGCAGCAAGAATATCTGATTTAGACATCGCCGAGAGAGCTTTCAGAACACTGAGATTCTATCGTCATGTCATCTATATTCAAGAGTTTGTGCCTCACGGAACTAGAGACATTAGAAGCTTCGTTGTAGGAGATCGGGTCATTGCTACGATGATGAGGGTCTCAAGTTCATGGAAGACAAACGTAAGCAGAGGAGCTAAACCTGTCCCGCTCACGCCAACGAGCGAAATAGAAGAGATAACCGTCAAAGCGGCGAAAACAATCGGTTGCGAAATAGCAGGTGTCGACCTCTTGGAGAGCAAAGAGGGGTTCGTCATAAACGAGATTAACTCGCAGCCAGGATGGAAAGGCCTTCAGACGACTACAAAAGTAGACATCGCTGATGAGATCGCTAGGTTCGTAATAGCGAAGGCTAGGAGATAGAACGTGGACGCGATAACGAGCTTTCCAGTAACGCGCTTCAATCTTCAAACAGGCAAAGTTGAAGAGACCAGCGACCGAGTAGTCTCGGAGATACCCTTAAGAATAATGATTAACGAGACTAATTACGCGACCATCTTCTGTACGCCAACAAGTCTCAGAGAACTGGTCGCTGGGCATCTTCTCTCTGAAGGATTAGTTGACTCTTTCCAAGAAATTACCTCCGTAGAAATAGATGAGAGTTTACAGTGCCGAGTCACCATCGCCTCTGAGAAGAGCATCCAAGAAAAGCTTGCGATGATCACTCCTTTCACTAGGATAATCACCAGCGGATGCGGAGCCGAAATCCCTTGGCCATTCACTAAACTGAAAGATAGGCTAGGCTTTAGAAAGGTCACTTCTAAACTAGAGACGAAAGCCGGATGCATCCTAGACGCTGTCAGGAATTTGAATGCCAAAGCTTCAATATATAGGCAGACTGGTGGCGTTCATGCGTCAGCGCTTTACTCCAAGGATGGAGTTGAATTGGCGTTTGCTGAAGACGTTGGCAGACACAACGCAATGGATAAGGTAATAGGCGTTTGTGCAGAACGCGACTGTGAATTTGGCGAGACCTTCGCAGTTTCAACTGGTAGGTTAAGCGGGGATATTGTCTTGAAAATCGCTAGAGTAGGCATTCCTATCGTCGCTTCAATAAGCTCAGTCCTCAGTTCAGGCGTAGAGATTGCAGAGTATACCGGGGTCACTTTGATCGGGTTCGTCAGGGGAAACAGAATGAATGTGTACAACTACCCCGGTAGGGTGCGCGTCTAAACTGGGCATTAAAGATCTGATTGCAGCTTAACGGTCATGGCTATTCGTAGCCGTACGTTGATAGAAAATGGAAATGCTGAACCGCTTCCGTAGATGCTCACGCTAAGCCTTCGGAGTCTGAGCTTTCAAATCTTGAATGAGCTTAGGAATCCCAGATGAGTCGAGAGGGCCGACCAATACTTTCCACCCAGACGACTCTTCTATCTCGCCGCTCAGCCTAGCAGCTCTGCCTGGTATTATCAAGTTCCGATGCTTTACCTTCTCCTCGACCTTCGTAGTCTTGATGGCTTCAGCGACCTTATCTGCCGTCAACTTTCTTCCAGCGACGGCGCTCTCCACCGAGAGGCCCTCTGTATCGACCACAAGAAGATGGCAGGTGACCCCTCCTGACTCTATGTCTGAAGCAACCGTATAGTATGTTAAAGCGAAGTTCGATGTGAACAGAAGCGGTGAGTTCTCATCTGGAGCCCCGAACATCTTTAATCCAGGTTGAACAGCAACAGGTTTTCTCGGGTCGGTGTATATGTTTTGTCTCAGTATCACTGTTGGGAGAAGGACCCAGCCTTCGAAGCTGTGCATTATCAGTAGATCCGCATACCTAGAGATCAACATTGAAGCAAGACAAGCTTCTTTCCAACTGGAGATCTCAGGCATTTCCTTGCTATTCGACCAAACGACCAGCGGAACCCCTATCAAGGGAAATCCGAGAAGTTCATCCTCTTCTCTGCACGCAGATCTGCGGAGCATTGTGTAATTGCTGATCGTCTCGCCTAGGCCTTCATTCGGGACGGTTCCTGGATCAAGAGCAAGATCCTTCACTCCAAATTCCAAGAGAGTTTTCGCAAGAGACCTTAATAGTTTCAGGTCGTTTGGAGCGAAGACGGCGAGGGGGGAATCGTACATTAAAGCGAGTTCAGCCATCTCTTTCCAATTGTCCTTGGTCGCCGCGTAGATGAGCGGCCTATTCTTAGCAGCTACGAGAAGTCCGGACTTGATTATGTTCGGATTGAAGGAGCAAAGTATAACTGGAAGCTTCGTGTTCTCGATCACTTTCTTGACCGTCTGTTTGAATCTTTCCGGATCGTTGCTCGTCGACCGGATCGCGATGGCATCGAGTTTCAGGTTTTGGCCGATGTAGGGGTAGGTAAAGTTCTCGACGTCTCTTACTCTTTTCAGAAGTTCATCTTCAAGCATCTCGTCTGTGACATCGATAGCTATAGCCGTGGGGTTGAAGTAAGTGAACTCGTGACGGTACATTACAAGTTTACCGCCTATCTTGGCAACGCGTTCACCTGAACCGATCACTATCTCTTTGACAGGTGGCTTCAGCATCTCCCAAAGCTTCGCAAAAGCTTCCTTATACTTGTCTTGCAGGATGGGAGGGCACTGCTGCAAAGTAGCCTCTCTGTTGACTAGCTTCGTGGCGAATGCCATACAGTTCTCTTCACCGCACTCCTTGCAATTCGTCTTTGGAAGAAGCTTGTAGACATCTATTGGACTGAGTTCTTTCTTCGGCGTGGATTCCACCCCATCTAGATTTTCATCGTTACCCAGTCAGCGATCTTCGACGCATCCGCCTTACTCGTGCTCGTGAGTTCAGCAACAGTATCCCTTACGGTCTTCACAGCCGCGGGATGCATCATCATGAAATAATCGACTCCGGCGAGGAGGAGGGTCAGAGCTGTCACTGTCTCCCATATTGGTCCTCTCAATTCACGTGGTCCCCATTGCGGGTCCATCTTCAACCATGCTTCTCTAGCCGCCCAAGCATTTGTGGTTCCAGATGACATCGGATGCTGCAGCTCTGGGTCGCCCATCAAGGCGGCTAGACGTGTGCGCTCCATTACCGTGAAAGCGTAGTCTAAGCCGTAGCCGAGGGCTGCTGTCGTTGTGTCGATAACTATATGCTCTTTAGGAAGAATCTCGTACAGTCTGCGATTCAACTCTCGCGCTTTATTTAGATCCATCGCGGTGAATGCTATTACCACATGCCCATACTTCTTTATCGCTTCTGCCGCTCGTTTGATTTTCATGTCTAGAGTAACCGAGTTGAAAAGGAGTCTCTCCCCTTGAGCAACTTCAGCCACCTTCTCGAATACCTCAAGGTCCTTGTGCGGGTCGCCACAGCCTCCTATCGCCAGCGGGACATCGACCGCTTGAAGAACATTCTCGACAGTCTTGGAAGCTTCTTTAGGCGATGTATTCTTCAACAACGGGTCTATGCTGACGAGATGTAGATTGACTACCTCGGCGCCAAATTTCTCGACCGACCTTTTAGCCCAAGCTGCCGGGTCCTCGAGAACATCTTCAACATGCATCTTGACGGGTTTTGCTAGAGGGATCTTGGTGTCGAAGACATCGAGAGACAGCACTGGAAGGTGGGGCATCAAGCCCTCGAAGAGATAGTATGCCGGAAATCTCTCGCCGCCTATAGTTACCGTTTTTCCACGCGTCCCGCCTTCGCTCTTCGTCGCTCCAATCTTCACTTTAGCTATCTTTCCAAGATATTCCATTACAGGTGGCTTGAAATCGACTTCAACTATC
>CAYOZM010000075.1:0-4562 GCA_964408475.1 uncultured Candidatus Bathyarchaeia archaeon | reverse complement strand
GTGATAGGGTCAGAATCCAAGAAAACAATAGGCGACAGGAGGTACGATCTGATCTCAGCCTTGGCTGAAAAGAAGTGATCTCTGCCAACAATGAGCTCAGCAGAGAGTGGATAATCAGCGGACCTGAATATGATACAATTCTCCCAAGTTCTTTTAGATTGTGAAGGATTGGCGAACTCACAGTAGGAACTCAGACGAACCTGTGTCTAACCAAATGTCCTTTCTGCACAATTCAGATCAAAGATGTGTTGGAGGCTCTCGGATCCGGAATACAAGTTGTCAACTTGGCTGACCTTCTCGCGATGGCTATATCGGCAGGATCATAACAAAGGCAATCTGCCTGTAATTGCGTCGACAAGCTCGCTTGGAGCAGGTCCCAAGCCTAAGCAGGTGACTGTTCCAGGAGCCACCTGCGTCAATCCTCGATCTCTAATGACGACTGCCGGTAGCTTCATTCGCCTCGCCTCTCTTTCAAGCCGAATCAACTCAGCTTCAGAACTCACTTTGAGAGCGACCTTACATTGGCCTTCATTCAGCCAAGCCTTCCACCATGCTCTACGTTTCCTTCTAGCCTCCTCCGCTGATGAAACTGCTGCGTGCCCCACTTGAACAGCGATCTTTCCTTTTCCCATGCCAATATCTCTTCTTACAACGAAAGCTTGCTTGAACCTGAACATCTCCAACTGAAATTACCTTCCAACGACAATTGTCTCTTCGTCCGGACTATAAAGATTTGAGCTCTAAAAATGACTTGCGCACATGCAGTTTGAATATACCAAGCAAGCTCTAATATCTGTGAGATATAATCATCGAACTGTGAAGGAAGCGCATTTGTCCGCAACCTTAGGAATCAGAGCAGTTGAAGTCAGCGCGATCTCCCACGCAACCGAGGATCTGGAAAAAGTCTGTTCAGCATTGAGAAATGTTGCTTCTGAAGAGATTGCGAAGAGAGCGCGGATCAACAGGCAAGATTTGAAGGGCCATCACGGAAACCCTATAGTGACTCTCATAATGAAGATTCGAGGAACGGATCTAGTGGAAGCTTTTGTACGAAGACTTGCATCACGACTGAGCGACGGAGACAAGAGATTCCTGTCCGCTGAGTTCACGAAACACATCGATGCCGATGGAAACCTGTACATGAGACTTGACAAACAGGCAGCTCTTCTTGGCAGAATGAGCTTAAAGCAAGAGGATCCGATAAGGATAAGAATCAAACTTGAAACCAGACTGAGAACACCTGAGCAAATAGGAGAAGCTCTCAGGAGGCTTGGATTGATCGAATGACGAAGTTCGCGGATTTGCATCTGAAGCCTCCGATCGATAATGCTAAAGCCCAGAAGGAAATGGCAGAGTTAGCCCGTTATCTAGACTACTCGCTTGTTGGAGTGGCGTTCCGACCGAGCGATAAGAGTGACGAAGTGAACAGAGTGAGGAAAATATTCCTTGACGCTGGCTTGGACGTAGCGTCGAGAATAGATATTTCAATTACTTCTAGAAACGAGTTGCTCAAGGAGCTCAGAGAGTTTAGAAGAAATTTCGAGATGGTGGCGATAGAATGTAGGTCGACTGAGGCGCTGAGCGTCGCACAACGCGACGCACGCGTAGATGTGATCTACCTAGACTCAGCTTTATCGAGCAGAGCTTTCCATTTGAACAGAGCCGGTCCATCTAGCGCTCATCTAGAAATAAATATGTCAACGGTTATCAGAAGGCAGCGACTGCCAGAGCACGTTCAGATCGCCAGAATCAGAAATGAAATAGCCAAGGCGAAGGAAAATCGGTTTCGCATAATTATCTCAAGCGGTGCAGATAACCCGATGTATTTGAGAGCGCCTCGTGACATAGCTGCGGTTGGAATGCTACTTGGACTGGATAGCGGTGAGGCCCTCAAGTCGATTTCGAGCATTCCAATTTCTCTTGTAAACAAGAACAGGATGATTTTGGGTCCGCGCGAATGTGGAGAGAGCGTGAGGATCTTAGGGATCAGAGATGAGTAGAAGAGGCTGGAGATACCTCCTCGTCAAAATCGTCGGTAGTAAAGTCCTCACGAATAAAGTATTCTCTACAAAATTGACTGAGTCGGTGGAGCATTTGTTCGGCCACATCGGTCTCGCTGAGATATCCCCGCAAGTAGTATCTTTCGACGAAGAGCGCTCAATAGCACTTGTGAAATGTTCTAGAGAAGGTGTACAGAAACTGAGGGCTACTCTAGCGTTAATTACAGAAATAGAGAATAGTCCCACAGCAGCATTCGTTTTAAGAGTTTCAGGAACGATAAGAAGCTTGCGGCAAAGGCCATGCATTGAATTTTTTCCCCAGTTCAGATCTTATTCCTAATCAGTTCGCTTCAGGACTAACTGTTGAGAGCGAATGGTCTGTGAGGGATATCGATTAGCATCTTCACGAAGAACCTTCATCCGGTCGACATTGCAGAGAAGGCGCTCATTGAAGTCAAAGCGAGGAAGCAGGTCCAAGATTCAGAGCGGAGGCTATCCTAATGCTTGACAAAGACATTTTCCGAGTTGCTCTTTCTCTCCTTAAGAATTAGACCGGCGAGCCGACAAGATTGACCGGGAAACAGAATAGCTCACTTGGCCGGAGATCTTACCTGTAGGGTTCGTGGGTTCAAATCCCATTCGCTGCATCATGTATCTCTCGCACACGATCTATGGTGATGCCCCCGGGTTCCAGTACTGGCTGGAAGGATCACCATATTATTGATAGGCATGTCAAAGCACCTTCTCCTTTCCGAAACTCTGAAATCTCCAACTCTATGACTGAAAAACCTTCTTTCTCTAAAAGTCGCTTGGCCCCAGGATAGCCCTTAGCCATCAAGACTGTTCCATTTATGGCAAGGCAATCTGCGGCGTATTCCTCTTCTCTTGGAACCACGATCTTCTCGTAGTCTCGCAGAATTTCTGTGTCAAAGTGTCCTTTTGAAAGTATGACATAGTTATTTCCAAGATAAGTGCATGCAGACTTTAAATGGAGTACGTTGTAGATCTTCACTGGGACTATCTCGAATTTGCTGTTCTCCAGAATTTTTCTAAGTTGATGTATAGCTTGTAGATTACTTCGACTTGAGAGCCCTACGAAAACTTTGTCCTCAATTTTGAGAACATCGCCGCCGTCGATGGTAGCTGGCGGTCTAATGTAGTATGTCTCCTTTAGTCTTTCCAGAACCTTGGCAACTTCAACTACTTCCTTGATTCGTGATTTTATTTTCATGTTGCAGATTGTTGCCTTTTCCCCAAATATTGCAGCTGTGTCCTCTACAAAGCAGCTATCGGGAAGGGTATTGTCGCCTTCTATCCAGATGAGTTTTAATCCAAGTTTCTGTAAGACTCTGCAATATTCTGCGTGTTGCCTCTTCGCTAAGTCAACGTCTATTTTCTCAACATTGGTTCTTACACAACGATCATAGGAATTTGGTACGGGTCGAACAATGGCGTATTTGACTGTAGGCGTGTTCATAATTTTCGTCACTTTGATTTGGTACTCCTTCTTACTCATTTCCTCCATCCTTCTCTTAAGCTCTTGAGATCGCGGCTGGTTCACGAAATCACGTAGAACGGAGCGATAAAGAAATATAGGCACGGCGTTCTCAAGAGACTATCGGGGATGAGGAAGCCAGTCCCAGATAGACCTTCGATGCAGAAGGCATGATAGCCTCGCGACAGACCTGACCCGAATGCAAACTTGAGATGCAATGCATCGTTCCTGCGTTCAGCTTGCAAAAGGTTTTTAGTTTAGATGGATGTAGAGAGATGAGGAACGTGTCACAAGAGGTGTAATTAGGCTTTGTCGATGTTCGCTGTTCCAGGTGCATATGATCGGGCTATAACAGTCTTCTCCCCTGACGGCAGGCTATTCCAAGTAGAATATGCATCTGAGACTGTTAAGAGAGGTGCAACTGTCCTCGGCATAGCATGCTCCGAGGGTGTTGTGTTGGCTGCTGAGGAGAGGTCTATCTCGAAACTTCAAGATCCCTCATTTATGTGGAAGATATATCAGATCGATGAGCACATTGGGGCTGCAACCGCCGGTCTGAGCTGCGATTCACATATACTTGTCGATCAGGCTCGAATATATGCGCAAAGCAACCGATTGATGTATGATGAACCGATCGACCTCGAAGTATTGACTCGGAGAATCGGCGAGATAAAGCAGCTTTATACTCAGCACGCCGGAGTCAGGCCTTTCGGTATTTCCATCCTTTTCGCTGGTGTGGACAAGAAAGGTAGCCGCCTATTCTCCACAGATCCAAGCGGAGGCTTCTTTGCGTACAGAGCTTGGGCTATTGGAGCGGGTGGAGACGCTGCTAACGAGATTCTTGAAGCTGAGTACAGAGATGATCTCGGCCTAGAGGAAGCGATACTGCTTGCTCTCAAGTGCATGGCAAAGGTTTTGGAAGGGAAGTTAGATCCTCAGAAGATCCGTATGGCTTCGGTTCCAGCTACCACGAAGCGATTTCAAAGATTCACTGTGGAGGAAGTTGAAAAACACATTAAGAAACTCGACGCTGGCAGAAAGGCGGCGTCGAAATGAGTGAGAAGTAT
>CAYOZM010000074.1:0-4663 GCA_964408475.1 uncultured Candidatus Bathyarchaeia archaeon | reverse complement strand
ATATCGTCGTCGAGCCAGGTGAATTCGTGGTTCTGACCGGCCCAAGCGGTTGCGGAAAGACGACTGTGTGCAGATGCCTGAACGGTCTAATCCCGAATTTCTACTCGGGTGAGATGACCGGCGACGTGAAAGTTGCTGGCTTGGATATAAGAAAGACCTCCACAATGGAACTTGCTAGATATGTAGGCTTCGTCTTCCAGAATCCGGAGAACCAGCTCTTTTCTCTTTCTGTAGAGCGAGACGTAGCTTTCGGGCCTGAAAATCTAGGTCTACCTAGAGATGAAATCAGAAGAAGAGTAGATTGGGCTATGCAGGTCACCGGCCTCTCTCACCTGCGGAATATGGCTCCTTATGAGCTCTCTGGTGGGCAACAGCAGAGAGCTGCCATAGCAGCGGTTCTAGCTATGAAGCCGAGGCTTATAGTACTAGACGAGCCGACTTCTTTCCTCGATCCCAAATCGGCTCAAGAGATATTGGATGTGATCTCGCGGCTCAATAGAGAGTTGAAGATAACGATATTTCTCGTAGAGCATAGACTTGACGCTGTATCGCGACACGCCGACAGGGTTATCGTCATGGACAAGGGCAGAGTAGTTCTAGATGGAAAACCATCCAACGTATACGGCGAAGAGGCTTGGCTGATAGGAATAGGTGTCCCCAAAGTTACCATGCTATTTCACTTGTTGCGGAAGGATGGCGTCTCTTTAGGCTCTATACCTATCACCGTCGAAGACGCAACGGAAGAACTGAGGAGGAAGCTGATGTCTTGATAGACGTTGAAAACCTATGCTTCACTTATCCCAATGGAAAAGAAGTCCTTTACAACGTGCACTTGAAGGTTCAAGACGGCGAATTTGTCGCTTTGATGGGAGAGAATGGGGCGGGAAAGACAACGCTGATAAGACATTTCAACGGCTTGTTAAAGCCGACGACCGGTCGCGTTCTAGTTGACGGTATCGATACTAAGAAGTCGAGCGTAGCATCTCTTGCGAGGATCGTGGGATTGGTTTTCCAGAATCCCGATCATCAATTGTTCTGCGAGACCGTTAAGGATGAAGTTGCCTTCTCCCTCAAGAACTTTGGATATCCTGAAGAGGTCGTAGAAAGAAGAGTTAGAGGAATACTCGAGACCCTAGATCTAATATCCTATATCGACAGCTCACCCTTCATGCTGAGCGGAGGAGAAAGAAAGAGAGTAGCGCTCGCTTCGGTATTGGTCTGGAATCCGAAGCATATAGTTCTCGACGAACCCACTATAGGTCAAGACTATCAGCAAAAAGACCGGCTGAGAAATTTCATCCTACAGCTGAATACCCAAGGCAAGACTGTAATTGTAGTTACTCATGACATTGAATTTATCGCGGAATGCAAACCGAGAGTTGTGGTTTTGTCTGGAGGAAGAATAGTAGGAGACGGGCCTGCGGTCGACATATTGACCGATGAATCATTAGTTGACAAAGCATCTCTTGTTAGACCGCAGATCGCGAAGCTCATGTCATCCCTTTCGGATATCGAATTGCCAGCGAACGTAATCGACCTGTTCACAGCAAGAACAGTCCTGGCTAGCAAACTCAAGAGGGCTGGAACATGTCGATGAGGATATTCGACGGTTTCAAGTTCACGAAGCTGCCTACCCCAGTTCATCAAATGGACCCCAGAGCTAAATTCATTCTAGTTATGAGCATCTTCGCGATTTGTCTTATGTTCTCAAATCTGCTGGTTCTCCTCATAGTCTTCTTCGCTCAAATACCAATAATCGCTTCTGCTAAATCGCTGAGAAGATGGTCTGTCTCAATGAAGGGAGGCGCTTTGCTAGCAACCCTTATCTTCGTAATGAATTTCCTGACCGGAACGACGTTGATGTACTCGTTAGCGATGACAGTGAAATTTCTTGCGTTGATATCCTGCTTTTCAGTCTTCTTTATGACAACCTCGCCTGATGATCTCGGTCTAGCTCTTGAGAACGTCGGTATGCCATTTACACTTGTCTTCACATTCACGACGGCCGTTAGACTTGTTCCCACGATGGCCGTTGACGCTCAAACCGTCATAGATGCTCAGAGATCTAGAGGACTTGAACTTGAAAAAGGAAATTTCCTTAAGAGAATTAGAAACTACATTCCCATACTGATCCCGCTTATCGTCTCCGCAATACGGCGAAGTATCGAGCTAGCGGAAGCTCTTGAATCGAGAGCATTCGGGGCATCCGAGAAGAGAGAATCCTTGGTGACCTTAAGAATGAAGCTATCTGACTATCTGACCGCCATTGTGGCGCTTGCCTTTTTGACCTTATCTATCTACGTGTACTTTTACATCAGATTGCCTTCTCTTGAATTTGCTTTCAAACTGCCCTCGATTTGGCCTTGGTCATACGCATGACAAGCTTGATAAGGAGAGAACACGCGAATGGGATTTTTGACTAGTGACCAAAGTTGTTCCAGAGAATTCTGATCCCGATAGACGGTTCCCAGCTGTCTCTACAAGCGGCGAAGCAGGGAGTCTACATTGCCAGCAAGCTTGAATCGAAAGTCGTATTTCTACACGTGATTGATGTCAGAACAATTCAAACCTCGAGCTTGGCCGGCATGGATCCAGCGGTTCTAAAGACGAGGCTGAGGAGTGTCGCGGAGAGATATCTGAATGAAGCGGGAAAGCTGGCTGAGGAAGAGAATATCAAGTTTGAAAATCAAATTCGTGAGGGACTGCCAGCTGAAGACATACTGAAAGAAATTGAGGAGAAGAGAATAGACCTAGTCATCATGAGTTCGAAGGGTATGAGCGGAGCTCATAGGGTGATCATCGGCAGCACTGCTGAAGAGGTTGTGAGATGGTCTACGTGCCCTGTCTTAATCGTTAAGTAGTCCATTAATGGCCTTAGACAGAGGAAATATCTGGCAGGATCTTCTCAGCGAAGAGGAGGCCCCTCTGCAGAGCTTCAGCATTGGTTTTCTTAGTAGGCTTTGGTGAATTATCGTTAACCGCTTTTTTCACTGCTTGTTCACCAACCACGCGGGTCAGTTTAGCTAATGCACCAAGCATGATCATATTTGCGTACATCCTGTTCTTGAACAGTTGCTCAGAAAGTTTAGTCGCAGGAATTCTGTAGGCTTTCCATTTTGATTTCGAAAGTTCTGCCTTTACAAGGTCTCCGTCTACCAGCAGTGTCCCGCCTTCTCTAAGTTTCTTAGAATGCTCGTCGAAACCTCGCTGGTTCATGGCGACCAAGATGTCGCAGCTTTCAACTTCGGGAAAGCCTATCTCTTCATTTGAGATTATGACGCTGCTCCATGAAGTCCCTCCTCTCGCTTCAGCGCCGTAGCCTTGAGTCTGTACAGCAAATTTTCCTTCATAAACTGTTGCGGCTGCTCCTAGAATAACCGCAGACAGTACTACGCCTTGGCCGCCTGCTCCAGCGAAGACAACTTCAACTTTCCCATTTGTTTTCAATTAGCCGCTTTCTCCCGAACCTTGCGAATATTCTCTAAAAGTGTCGGTTTATCCATATCCACGAGTTCTCCAACGACGATTTTGTTCGTCAATTCTTCTACTTTCATATTTCTAGCTCTATTCACTGCGATTGAGTTACTACTAAACCAATGGAGAATCTGATTCGCTGATTCCATCCCAACTCTTCTCCCATATACTGGAGGACACTGGCTGACGGCTTCTAAGAATGAGAAGCCCTTTTTCCTCAACGCCTTCCTCATAGCTTCCTTCAACTGAACAACATGGTAAGTCGTCCATCTAGCTACATAGGAAGCTCCCGCGGAAACCATGAGGCTTGAAACATCCAGAGGATACTCGAACGTTCCGTAAGGAGTCGTCGTGGTCACAACTCCAAAAGGTGTTGTAGGAGCTGCTTGACCTCCCGTCATTCCATAGATCATGTTGTTGACCATTATGACCACAACTTCCAAGTTTCGTCTAGCAGCATGCAGCAAGTGGTTCAGGCCAATGGCAGCGATGTCTCCATCGCCTCCGAACACTACTACGTTCAGCTCAGGTCTGACAAGTTTGAGGCCCAATGCTACTGGGATGCTTCTCCCATGCGTCACATGAATTGAGTCAGCTTTCATGTACGGCGATGGGATCCATGAAGAGCAACCTATACCACTACAGAAAACGAAATTCTTCAAATCTTTGAAGCCTTCTTCTTCAACCGCCTTCAGAAAGCAGTTGACAACGGTTCCACAGCCGCAACCTGAACAGAAGGTTGACGGCAAGACTTCTTCTCTCAAGTGTTTTCTAGCAAAATGTTCCTCCGACCGTTGCATAGTCAGTCCCCTTTCAGGATCTTGGTCAGCGCGGAAATTATCTCTTCAGGATATATCATGGTGCCGCCGCCGACCTTGTTCAATCCCACAACATGAGCCCTACCCTCTACAGCTCTCAAAACTTCGAAGTAAACCTGCTTCAGATTCATCTCCGGAACCAGTATGCTCTGTGCTCTTTCTGAAAGTCTCTGGATCGCTTCGACTGGGAACGGCCAGATAGTCTTCAATCGAACGTGTCCAACTCTCATTCCACTCTCTTCAGCAGCCTGAATAGCGGTATAAACAGCTCTAGATGTGCAGCCGTACGATACTACGCCGACTTGACAATCGTCAATGCGATATTGTTCAACATCAGAGAGTATCTGCGCGTCTTTCTGAATCTTGCCAAC
>CAYOZM010000073.1:0-4686 GCA_964408475.1 uncultured Candidatus Bathyarchaeia archaeon | reverse complement strand
TTCGGTCTCTTCTTCTTCATATTTGCGGCCAAGTACTACATTTCAGTCGCTATTGTAATGGTCGGGAAAAACAAGATTGCCAATAGGAATACCAATCACCTGAATGGAAATGGTTTCAGCAAAAATGGAAACGGCAACAACTCTAAGAGAACCGAGCATAATGGCGGAAATCCGTTCAAGTCAATTGATGCTGCACACCAAGGCGAGAGAACGGGCCGCACCAACGGGGTCGTCGTAGCCAAGATCAGTGAAAGCCTCAAGAACATTTTCTCCGACTCGATTATTGCTAGAATAACCAATTTCGGAGGGCTCTTCAGATCGAAAAGGGCGGTATCTATTGAGGCCGAGCGTAAGCAAGAAAACGGAAATGGATCGAACGGTGGGAAGTCGAATGGAAACAATCATCAACCTTTCGTCTCGATCCATTTGCCGTTCTATAATGAAAAGAATGTTGCAGACAGAATCTTGAAAGCATGTACCAGTCTAGATTATGAGAACTACGAGGTGATAGTCGCAGACGACTCGATAGATGAAACCGTGGAGATATTGAAGAAGTGGAAAGACCACCCGAAAGTGAAGGTAATCCACAGGGAGTCCCGAAGAGGCTGGAAGGGAGGAGCGCTGAACGAGGCTCTGAAACAGATGGACCCGAGAGCCGAGTATGTGATGGTCTTTGACGCCGATTTCGTGCCACCTCCAGACATCGTCCAGCAGTTTCTTCCTTACTTCGGGAATAATACAAATGGCAATCGTAACGGGAACAATGGAAACAACCGTTTGAATGGCAACAATAGTTCCGTCAACAAGGATGAGTATCAAAGGATAATTGAGAAACTGGAGGAATGGTATCGGAAACGTGAGCTGGCGGTTGTTCAAGGCTATCAGTGGCACTATCTGAATGCTGGCGAGAATTGGCTTACCAAGGGTATTAGAGCTGAATACAGCAGCAGCTACGTTATCGAACGGACTTCACAAGAACTTATCGGATCGATGAAGATGATAGCTGGCAGCGTCTTCATGATAAAGGCTGATATAATCAAGAAGTACGCTTGGTCAACTAGCATGACAGAGGACTGGGAGCTTACCCTGCGCTTATACCTAGATGGTTACAAGGTTTCGTATACGCCGTATATTCAAGCCCCGGCAGAATGCCCCTCCACGATACCGCAGCTGACGAGACAGAGAATGAGATGGGCTGAAGGGCACACTTACAACGTGAAGAAGTATTTCTGGGAAGTCTTAAGGTCTCCAAAGATCTCAACTAGAGAGAAACTTGAATTTGCCTATTATGCGCCGTACTACCTTCAATCCTTCATATTTCTAATAGGCACTTCCTTCTGGTTTCTCTCTGAGGCGATGCATCAGTACCTCCCATTCTGGACTCAAGTCTTCGGCTGGTCCCTGCTTCTCAGCAACTTGCTCGCTCTACCATTTATGGGATTGACAGGCCTCTTCTTGGAGAAGAACGTTAGGAAAGATTTCACCGGCATTCTATCTTTCATAGTCATGTCGTATATTCTTGTTCCATTTCAAGCGTATGCCTCCTTGAAGGGCCTGCTTGAGAAGAAGGAGAGAGGGACTTGGATCAGAACCCTCAAAACAGGAAAGATTACAGAGGCACTGACGAAACTTCGCCTAGGAAGAGTTTGGCGCGAGCTCATGCCTCAAAAGCGGGCGAAGCGAGAGAAGAAAGCTGAGATTGTCATAGGGTCCGAATCTGCTGAAATGAAATATTCTACAGAGAATCAAGCGAGAAGTCTCGACAAGGAAAAGCAAGTATTTCGAGGATTCCGTGCTAGGCTCTTCAGAGTAATTTCGCGCAAACCATTGAAAGGATTCGGAACGATAGGCTTGGTCCTCCTGGCAGCCATGTCAGGAATTATTCTGGCGGTGTCTATTCTTTCGATAACTATTCCAGAGGCGAGCGCAATCCCGTCTGGCACAAAGTGGTTCTTGTATAATGACGGCGGTACATCGATCAGCAGCCCAGGCACGATGTCCGAGACAGCCCAGTCCGCAACTACCACACAGAATCTTTACGGCGGCAGTACCTACTATTGGGCCTCAGTCAACACATACGAGCTAAGTTCCGCCGATTCTGGTACATGGACATTTCATTTAGTCTACAGCTATTTCGACTATCCCCCCTCAAAGACGATAACAGTCACTGTCTATTACTCTTCCAGCCGGTCCGCGCTTGGAACATTTATGGGGTCAGGATCTGTTGTTGCCTCTTCGCTTCCCCAGTATCCCAACTCTTACGACATATCAATATCAGTCACGGCGCCTTCCGCCAGTGGACAATACATCCAGCTCTCTTACAGTTGCGACGCCCCATCAGGCAAGTACTTGACCATGAAGGCGAGCACTTCCTCAGTAGGTGACACATATCTCTTGGTGCCTGAGTATGCATTGCTAGTTCTCATCGTTGCTCCGCTACTGCCGATGTTCATGAAAAATCGAAAGAATACTGAGAAGGGATTTCAGTAGTCAATCTTGAAGTCACGTCGGGCGAATTAGCGATTAAAGTTGGACTCAAGGAATAGTGAAGTCAAACGAATCAGTTTTGTACTGTATAATATTTTCTTGGTCCAAGTGAAAGTAGACCGTGTAAACGCCTGAGCCCAAGTATTGGTGGACGTGAAAGTTCAGGTCGCCGTTTCTATTCGTTACCAAGTCGCCAAGATTTGCCGAACCTCCATTCGGAACTCCAATCCATTCCATGTAGAATCCGTAACTCGAAATGGGAACAGCATCTCGCAGGGCCACCGTAATTTTGAATTGTTTCAATAGTGAATTTGCAATATGGCATGAGACTTCCCCGTGTCGTGAACCAGTTGCTGGATCATACAAAGTCACTCTCATAGGAGCGGTCGCTTCAACCACGCCGACGCAACCGTTCAAAAGGATCAGAACAATAGCGCATGAAACCGATACGGCAATCAATCGGGTCGTGGGAAGACACCGCATACTCATAACGTGAGCCCGGCTAAAGAGCGTTGCTGGCAACCGTTCCCATCGTGATTCCAGCGCGACTAGAACCCCTTCAGCCACATAAATTTGAAGAGCCTTTTTCGACCAAGGATTTCGCATCCTTGCTTGTTTAGCTGGCGATTTGATACAAAACGCTATTAAATAAGATGGAGAAATAATCTGAGCCCCGGGTTTTGATCATGGATGCTTTGACGATCTTCGCTTTCGTTTCATTCAGCCTTATCGTAGTCATTCTTTTCGTGACCCTTCTTCAGATCAAGCGGGAGAGCGATCCTCTCGGCCTCTCTTCACTCGGAGCATTATTGATCGTTGCTGCGGCAACGTTATACTATTATCCTAGCATTTTTTCTGAGGCAAACAGTTTTGTCCAAGATACTGTAAATCACTACATGCTACTAGCGAACCACCGTTCATTCTATCAAGCGATCGGTTTCTCCGCTTATGCCTTCGGCTTGTGGTTCTTCTTCTTGGCCTGTGTTCGGCTTGCGTTAAAACAGGGGACCGATAAGTTCCTCGGAACCATTTCCGGAGGAGTGTTCATGGTTGGCTGTGGCTACGTTCTCTCAACCTATTCTAGCGGAAATCTCACTTCGAGCATGGTCATCCTCTTGTTCATGATAGTCTTGGCTACGACGATCATGATCAACTGCGTAAGGTGGTATCGAACTAGAAGCAAAACTGAAAGGTAGTCCGTGATTCCTTAACGTCGCTTGAGTCGAGCGTAGTTGCAGAGATTTAGAGCTGGGCACGCGTAGCAGTTTGGATTCTCAGTCTTGCAGAATTCGCGTCCGAGCTTGATTAACGAGGTGACAGAGAGCCCTCTTGCGCCTAACCTCGGCAGGATGCCCGACAGGTCGTCCCCATAAGGGTTCCCAATAAGCCTATAGAGCACTCTCGAGGCCGTTGCGTCAACTTCGTGCTTGAGAAGTTTTTCTGATAGGAAGATAATACCGACGGATAGAATAGTAAGCGTTAGAATCGCTCCTATTAGCCAAGGCGGGTGAAGCGCAAGGGTGGCAACAATCCCTATGACCAATACTGACGCACCTATTGCAAGTGAGACTCTGTCCACCCAACCTTGGAGAACTCTGTTTGACATGCGGCTCAACTAGTGAAACAAAGCTTCAACTATCCCCGGATTCTATTAAGATTATCGCAACGAACGCTGGCATTTGAAAGGCGACATCAAAGTTGAGCAAATTGGAGAAGATAGAGGCCCCTATTCTCCTAAGCTTGGAAATGGCTATGATCAGATTTCTCGAGGAGATTCCTTACAGAACCACTGCATATGCTATTGGCTTTCTGAACGCTTTAGGCGAGAGCCTCTCAGGCAAGTTCAGCGAAGAGAACTATTCCTCCATGGAAGATTTCTATCGCTCAGTGGAAACAGGAAGATCCGGTTTGTCCAGTATCGAAGGAGAATCTATCCGTCTATCCACTGGGATATACGTTCTGAAAATATGCCCTTTCGTCAACGCTTTGACGAAGCTTAAGCCACTGGACGCCAAGTTGAAAGAATTCTTCCAGAGGATAGTTCAAGACTATAATGAAGAGAGAAAGCCTACGACTTCAATCGTCAATCCTTTTTGCATACTTCATGACAAATTGAAAGGCGCATATCTGGGGAACGTGGAAGCGGGACGCGGGAAGCTGAAGTTCGTCATAATCGCCCGTAGATCTCCGCTTCATGAG
>CAYOZM010000072.1:0-4742 GCA_964408475.1 uncultured Candidatus Bathyarchaeia archaeon | reverse complement strand
CAAATGTCTTGATCGCGTTGTACGGACATATTCTCACGCATGTTTCACAGTGGATGCAACGCTCCTTCCAGAAGACCATCTCTGGAGTTGCTTTCTGCCCTTCGGGGTTATCGCACCACAAGCAACGTAGCGGACAACCTTTGAAGAATATAGTTGTCCTAATTCCAGGTCCATCGTGGACCGAAAATCTCTGGGTGTTGAATATAATTCCAGTAGCTGCTTTTTCCACGGGCCGTCTAGACGCCATGCTCTGTCCTCGAGATGATCTCATCTTGAAGCTCTCTGCTCAACCTGACGAAGTAGTCGCTGTAGCCGGCGACCCTGATAACTAGATTCTGATACCTCTCAGGATGCTTCTGCGCGTTCCTCAACGTATCCCCAGAGATCACGTTGAACTGCATATGGTGGCCGCCCAAATCAAAGTATGCCCTTATCAACTTGGAGAATTTCTCAAGTCCATCCGCCCCAGCCAGCGCTGATGGATGAAACTTCATGTTCAGTAATGTTCCACTGCACTTTACATGGTTGAGCTTCGAGATGGATTTGACTACGGCCGTTGGCCCTTTGACATCCTTGCCTTGTACCGGGGATACTCCTTCTGAAAGTGGTTCCCTGGCTTTTCTTCCATCCGGAGTTGCGCCAGTCAGCTCGCCGAAATAGATGTGCGTCGTAGTCGGGATCATGTTGGCTGCATAAGGCACCCCTTCAGAATTCCTATGCCTCCTCAATTCACGACAGAATAGATCGACGATCTCCCGCGCTAGGAAGTCCACATAGTCGTCGTCGTTGCCGTACTTAGGGGCTCTATTCATTAGCATCTGCTTCAGCTTTTCTTGGCCGTTGAAGTTCGACCTGAGTGCCTCGAGAAGCTCTGCCATACTGCAAAGCTTGTCCTCGAGGACAAGCTTCTTGATCGCTGCCAAGGAGTCAGCGGTTGTTCCTGTGCCAACTCCACATATCATCGGAAGATTGTAGAGAGCTCCTCCATCGTGGTAGTCTCTTCCCTTCTCGACGCATCCATCTATCAACATTGACGTGAAGGGTACTGGACAGAATTCAGCGTAGACGCGTCTTGCGACGCTGTCGTACATGACCTTGAGATTTACGAAATGCTCGACCTGTCTTCTGAAAGCCTCCATGAGATCGTTGAACGATTTGAATTGTGTAGGGTCTCCTGTCCTAGGGCCTATCTGCTTTCTAGACAGCGGGTTGACTCCATCGTTAAGCGCCAATTCTAGGCATTTCGCTAGATTCAGGTAGCCGCTGGACGCCATATTCTCTTTCCCTTGGACGCAGGGTTCGACGCATCCGTTAATGCTTCCCATTCTAGCGTCTTCAAGGGTCTTCCCCTTGTCGAGCATTGACAGTGTCTTCTCGTCATCGTTGAAGACAGCTGGCATCCCGAATCCCATCCGTATGACCTCGCATGCTTTCATCAAAAATGCATGAGGCGTCTTGCTGGAGATCAGTACTGAAAGTTGGGGTTGGATTAACCTCAACTCCGCCGCTACATCTAGGCAGAGATATGAGAGTTCATTTGTGGCATCAAGTCCTTCCGGCGTCTGGCCGCCCAAGTTCAAGTTCTGGAAGTCTGCGTAAGTGATGCTTGCCTTAGCGGTTCCACCTTCCTTTGCTACAGTCAACTCGTTGAACTTTACCCATAGGCACTCCAGAAGCTCTTTCGCATCTTCCTTGGACAGCCTTCCATCTCCACAATCTCTCTGATAGTAAGGATACATGTACTGGTCAAACCGCCCAGGCGAGATTGCATAAGAGTTTGTTTCAAGGTTCAGAATGAGGTGAGTAAACCAGAATGATTGAAGCGCCTCATGGAACGTTCTAGCCGGGTTCGCTGGCACATGATCGCATACTTCTCCAATTCTTTCCAACTCCACTCTTCTGTTCGGCCTCACCTCAAGCTTAGCGAGCCTTCGAGCCTCATCGGCGTACCTTTTTGCAAATTTGACTGTGGCATCTGAGACGATGAGCATAGCCTTAAGAAGGTTCATCTTCTTGAAGCATTCACGCTGCTCAAAGTCTACATTCGCAAGCTCTTCTTCGATCTCTCGCTTTATCTGGTTTAGACCTTTTCGAATGACCTTCTCATAGTTCACTGTGATGTGCCCGATAGTGCGGTTAAGGTAATAGTGAAAGAATACTCCTTCGTCGATTGTGTCTTTGACTTCCTTCGGGACGGCTTCCATAATCCTGTTGTAGACCTGTCTGCCCTTCCAGTACTGGAAGACCTTCTTCTTTAGAAGGTTCTTCGTTTTTTCGCTCACGGTGAATGGTGCTTCTTTCCTCTCTCCAATGGTGTCGATCTCTTTGATGATCCAATCACATGCAACCTCGGGGTAAAGAGGAGAGCCTAGGGGTCGAGGGGTCTTGCATCCCACAATCAGTTCTCCCTCTCTAATCTTCACAGGAGCTTCGGTCAGCACCTTCTCAAGCATCTTTGCTCTTCTAATCTCGATAGGTAGCCCCTCACTCTCAATGTAGGATTCTGTTGCATGAAGAGCTCTCTCAGGTCGAATCTCAGGCTTGGCTGAATGTAAGATCTTGATTAAGTACTCAATTCTTGGGGAGACCATTCTTCAGCATCCTCCCAGATGCGAATGGTTTAGCTTTCTATACACAGTTGATTCCTTCTAGGGAGCTCGTGGTAATACCTTGGGCTCAATCTGATTCTAAGAATAGGCGGTCTAAGGTGATATCGTTTCAGAATTCTATTCTCGGGTCCTCCTTCAAGATCCTAGCAACGACTTGCGTAGTGGTCCTTTCGATTTCCTTCATATTCATGATGCTTTCCAGCTTGTGCATATAGTCTTCTCTGTTATTCGATCTAGTCAAGACTATGAAGTCGTTCTCTCCAAAGATGAAGTATACGCCCCAAACCCCAGGGATCCGCGCTATCTTCCTCCCCACCTTTTCATGATAGCCGGGACCATACTTTGCTCGTATGAGCGTTACCGTCAGGTAGTCTTTTCCAAGTTTGATGGGGTTGATCTTGGCGTAGTAGCCTTCAATTACCTTCTCCCGCTCCAACCTCTTCAATCGATAGTGCACTGTCGACTTAGGCACGCCTAGCTTGCCAGCTATCTCCCCCAAAGGGGTTCTGGAATCCCTCTGCAGCGTTTTCAAAATTTGAATATCTGTGTCGTCTTGAGACACTTTTCGAGAACCCATGAGGCCCCCTCTTATGCTCCTCGTAAGCAATCGCTGAGCCCCTTAAAAGTTGCGGTGCTGCCTTTGAATCCATGGGGTTGGGCTGAAGGCTTCTGGACAACAGTTGCCATATTGGTGATAGGCGCCCTCGTATACTACTACTACAAAACTAAAGCAAAGAGAACTGGAGTTAACCTCACAGCAATATACACGCAAATACCTCCAGAATAGCCCCCTCTTTTTTCCAAGGAATGTTTGTTCATACCATGAGTGCGATTGTTCTACAATGTAGCTAGCTAAGCTGCGACGGTTGATTCGCTCGTATGCTCGCCTGCTCAACTAAACCGTTTAGACTATTATGCACTTCTGGTTTCGCAAGAATGATGCACTATGAGAAAAGGCCTCTGAACCTATGTTGATCAGCGCGACACCTATCGACCTGTGCCTCATATCCTCGACGAAACCTTATCCAGACCCTATGTAGCATGGCGTCGCTACGCATATCGGCTAGCTACTTACCTGCGGCTTCAACTTTCTTGAGGCATTCTTGTAGAGTATCGACGGCTTTATCCAATTGTTCTCGGGATATTATGAGTGGAGGCTGAAGTCTAAGAACGTTCCCCTTCACCCCACCGTGGCCGATCAGCACCTCCATCTCTCTGCAGAGATCCCTTATCCTGCCAGTTTCTTCTGTTGCAGGGCTCTTGTCCTTCTGGCTTCTCACGAGCTCAACTCCAAACATAAGTCCCTTCCCCCTCACATCTCCAATCAAGTCATGCCTGTCTTTGAGTTCGTTCAACCTTTTAGAGAGATATTCGCCCTTACTTGCCGCCTGCTCGGGAATCTTCTCGTCGATCATATACTGGATGTTCGCTATGGCGGCTGCGCATGAAACCGGGTTGCCTCCGAATGTCGAAAGGTGGTCGCCAGGTTCGAATGCATCGCCGATGTCATCCCGAGTCATGCAGGCCCCGAGTGGAAGCCCGCCAGCAATACCTTTCGCTAGGCACATGATATCTGGAGCAACTCCATAGTGCTCTATTCCGAACATTGCTCCAGTTCTCCCGAAGCCTGTCTGAACCTCATCTACTATGAACAATACGCCACGCTCATCCAGTATCTTCTTCACCACGTTAAAGTACTCCTTGGGAGGCACTATTATTCCTCCTTCTCCCAAGATGGGTTCAGCGATGAACTCTGCAACGTCGCCTGACGTGGAAAAATCTATTACATCGCTGATCATCTTGGCGCACTGCAGATCGCACTCTGGATATTGTTGGCCCAAACCGCAACGGTAACAGTATGGAGCCGGTGCAAACGCTATATCGCTCAGGTAAGGTCCCATGGAGTACCGCCTGCGACCTGCTTGACCTGTAACACTAAGTGTTCCTAGCGTACGTCCATGAAAAGAGTACATCAAAGAAACTATCTCGTGCTTCTTTGTGAATTTCCTACCGATCTTCAACGCGCATTCGATGGCTTCAGCACCGCTATTGGAGAAAAAGGTCTTCCTAAGATTCCTTGGCGCTATCCCAGCTAGCTTCTCAGCCAGCTCAGCTACGGGAGCCGTGTGATAT
>CAYOZM010000071.1:0-5005 GCA_964408475.1 uncultured Candidatus Bathyarchaeia archaeon | reverse complement strand
ATATAGAGCTATTCGCCGGCAGCATAGGCCTGATATCAAATATGCGAAAAGGTACGTTAGAATTGCGAATTTGGGCTAAGCCTCTTCCTTAATCTCTTCGGCCGCTCTTGCAGCCTTGGGCACTTTAGGGGCTGCCGCGACCGCTGTTTTCCTAACAGGATGGTCAGCTTTACCTAACGCACTATTGGGATTGTACTTTATAGCAGGCTCCTCATTCTTCTGAACGAGATAGCTCGGAACCGCGACCACTCTACTTCCAATCGCGATATGACCGTGAGAGATGAGCTGTCGAGCTTGATGTATTGACTTCGAGAATCCTGCTCGGAAAACCATCGTTTGCAGCCTTCTTTCAAGCAAACCTCTAATATCCAAGTCAAGGACATCGTCTGTGGACGCCTCTTCTGGAAGAACTCCTATTCTGCTGAGTTTCTGGAGGTATTCTTTCTCAGCCTTCGCCCTTTCCGATTCGCTCTTAGCCAAAAGCGATCTGGCGATACCTCTAATCTGTGAAAGCATCGTCTTATATCGCCAAAGTTCACGCTTATTTCTTAACCCGTACTCACCTATGAGTTTCAATTCAACCTCTATCTGATCTTTACGCCAAGGATGTCTGGGTGTCTCATACTTCTTTCGCTTCTTTCTAGGGTCTCCCACGTCAGTTCGCCTCGACTACTTCTTCTCCTCTCTCCTCTCTCGCTCAGCAGCTCTTGCAGCGGCTATCAAAAGCTTCTTTCTAACACCGACAGCCTTCCCCATCCTACCCGTCGTCCTGGTTCTTTGGCCCCTAACCTTCAACCCCAATGAATGGCGTATACCTTTCCAAGTTCGAAGATCCTTCATGAAATCTATATCAGACTTAACCCTCAAAGCCAAGTCAGGGCCGACGAAATGGAGGTCTCGCCCCGATTCCAGGTCTTTCCTCCGGTTCAGAATCCTCGGAGGTATCCCATACTTTGTAGGATCAGCGATAATATCCTCTATCTTCTCAACTTCAGCCTCTGTCAGGTTCCCAACCCTCATCTCGGCCTTAAGATCAGCAGCCTTAACGATAGCGTTCGCTAAACTTACGCCGACGCCTCTGATCTTCGTGAGACCATAGATCAGCTTTTTGGTCCCATCTAGGTCAGTTCCACTCAACCTAACTATGTGTCTAAACTCTCGTGACACAGAGCGTCCACCGTACACGTGCTAACTACCGAGAACAGGTAAAGTTATTTAAGGTTTCTTGTGATAACAAAGGGTCCTCGAAAGAAGAAAGAAGCTACAAACTTCACAATATAGACGTTTGTCTCTTTTCATATTGATCTATGAAGTTTTTGAGAGTCTTGTAAGCATCTTCGAACCTGGCTAGAACTAGCATCTTCGTCTCATCGCACCCTCCAATTCTGGCTAGAGATTCTTCGAGCCGGATCATTGTATTGAAGAGCTTCACTAGCTCAGTCTTCAAGACTAGGAGGCTTCTATCTGTTGGGGAAAACTTTTGGGTTAGCGTTTGTTTCTGCACTGTCCTCAACTCGGCCTCTTCATCATCTTTCTTCTACTCTTCAGACGCCAGTACCCGCTAGCATCACGATAGAATGAATCACTCATACGGACCGTCCCTCCGGCATGCAATAGCTTTCCAGTCCACTCTGGCAACCTCTTCGAAGAGCTTATCATACGAGACTCGATCACACCTTGCGGTCTTTTGCTTTCGCTCTTTCATCCAGGACATCTTCGGCAATCGACTCACTAACCTCCTAGGTTAAGTCGGTATTTTACTCGAGTGTTACTAACAGCTAGAACTCTAAGTGACAACCAGTCTACCGCCACCGATTCAACATCAGAAGCAAACCCTTTAACGAGAAATGGTTGAAGAGAGGTAATAAAGCGATTTACCGGTAGGAGGCTATTCCTCTTCAAAATCGAAACTCTTTTCTCACTTTGCTCCCTTTTTCGAAGGAGGAAGCGTACTTGAGAAGAACCTATGCTGCGCCATCCCCTATTCAGTCTAAAAGGAGATTTGAGCTATCAAGAGCCTTAGCTATTATTGAGAGGTTGTATCGCAGCAAGCCTTGGTCGAGAGGAATGGATTCATTCGAGGTATTGGTCGGAACTGTCCTCTCGCAGAATACGAATGACAGGAATTCAATGCTGGCTTTCAGGAGATTGAGGAAGAGGTTCAAGATTCGACCGGAGGTCTTGGCGAAAGCGAAAGAGAGAGATATTGTCGAGTGTATTCGTCCAGCTGGGCTCTACAATATGAAAGCTCCTAGGATCAAGAGCATCGCTCGAGAGCTCTTGAAGAAGTATGATGGAAAGCTGGATAATATTCTTAAGCTGCCTCAAGCTGAAGCGCGAATGAAGCTTCTAGAACTTCCCGGCATAGGCTTTAAGACTGCGGATGTTCTCCTGGCCTTCGTCGCTGATAGAGAAGTTCTTCCCGTCGATACCCACATTGCTAGAATTGCGAAAAGGATCGGCTTCGTAAATGAGAAGGCCGAGTATGAAGAGATTAGAAGCGCTCTCGAAAGTCTTGTAAACTCGGAGAAGAGGGGAAGAACTCACTTAGCCTTAATCAGATTCGGGAGGACAATCTGTAGAGCCAGGAAGCCGCTCTGCCCTATATGCCCAGTCCTCAAATTCTGCGCTTATCCAGCAAAAACCATTAAGATTGAAGGGGTTTGAAGCCCCGCTATAGGATCCGCTGCCCCGAGAACTGATTTGGGCGACCAACAATGATCCATTATAAATCGAGACGATCAAATTGGAAATAGAGGAGTAAGGTCACTTTGAGTGAAGCGAGATATGTTGAGGCAGTTTCAGATAGAGCTGCTGAATACTTCAAAGCCGGCTTTAACTGCGCCGAGTCCGTTTTGACTAGCTTGGCGGAATCAATTGGGATGAGAAGCGAGTTGATCCCTAAGATTGCGACACCTTTTGGCGGCGGAATCGGGAGGAGAGGGTCCGTCTGCGGAGCATTAACAGGCGGAGTCATCGCGATTGGGCTGAAACTCGGTCGATCTAAAGCAGAAGACGCAGAGAAGAGAGAAGAATCGTATGAAAAGGCTTTAGAACTTTTCAAAAGATTCGAGAAGGAATTCGGCAGCCCTATATGCTATGACTTGATCAAGCTCGACCTCACAACTCCAGAAGGAAGAGAAAGGAGCAAGACGATTAGACTTGAGAAGTGTATAAACTTCGTTCGAGCTGCCGCAAAAAACGTAGCCGAATTAATAAAGGGTGGAGAAAGCTAAACCAAGCCCTGCATCGCTGTAAGATAAGCATCTTCATACAAGATAAAATAAGATGGAACAGGTAAGTCATAATCTGCAATCCAGGGAGAAGTTGAAAGGATGGTTAAGACGGATTATTTCATAGGAATAGATAATGGCACGCAGAGTACGAAAGTCATTATCGTGAATGGTGACTCCGGTCAGGTTGTAGGAAAGGCGACGAAGGGATACGGCCTTATAGAAGGATTACCGCCTGGCCACAAGGAGCAGGATTCTGCTGTCTGGATTGATGCATTGCACGATACTATTAAGAGATCTCTAAAGGAAGCAAAGATCGATTCGAGAGATGTGAAAGCTGTTGGGGTCTCTGGACAACAACATGGGCTGGTCCCCTTAGATGAGCGTGGAAATGTTATCAGACCTGTTAAACTCTGGAACGATACAAGTACGATTGAGGAGTGCGAATACCTGACCAGAAAACTCGGCGGTAAGAAAGCGGTCATAGAACTTTTGGGGCTTACAATCCCTCCGGGTTTCACAGCTTCCAAGGTTCTCTGGCTTAAGCAACACGAACCAGAGAATTATAAGAGACTCGAGACGATCCTCCTTCCGCACGACTACTTGAACTTCTACTTGACTGGAAGAAAGGTGATGGAGTACGGCGACGCTTCAGGAACAGCCCTAATGAACATTCGAACTAGAAGATGGTGCAAAGAGATCTTGGAAGCCATCGACTCAAACTTGGCGGAGAAGCTCCCGCCCTTGCAGAGCTCTGATAAGCCGGCTGGCACTATCAGAAAGGAGATCGCCAATATTTTCGGGTTCCGTGAAGATGTTCTGATAAGCGCTGGTGGAGGCGACAATATGATGGGCGCCATAGGAACCGGGAACACCCGGAAGGGAATAGTGACAGCGAGCTTCGGAACCTCCGGCACCATTTACGCATACTCTGACATCCCAGTAGTTGATCCGGAAGGAGAGATCGCCGCTTTCTGCGACTCCACCAACGGTTGGCTGCCTCTACTCTGCACGATGAACGTCACGGTTGCGACGGAGTTCGTGAGGAACCTATTTGACCTATCCCATGACGAGTTGACAGAGGCTCTCAACCAGGCACCTCCAGGTTCAGACGGCTTGATTCTTCTACCCTACTTCGAGGGCGAGAGGACGCCCAATGTTCCAGACGGAACAGGAGTCTTCTACGGATTGAACAGCAGAACATTCAGGAAGTCTCATTTCGCCCGAGCAGCGATGGAAGGCGTAACGATGGGGATGAACTACGGAATGAACAGGATGAAGGATTTGGGCATCAAACCTACGCAGATAAGACTAACCGGAGGCGGCTCGCAAAACAAGGCTTGGCGACAGATAGCAGCCGACATCTTCGATGCAGAGGTTGTCTGTTTGAAGATAGATGAAGGCGCGGCCTACGGTGCGGCTTTGCAGGCTCTCTGGACCTACCGCAACTATATTGGAGAGAAAACGAGCATTCAGGAGATAACTAACCGCTACGTTGAAGTTGACGAAAAGACTTTAGCATCTCCCAAGCCCGCTAATGTCGCAATATATAACGAGCTTCAGAAGATCCAAGATGGCCTCAGTAGAAGCCTCAGAAAAACATTCAGCATACACAGAGAATATCTAAACAGATACTTAGCTGAATGATAGCGATTAAAACAGGTTATGGTCCCTTTTCATCTCATATCACGCACATGATCTCTTATCTTAAGAATCAATTCAAGTTCTGCAAGGCTAGCTCGAACATGTGCTTAAGATTGCGTACATCGACT
>CAYOZM010000070.1:0-5019 GCA_964408475.1 uncultured Candidatus Bathyarchaeia archaeon | reverse complement strand
TTGTAGCGATGGTAGGTCTTGTACTCTTGCTAGTTTCCCTACTGTCTCTGAAAACTTGATTCTCGAAGGTGAAGAACGCTCTAGACTCGACATCAAACTCATTCCGGACTCAACGCCTCCGCGATCAATCTCGTGGTTTTGTTTGCTTCAAGACCTTCTCGGTCTTTGAGCGGGTTGAAGACCATTATAGCAAGTCCTGTAAGCTTCCCTGTCGCTATTACCGTACGGATAGCTCTAGTGAATTCGGAAAGCGACAGCCCATCTGGAACAGGCAGAATCTGGGCCTTCATGGCGCTTTCATCCAAAACATCGAGATCCACGTGAATGTAAACCTGATCGCACGCGGCTTCAAGCCTCTCGAGAGCATTATTCATAACGGCTTCAGCGCCCAGCTCACGTATTTTCGCTCGAGGATAAACATGAACTTGCGAACCTTCGAGAGCGATCTTTTCAGGCGGGTCGAGATCTCTCACACCGTAAAGAACTATGTTCCCTTCTGGCAGTTGTGGAGTATAACCGAACATCTTTGTAAGTATCTCTGAGCCTCGACCAGCGACAATAGCGACGTCCATTCCGCCGATAAGCCCTGAAGGGGTAGTCTCGGGTGTATTGAAATCTCCGTGGGCGTCAAGATAGATCAAGCCTATTCGTTTCCTCAGGCCTCTTTTAAGACCCTCGACTATTCCCATCAAGACACTGTCCTCTCCTCCCAGGATCAATGGAAAATAACTATCTTGACAGATCCTCTCAACTGTTGAAGCCAAGACTTTACATAACGCTATAACTTGCTGAGGATTGAGGAGCTTCGGATTCGAGTCGTCATAAGGCGGAAGATCTGCTCGGATATCACCAAGATCTTCGACCACGCGAGCAACTTTTCTCAATCGTTCAGCCAGTCCAGCATCCCTTAGAGCTTCAGGCCCTTTATCTATTCCCTCGTTCCTCCAGCCTACGTTGTATGGGACTCCAAGAATTCCAATCTTCGAGATCACATCCATTTGAACTCACACCGCAAATCGACTGTGAAGCTTCATAGAAGCGCAAGTCTCCTTAAGACTCCCCTTTGACAACGCCTGCTCTTCCATCTCAACGAATAGGGGAGTTGTCGCCGGGAAGGTTTCTGGAGGTCATCGTAAGCGGAAACGGACACGTCTTAAGCCCAACGCCTTGTGAGTTCTTAGAGCTACCGTCAGAGCTGAAGAGATCAGGTCTCTTTGGATATCTTCTTTAGCTGGCTTTCATACATCTCCATTATCTCTTTTGTTGTAGTTCCATCTTCAGGTGCCTTATCGCTCCTATAGTTACCGGTGAATCTCGGGAACCGGATTGCTAAGCCGCTTCCTTGTCTAATAGCATTCAAGCATGTCGTATGAATAGGGCTTAGAGTTATTTCAGCTCCTATGACTTCTAGAACCAAGCTCGGGCTGAACCAGACATCTGCATTCAACTTTGAGTCGATTCTAGCATGCTTATGCTTGATCTCGTATGGCTTGAGCATCTTCGGTAGCTCAGCTAAATCTTTGTCCGTGAATCCTGAGCCGCACTTACAGACAGTTCGAAAGACATCTCGATCCTCATCATAAGCTGCAAGTAATAGCGCGCCATAGGTCCCAGCGCGTCTCCCTCGACCGTAAAATGCTCCAACAACAACTAAGTCGACCGTGTCGGTCATCTCAGACTTGTATTCTCTCTTGTACTTGATCCATGTCCAGCCTCGCGCTCCCGCCTTATATACGGAGTCAGGCCCCACAGACTTCACCATCAGTCCCTCGCAGCCTTCAGAGACGGCCTGATCCATGTAGCGGTCGAGCTCGTCAGGCTTGTCGGTGATCAACTGTTGAGCTATCTTTACCCTTTCACTCTCAGTGGCTATTTTTGATAGTTCCTTCCTTCTTTCTAGATAGGGCCTGAGAGTGTAGTCCTTACCTTTGACGTAGAGGAGATCGAAGAGGAAGACGCCGACCGGTATCTCCTCAGCCATCTTCTCGATCTCATACTTTCGCCCTCTCCTCTGGGAGATCATCTGGAATGGCTGCATATCGCCAGTGTCAGGGTCTAGGGCGACGCATTCTCCCTCAATAATAGCATCCTTCACCTTTACGCTCCCCCTTATTAGCTGAGCAGCATCTGGAAACTGACTCGTCACATTCTCCAGCCTTCTAGAGAAGAGAGTAATCTGATTCGTTGATATGTGAGCTTGCAGCCGCAGACCATCGTACTTGTACTCAACAGAACCTCTACCTCCAAGCTTTTCAAGGATCTCGGCTGCGCTTGATAGACGTTCAGCAAGCATCGGCCTGATAGGCTTTCCGACAGTTACCTTGAACCTTCTTATTCCTTGTATACCTTCATGAGCTACAGTCCTCGCGACGTATCCGAGATCGGATGAGAGATTGTAAGCTCTCTCAAGATCCTCGCGAGCCTCCTTCCCTCCAGCGTAAGCTATTGCTAGAGAGTCTAGGATCGTCATATCAGCTACGCCAAGTCTCAGTTTTCCCAAAGCCATTCTCAGAATGTATTTCGCTTCCTTCGGCGTAGCATCATTGAGGAGACTGCATAGCAGTTTGATCTTCACGTCTATTGAGCCTGGACCCGATGCATGGGCTATCTTATCGAAAGCGTCATAAACTGCCTCCACAGTGAGAGGCTTCTGGAATAGGGCGAGTTGAGTTTTTCTAGCCAGCAGCTTTTCAGCCGTTTCGCCGAGGTCTCCAGTCTTCTTGTAGTGATTTTCGACTTGCTCCTCCGGTTGGCCTGTTACAGTAGCGATCGCTTTCAGAGCTAACTTCTCTGCTACTCCAAGCTCGACGCCAATATAGTCTGGATAGAGTTTCCCTTGAGTCAGGTAAACGACCTTGTCTATGACTTCCCTCGGCGTCTCCTTAAGAAGATTCACAAGCAGGTCGGTCATCTCAAGCCTCTTCGTCGTTGCCTCGACCTTCTCGTAGACATCGACGATGATATCGTACCTCAAGCGTCATCCCAGTAATAGCCTAGACTTCATCATCCAATTAAGTTTGTGAGCCTGTCAAAATCTTTCTTCATGAACGATATCTTCCAAGCTTCTCCTAGGCGGAGCCGATGGAGATTCAGCTGGATACCCGATCGGGATGATCGCTACAGGCCTGACGTCATTCGGTGCTTCAATAGCCTCAGCCGCTTTTGCTTCATCGAAAGCGCCTACCCAGCATGAACCTAACCCGATCGCGCATGACGCTAGTAACATGTTTTGTATGAATGCCGCAGTATCTTGAAGACAGTAGAGATCGATTCCTCGGCGTCCATAACGTCTGGCTGATCTCGCAGGGTGCGCACAGATGACTACGACGACTGGCGCTTCTGCGATGAAGTATTGTCCGAAAGCGGCTTCAGCCAACGCCATCTTCCTTTCACTGTCGCGAACGACCACAAGCTCCCATGGCTGGAGGTTTCCAGCTGAAGGCGCCTGCCTTCCAGCATCAAGAATCTTCATCAACTGCGTCTGAGTCACTTCTCTATTCACAAATGCGCGTATACTGCGTCTTCCATAGATAGCTTCGAAGGTATCCATTATGAGCACCAGTCTTGCTAATATGAAGACTCAAGCATCAAAAAAACTGTTAGGCTTCCCTGTTTATCGGTCTATTGAAAATGAAAAACTACTGTAGGCAATCGGGTGAACGTGCATAACAGAAAAAAAGGAAAGAGGAGGATTCCTGATTCAGAGTAGAGTGTCCCAGAAAGCTCTATCCGCTATATTCTGCGCACTCATCCGATCAAATGGGCCTGGGACTACGCTTGGTGGCAGAGGTTGAGCATCACCACGCTAATTGAAGGCCGCTTTTCCCTCAGCGACGAGGCTTGCTCCAGTACCCAAATCGTCGTCTCCGAACGCTTGGACGTTGAGCATTGCGGCAACCAGCTGCAAGAAGAATCGAGAAAACTCTATCTAAAGCAAACACTTTATAAAGCAAGTGATTTAATCAACTAGATGTGTTTCCGCATATGTTCATAGGTAGACCGGTGCCTCCCGAGATGTTGGTTAACAGGGAGGAGATCGTCGGTAAATTGCTCAGGGATCTTCTGAACGTGAAAATTAATCCTACCTACGCGCTCTTGGGTTACAGGCGCATAGGCAAGACTTCAATCCTGCTCAAGGTAAAGGAAGAGCTGGAAGGGAAAGGTCTGATCGTAGCATACTATGATGTTAGGGAGAGACTCACCGACCCTGAATCCTTTCTTATCGACTTACAAGGTGAAATATTCTATGCGTACAGCAGACACCTAAGCCTAGTACGGAGGGCGGCACTGAAGGCTTCTGAACTAAAGAAAGTCGTGCTGCAGAAGATCACAGATATAATATCATCAATAGATGAAGTAGGTGTTGAAATTTCTCCTGATGGTACAGTTGTTCCGAAGATGCGCTTCGAGGGCAAGGGAGGCGCTGACTATGCAAAGCTGTTTAGATCAGTGTTCAAGACCGCCGACGTAATCGCGGACAAATCAAAGAAAAGAGTTGTCTTGATTCTTGACGAATTTCAGGACTTGATGAGGCTTAATCAGTACAAAGGTCTGAGGAACATACTTGATCTTTACAGAGGTGTATTACAGAGACGAGGGAATGTGTGCCATATCATAAGTGGCTCAAGGGTCCATATGCTTAGGGATATACTGGAGAAAGAAGAGTCTCCACTCTTTCAACACTTTGTCTCAGAATCTGTTGGTGAATTGAAGAAAGATGACGCTGTGAAATTATTCAGTGTCGTCGTAGAAAAAAGAGATTTAGGCTTGGACGAGAAATCAATTGAAACGAGTGCTGAGGAAGCAGTAGCTCTGGTTGGCGGGCATCCGTACTATATCATAATGCTTGCACAAGCTTGGGATGGGAAAGCGCGTCTAGACGAGGTATTTGATCGTTTAATCGCTGCGCCAGCTGGTTCCGTATATCTCTATGCTAACTATGTCCTGGCGGAAGACCTTGGAAAAGCAAAGGGGGGACCTTTACTAAAGAAGATAATAAAGATCATGGCGCTAGAAGGC
>CAYOZM010000069.1:0-5042 GCA_964408475.1 uncultured Candidatus Bathyarchaeia archaeon | reverse complement strand
GCTCAGTCGATCTTCACATGACGTAGACTGAAGATGCTTTGAAGCTTAGGCATATGTCTGAGCCTAGGTCGATCTTCATCTCTTGGAATGACCGCTTAGTAATGTTGACTGTGAACAGCCTCCCAGCATCCACCTTCAGCTGCACCGACTGATCAAGATCAAGAATTTCTTCGACTTTTCCTTTCAGCATGTTTCTAGCGCTTGAGACAATCGGGCTCTTAGAAACGATGATCTCCTCAGGTCTGATGAATACGGTTATGCTTCCTATCTTCGTCGTTAGAGCCTCTATCTTGACACCTCCACCAATATCGATTATGGCCGTGCCCTCCGGGCCAAGTTGACATCGCCCAGTGAATACATTGAGAACCCGTCCAAAGCTAGCTAAGAAGTCAGAAGGCTTTCTGAAGATCTCCTTGGCATCCCCGATTTCAGCGAGTTCACCGTCACGAAGAACGGCTACTCTGGCTGCGAGTTGTTCAGCTTGAAGCATATTGTGAGTTGAAATTAAGATCGTTGTTCCTCGTTCGCGATTGACCTTTAGGATAACGCTTTCTATGATCGACACATTTCTCGGGTCAAGGTTGACAGTAGGCTCATCCAATAGAAGCAGTTCAGGCTCGAATACCATCGCTTGCGCCAAGGCCACTCTTTGAGCCTCTCCCCCTGACAAAGCTGTAGCTCGCTTCTTCTCAAACCCAGAGAGACCTACAAGCTTCAGCGTATCTCTCACATTGAAATCCCTTTTCCTTTCAGAGAAAGCTCTGATCTTCAGTGGGTACGCAACGTTCTCGTAGACAGTCTCATTAAACAAGACTGCTTGCTGAAAGACCATGCCCATCCTTCTACGCAAAGCCACCCTATCAGCATCCGAGCAAGCGGTATCCCTACCATCGAAGAAGATCTTGCCTGCTGTCGGCATCTCTAGAAGATTCATCAACCGAAGTAGAGTAGTCTTTCCACTCCCACTGGGTCCGACGACCGCGAGAACTTCGCCTCTATCAACCTTCATATTGATGTTCTTCAACGCTTCAGCTTGGTCGTAGGATTTGCTTAGATCAAGCGTCTCTATTAGTGGCGTCATCTTCTCAACCCGCTCCACTGTAAGTATGTCAAAACCCAGTTGATCATGAATGCTAGAAGCAGCAGGATCGATCCAAGCGCTATTGCTAGGCCGAATTCTCCGAGTTCGGTCTCAAATACGATGGCGGTGGTCAAGACTCTCGTAGCCCATCTTATGTTCCCGCCAACGATCATCACAGCACCGACCTCTGAGATGGCCGCTCCGAAAGAAACGATAAGAGCCGTCAATATTCCTAACCTCGCTTCCTTCAAGACTTTCAAAGTCATTTGCCAATTTGTAGCTCCAAGCGACAAAGCCTTCTCCCTAATCCCTTTACTCACAGAGCTTACAGATGATATTGTAACGCCCATAACGATCGGTATCACCATAATCAACTGAGCAATTATCATAGCCTCAGGTGTGTAAAGAAGCTGAAACACACCCAAGGGACCTGATGTCGAAAGTAGCAAGTAGACGAGAAGCCCTACAACGACAGGAGGCAGCCCCATAAATGTGTTAACGATGCTCACCAAGAAGCGTTTCCCAAGGAACTCCTTTAGTCCGACTGTAGCGCCTGAAGGCACGCCTAGGAGAGCACCGATCAAGACCGCGACACCCGAGACCCTTAGCGACAGAAACATTATCTCGTAGACTTCACGGTCGAACGAAACGATTAGCCAGAAGGCTTTGAGAAGACCCTCAAGAATTAGATTCAAGTCCGAACTTCTCGAAATTGGCTTTCAACCCAGATTCATGCGTGACAACCGATGACAATGCAATCCATCCGACGAAGCTAGATTTGATCCCTTGGGAGTCGTACCACTCAACCTCGTACTCCTGGTTTGGAAATCCCAGTTCATGCGCTAACTGGAAGTCTCTGGCGATCGGGAAGAAGAGCGCCTCATTTTCTTTCCTAAAGCTCTCGATAAGTCGCTGCCCTTGCTCAGAAATCATGAACTTCACTAGAGCTACAGCCATCTTGATGTTTCTCTGCGGATACTTCTCGGGATTGACGAGAATCAAAGCGTAGGGATTGAGTAGGATACGATCCTTCTCCACCAGCAGGGTCAAATGAGGAAGTTTAGATCTGAAAGAGAGCCAAGTCGCTCTATCAGTGAGCGTATAGGCATTCTTCTCGTTCGTCATACGTAAGACAGCACCCATTCCAGCACCCGCCTCCGTGTACCACGCGTTGGTCTTGTTGGAAGGCTGCAAGCCAATGGTGTTCCAAATGTTCAGTTCCACCATGTTGGTGCCAGATTTATCAGCTCTAGAGATGAAGACCGCTTTTCCTTCAGCTCCTGCCTTGGCGATCTGTTCAAATGCGAGAGTTGCATTTGATCCTCCCGCAATTCCTGCGGGATCAGCGCTGGGGCCAATGATAATGAAGTCGTTATACATGACACCGATCCTATGTACACCATACCCATCTTTCACGAACTGCTCCTCAAGTTTTCTCGAATGAACAAGGACTAGATCAGCATCGCCGCGTTTTGCAATTTCAATAGACTCTCCGGTGCCTTTTGAGATGATATTCACCTTAATGTTGTGTTGCTTCTCGAAGACAGGAATAATGTGGCTTAGGAGTCCAGAGTCGTATGTGCTTGTAGTTGTAGCCAAAACTAAATTTCGCTGCCGCAGGCTTTGAGAGAAGCTGAAAACTGAGAAAATCACTACCGCCAGCACTAGAAGAGCAAAGAAAAATAAGATTCTTGTGTGCTTGTTCATATTGACGCGCCGTTATGTTTGTCCGTATATGTCGTCGTAATATTCTTATAAACATAACGACAACTAATTGAGTAAGGACTTGCCACTAATGGTTTCTCCCAAACCCTCCTTGATGCCTTCATTCAAGGTTTGGCTCGAATCGGATGGAAAGCACGCAATCGGAGAGGGTGGCGTCGAGATTCTACGAGCTGTCGATGAATGCAAGAGCCTAACAGCTGGAGCAAAACGAGCGAAGGTATCATACAAATATGCGTGGGATCAAATCGCTGAAATGGAACGGGCCATAGGCATGCCTGTCATTAGAACCCGACGGGGAGGGAAGAGCGGCGGTGGTGGAGCTGAACTCACTGAAGCAGGAAGAGCCTTGTTGAAGCAATATGAGCGAGTCCGAACCTATGTTACTCGTGTATTAAATGATCCAGAGTCTTGGGAGGCGGTAGGCTTGAGGTTAAGCGCTAGAAACAGATTGAAAGGTGTAGTGAAGAATGTTGAGAAAGGAGCAGTAACGACGAGCGTCAAGATAGAGGTGAAAGTGCCGGCAACAATAACCGCAGTTATCACAAAGGAAGCGGTAGAGGAGCTCGACATTAAGCCGGGAGACGTTGTCGAAGCCATTGTGAAGGCCACTGAAGTTATGATAGCCAAAGAATGAAGATTGTCAAGAGATTGCAGGGGATAGAGAAGCTGCTTGGCAATAAAGCTGAGGAACATCCCTAGTGACGACACTGATTTGGAAAAGAAAATACACTTTGTCTGGGTTGATGCAAGTAGAAAAGACTTTTAGAAATGGAAGATTCTGTGTATATCGATATCGGCGCCAATTCGGTTCCTCTATCGCGGTAGGCCTGTCTGCTCTGATGGCGCTGTTGGAACAGCCGGTGCTGCTGCAGGTAGCTCGGGGAATCTCTCTTTCATTCTCTGCTCCGCTATAGCGTTCGCTTCGGTCAATATCTTCTGAGCCTCCCCGCTGGAGGCTGAGATATCGTAGCCTGTGCCCGTGGCTTCACCAACCTCGATCACCATGCCGTTCAAGGTTTCACCTATCATGCCAAGCTCATAGGAGACTTGAGGCATGATGCCTTGAATCTGATTCTTTATCGCTTGTACCACGCCGACCACAGGTCCCATCGTAGTAGCTAGATCGCCGAATTGTTCGACCGTCTCCAGTCTTAGAGTTATCTGTTCGAGAGCAAGCTCACATCGTAGAGTTGTCTTGGCCATCTTTCGCACCTCCGCGCACTCGTTGGCATACATGGCTGCGCGCGCGGAATCTTTCGCCATCTGCGCTGCGACACACTTATTGAAGAAATCTCTGTCACGCTGCTCCATCCTTGCACTTGATTCAGCTATCTTGGCCTTCTGAGTCTTCAAGCGGTATGTGCACATAGCGATCTTCTCCTTCAAAGGCGTTTTGTGACCGAGCATTCCGCTGATCTTTTCTCGTAACGGCTCCTTTGGCTCTCTCTCCCAATTCTTAATCATCTTGTATCCCAAACGACTCACCTCCTAATAGCCTGCAAAGCTTAATCACAGAGATGGAGATCCCTGACTCTGCGTCGATACGAATCAGAATCTACCATCTTCGGGTTGTCAACGTCTTCTGGCGTTTCAGTCATAAAACCTTTTCAAGAATTTTTCGCCATTGAAAAAGGAGGTTTCCCAATTTGACAGTACAATGTATGCGCGAAGGCCGTCAGTTTCTTGTCAATCCTCAATTCAACTTCTTCATCATCTTTAAACGAAAGTTTCAGAAAATGTCGAGGTTCTCCTGAAATATCAAGCCAACAGCTGTGCGATAATCGAGTTTCAAAACAATCATAAATTCTTGGAGCTACATACAAACAGGTTCTAAGAGTGGTGACCGTGACATGCCAAGATGCGCCGAACTGGCTATCTGCGATGGAAATATCATTACCGTTAATCCGTCAAACCCTAAGGCTGAATCCTTGTCGACCATAAACGGAAGGTTCTTAGTCGTTGGAAGCAATCGTGAAGTGAAGAAAACCATTGGGAAAGATACTTTCGTACTCGACTTGAAAGGAAAGACAGTACTTCCTGGGCTTATAGACTGCCATGTCCACCTCGTGAAATACGGACTCCAGAAGAAGTGGATCGACCTCAGGAACGCCAAATCGATAGGCGAACTGAAGAGAAGACTCAACAGAAGGGTCAGCTCATCAGCCAAAGGCTCTTGGATTGCAGGGCATGGTTGGGATCAAGATAGATTCGAAGAGAAGAGGTACCCGACGAGACT
>CAYOZM010000068.1:1702-5112 GCA_964408475.1 uncultured Candidatus Bathyarchaeia archaeon | reverse complement strand
TAGTAACGTCAGTTACTCGAGACGATCTGAAAGACTTCGGAGCTGGACAATTCGCTTCCACTGTTGGAAGGATTAGGACTCTAAATCCGGATACGCGAATTGAATTGCTCATTCCAGACTTCAAAGGCTCATCTGAAGCCTTGGAGAAGGTAGTTGAGACCAATCCAGATATTCTTGGACATAACCTTGAAACTGTGCCGAGGCTCTACCCTCAAGTGCGGCCGGGCGCATCCTACCAACGATCTCTCAAACTGTTGAAGATGATCAAAGTACTCAACCGTGCGATTTTGACTAAATCAGGATTGATGCTGGGTTTGGGAGAACGCGAGCAGGAGATACTGGGCGTCATGAAAGACTTGCGGTCTGTCAATTGCGATATACTGACATTAGGACAGTACCTACAGCCTTCCGAGAGGCAACTGAAAGTCGAAGAGTATGTTAAGCCTGAGAAGTTTAAAGAGTATCAAGAGATCGGGTTAAGCCTCGGTTTCGCATATGTAGCTTCAGGACCTCTCGTCCGAAGCTCATTCAATGCAGGAGAATATTCATGGAGGCTTAGCGCGACCCCTCGATGAAAGCGATCGCTCGCTCGACTGGAACATCATCTCCCTCGAAAGCGACAATTTTTCGAATTGTGCCATCGATTGGAGCAGTAACCTCGAACACGGCCTTCTCGGTTTCAACCTCGAAAATCGGCTCACCTTCTTTCACAGCGTCGCCCTCTTTCTTAAGCCACTTCACTATCTTACCCTTCGTCATTGTTTCCCCGAGTTTTGGCATAGTAACCTTTCTCGTAAAGTAGCCCCCGTCTGAATTAGCAATATTCTCAAAGCGAAGAGTATTTTACTGTTCCTCGTCAACGCTATTTGGTGATTCTTCTGAACACAATAATTCCAATAGAAGTAGTTATGATAGTGAAGATTAGAAGCGCCTCGAGATCAAAGAGCATTCTACCCCAATCTAGGCTTCCAGTCGTCAGTATTCTTACGGCGTCGACGCAGAAGCTGAAAGGGTTGACGCTGGCAACCGACTTCATCCAGTTGGGCATGAAGGCTGTTGGAAAAAGGGCATTGCTCATGAACATCAGAGGCAGATTGATCAAGTTGATGAAAGCAAAGAAGGTTTCATGAGTCTTCATGCTTGTAGCAGCAGCAATAGAGACGCTCGCGAGACTTAGTGCGAAAAGTCCTGTAATTAGCATTATAAGAACTATCCCAATAATCCCTGTTTGGACAGTAACGCCGAGAGCAATAGCTATCGCTAAGACAATCAAACCTTGGATCATCCCTCTGATTGTAGCTGAAATCATCTTCCCAAGCACGATCGGTGTCCTAGGGATAGGCGCGACTAATAGTTTATTCAAGTACCCAAATCTCTTGTCCCATATAACGGACATGCCAGCGAATGTTCCGCCGAATAGCATAGTCATTGTAACTATTCCCGGAGTCATGAAACTTAGGTAGTTCGGTGCTCCCAAGACCGCTAGGAAAGGAGTTGGCGCATTACCCAAAGTGTTTCCGAAGAGACCAAGCCAAATGAGAGGCTGAATAAGAGACATGAAGACAGCAGTTCGAGTTCTGTACCAATGCTTCAACTCACGATTTGATATAGCAACTATTTCAGCAATCATGCTCGAGCCCTCCCGAGTGCACGCCTCATACGCCAAAACTCTTCCGGAGATGCCTTATCCTCACGGATCCGTCTGCCAGTGTATTTCAGAAAGACATCGTCCAAGCTTGGGCGTAACATCGAGATGGAATTCGTGATCAATTTGGCCTCGGATAGAAATCCAGCAAGCTTCGGCGTGGCAGTTTCTCCTCTATCCACGAAGACATTAAGACTGAATTTGTCAGGAGAAACCACAACGTTCCTAACGAAAGACTGCTCTTTCAAAGCCTTCACTACCTGCTCCGTCGCAGGAGAAGTTTCAGAAAGTTTAACCTCGATAACGTCTCCACCTATTTGATCCTTCAACTCCGAACCAGTTCCAATACAAACGATCCTGCCGTAATCCATTATAGCTATTCTATCGCAAAGCAGATCTGCTTCCTCCATATAATGCGTCGTCAAAAAGATAGTCACACCGTATTCATTATTCAGTCGCTTGATATACTCCCAGATGTGAGCTCTTGTTTGAAGATCGAGCCCTAAAGTCGGCTCATCAAGGAACAAGACTCTCGGCCTGTGAAGTAGCCCTTCAGCTATTTCTAATCGCTTCCTCATCCCGCCGGAGTAGGTCTCCACCAGCCTATCTTTTGCATCTTCCAACTCAACAAGCTGAAGAACTTCCGCAATTCTCTCTTCCGCCAAGTCTCCCGGCATATGATAGAGAGTGGCATGAAGCTTCAAGTTCTCGAGACCTGTTAGATCTTCATCAACAGAAATGTCTTGAGGCGCATAACCAATACAGCTTCTAACCTTGTCCGGTTCACGTACTATGTCATATCTGCAAAGCCTAGCCGTTCCTTCAGTCGGCTTTAGAAGCGTACAGAGCATCAAGATCGTAGTAGTCTTGCCGGCGCCATTCGGACCGAGGAAACCAAGTATTTCGCCAGCCTTCACGTTGAAAGTGATTCCATCCACCGCTCTAACAGAGCCGTTGAAGATCTTTGTTAGATTCTGGACTTCAATAATATCGTCTTTACCACTCAAATCTCGTTCATTCATTCCACTTCACCGAAACCGATATTCAATCGAAGACTATTCTTTGAATCTTCAGTCTCGCCTCGTCCACAACCTTCTTAATCTCATCGATCTTGTTAGGCGTCAAGTCCTCATAGTTCCTGAAAATCAGTTTGGCAAGATCTGCAAGATTCTTTCCAAAGGTAAACTTCCTGAAGCAGAAATTGTACTCCTTTCCCTCCATGATTCGTTTCAAAACTTTTCCTTTTTCGTTCAAAGCCCTTCGACCTGCATAGGTCACTGAATACACCTTCTTCCCGTTCTTACGAGTTGACTTGACATAACCCAAATCTTCAAGAAGTTCCAGAGTTGGGTAAACAACTCCGGGGCTCGGAATGTAGAGTCCTGAAAACTTCTCTCCGACGCATTTCATGATCTCGTATCCATGCATTGGTCTATCTTTCAAAACCTCAAGCATCAGAAACTTCAGATCTCCTCTTTCTATCAAACGTCCAAGTCTCCTAACAAAGCCGAACCTATCGAATGCGTTCGGAAACATTGTATGTCGCCGGAAGGGCAGATAAGATATATCGCGATATATTTAAATTTTCCTCGAAGCGACAACGATCAAGACATCTTAGCTTCGTTCCGTAGTGCCTAATTATATTACGACGTTGCACTGGTTGCAGGAGTTGGAACAGGAAAACCAAAGTTCCGAAGCCATTAATCAGTTGCCAGAAGTTGCAGGGATAACAACTCCGAACAACAACAAGCAACTGTAGGACAAG
>CAYOZM010000068.1:0-1602 GCA_964408475.1 uncultured Candidatus Bathyarchaeia archaeon | reverse complement strand
GCCAATGAAGAAATCTTCAAAGCGCTCAACACGATCACTTAACTACCGGAAAGCATGAAATCGAATCAGATCAAACGTTTCGGCCGTTTTCGAGAGCGTGTATCAGATTTTTATTCTAAACTCAATAACATATGATGGAAGAAGAATGGCAAAAGACAAGATTCTAAAATACCCAACCATTCCCATCGAGGTTTGGCCAGACAAGAAGATCGATGAACTTGTTGAAGAAATGAGCTTCATTGGATTTCAAGGGAGAAGACTCTCAGAGGCCGTTGATATCTGGTCAAAGATGCTGAAGAAGAGAAACATCGTCATCTGGCTCGGTTTGGCGGGCGCGATGGTCCCGGCAGGGATGAGGCGGATAGTCTCCTACTTCATAAAGCGTAGAATGATCGATGCATTGGTAACGACTGGGGCTAATCTCTATCATGATTGTTTCGAAGCATTGGGAGGAAAACACTATATCGGATCAGACTCGCTGAACGATGTGAAACTTAGAAAAAATAGAATAGATCGAATATACGATATCCTCGCAAACGAGAGGAGATTTTACGCAGTAGACAATTGGATAGAGAAGGAGTTCTGCGCTAACTTAATCGATGATTTTCCATACTCGACGAGGGGGGTCCTCTATCTGCTCGGTAAGATACTGAGTGAAAAAGGCAGAGAGAAAGATTCGATTCTTGTAAACGCTTTCAAGGCTGGAGTACCGATATTCTCTCCAGCTCTTTGCGACAGCTCGCTCGGATTTTCAATAATGTTCGCGAATAGAAGAAGAGGTAGGAGGATAGTCGTTAACGAGATCAAGGACATCGATGAAACTTCTCGAATAACAGAGAAGTCTAAACTAACAGGAGTCATATTCATCGGCGGAGGCACTCCAAAGAACTTCATTCAACAAACAGCGGTGATAGCGAGCTATCAAACTCGACATAACAAGAGCCACAACTATGCCATACAGATAACCACGGATATACCTGTATGGGGAGGTTTGAGCGGCTGCACATTCGAAGAAGCCCAGAGCTGGGGGAAGATCAGCCGAAATGCTCCGAAGGTAACTTGCCATTCTGACGCCACAGTAGCTTTACCGGTAGTGGCTCATGCGCTCAGCGAAAGATTCAAGAAACTAAGAAGAAACGTTCCCACCTTCGAATGGTCGGAAAACGACCTCAATATCTACTTTCAAAGAATGAAGCTGTGAAGACCGTCTCAGATTGCGCTAGGATATACCGATATTTTTGGTGAAATGCTTTCGTCAAGAAATGCTCATGTCAATTCTTAAGTGACAAAACTAATCGCCAAGACGCTTTGAAATGAATACTGCACAAAAAACGCTAGTCAAACTGAATTTCCTCCAAAAACGACAAATATCATGAATGCCGGAGATATGCAAGCAAACTCTCAATCCGGGTAGTGAGGATAGAAAATCGTCCTAAAAGAAGAGGCGTCAAACATGTTCGGAGTCAACATTGTAAATGAAGCTCTGCGTAAGATTGTGGTGCACACCAAAAGCACAGACGAAAAGATCGGCCTACTGATCGGGGCTGTGGCGCAGGACGGACTGTGGGTGACAGATGCTATAAGCGGATATGGTCCTGCACA
>CAYOZM010000067.1:0-5244 GCA_964408475.1 uncultured Candidatus Bathyarchaeia archaeon | reverse complement strand
GATTCGGTTGCGGGAGTACCCGAGCCAGGTCTAAGGGGTAGAAGCTTGGATGCTGCCCACGGTTCAGGACCCTATGGCGTAGGCCTTCGTGGGTTCAAATCCCACCTCCCGCACCATATGCTAGCAGAGCCGCAGGGACACACTCCCAACCCATTTTCTTTGGTCTCTTGAGGGGGGAGGGGGTAACATATAGAGCTGCTTGCGTCATAACAACGCGGAGCTAGGATTTATGGCAACGCATGTCTTGGAAGAGAGGCTTCAGTGAGCGCCTGAATGCCTAACTGGATATCCGAGAAGAAAGAAGTATGTATGAACCTGGAGGTTTTCTGTCTAGTAGCTAAGGTTTTTCGGCTATTCTTTCAGCTGGCGGCTCGAAGCGAATTCCTCAACTTCTCTTCGGGACCCCGGTCCTTCCATCGGGCCAAACTTGGTAACTTTGATAGCGCCGGCTGCGCTTGCGAACCTCGCCGTTCTCTTGAGCGGCCATCCCTCTAGTATTCCAACAACGAATGCTCCATCATAGACATCTCCCGCGCCCGTGGGATCAAGTTCGATCACTTCGAAAGCAGGCTCTCTTATCGTTTCATCTCTGGTAGCGATTATCGCACCGTCGCGACCAAGTTTGACAACAGCCACTTTTGTTCCAAAGTTCAATAGTGCCTTTGCCGACTCAACTGGATCCTTGAAACCAGTCAATGCTTCAGCCTCGACGCCACTCGGTAGCACAACGTCGCAAACACGCATTATAGGCGCACATAGTTTTCGAATCTCTTCGACATTGAGCAGTTCAGGTCGAAGGTTAGGATCGAAAGTGACCATCCCTCCGGCTTTCTTTACGATGGTGACTGCCTCATAGCAAGCGTCTCGAGATGACTCGCTTACCGCAAGGGATGAACCCATAACATGGACAAGTTTCACTTTGGAAACATAGTTTGGATCTAAATCTGCAGGCGAGAGTTGTCCAGCTGCAGCGTGTCGGAGGTGAAAGATGAATTTTCTGATTCCTGAAGAATAGTACATTACGAATGTGGTTCCAGTTGTGAATCCGCTTCTCGCCTTGATGTATCCCGTTTCAACACCGTCGTTCTTCAATCGGTCAATGAGTAGCCTCCCAAAGTCGTCGTCTCCAACCACTCCGATGAAACCGCACTTAACACCGAGTCTGGCAATAGCGTCGATGAATATGGCTGGCGCTCCACTCGGGTAGGGACCTGAATACTCGCCTACCTCTGTGTGAGGAACATCCTTCTTGGTACGCATAATCTCGACAAGAATCTCACCCAAAGCGATGACATCGGGTCCGGTAGATATTCCCATACTGATCGACATCCAACTCGAAAGCTCGCGGTAAATGTCTCAACTTCTCAAAGTCTAAAAGCTTATGGAATCTTCAAGATTTAAGAAATTGAAGAATTATTCAGAGAAACTATTCGGAAGCACCGTCGCCCTTATTTCGAGGCATCCTTCTGATCCTATTTCATAACGTTGTCTTGGAGAGGTTTTTGGCCACCTTCCAGTCTATCGCGTCGGTCGGACAGTTCTCACTGCACTTTAAGCATTTTGAGCATGAATTAAGGTCCTTTCCTTCTAGCACCTGAACTCTCATAGGGCAAACTCTGTTGCAGATTTGACACTTGATACACCTTGCTTCATTTACTTTAGGTTTAAGAAAGCTAAATCTGGAGAAGATCGTCGTCATCGCTCCGAGAGGGCATATCTCTGGGCACCATCTTGCGAAAAAAGCCTCAAAAAGTATGAAAGCTGGAATGAAGATTATGTCCATTCCTAAAGCGCCATATTGAGTGTAAGAAATTACGTTTCTACAAATCACTCCTACAGGACAGAAGATGCAGAAGAACGGGTAGTGGAACAATGCAGAAGAAACCAAGAATGCTCCTAGCAATATGACTCCTGAGAATTGAATAGGGTTTCTTCCGGTTAATCTCGTAGGTTTCCTTGACATGTGCAGGCTCCGAGATAGCTCGAAACCCAGACTGGCAGGACAAATCCAGCCGCAGAATATTCTTCCTACGAGGAGGGCGATCAAGATGGGGATGGCTATTGCCCCTATGATTCCGATGAGGATAGTGCTAGCTCCTGCGCTGCCTTGAAGAAAACCAAGCGGACAAGACAATGTAATTCCTCCAATGGTCAACGTGCATATAGATCCATTGGCAAGCCCAAACCACGGTTCCACCGCTATTAGAACTATGACCGAAACTTGAAGAGCGCCTCTCGCAACTAGGGCTCTCCATCTTCTCATCGTTACCATCGTCTCAATCGCCTACGTTCCGGAAGCAGCATCAGAGCTTTGGGTTCAGCTGGACACGCGTACACACATCGCCCACATCCAACGCAGATCTCTTGATTGAAGATCGGTTTCCCATCATCCGTCAAGACTATAGCGCCAAGAACAGGGCATACTTCGTAGCATACCAGACAGCCGCCTTTCGTCCAAGCTATGCAGAGAGGCTCATCAAGAGAGGCATGTCCGATCTTCAGCTCACGGCCTTCTACGTACCTTAAGGCGCTCGTAGGGCACTGGTTGACGCACCTCAAGTTACCTTCGCAGCGACCGTTCACCGCTTCACATGGACCCTTCAAGGCATCTATCTTCGGAGTGCCGACCTTCGTAATTCCGTCAGTAACATCTGCAAAGATTATTGCTCCGGTTGGACAGACCTCTACACATTTGCCACATCTAATGCAGAAAGAGTTGAAGTAATCCTCTGATACTGCGCCCGGGGGCCTAACCAAGTCTTTCTCTCTAGTGAAACTCGGCAATAGTCCTGAGAGAAATACCGTGAGGCCTCCGCCAACGATCGCTTCGATGAAACTTCGCCTAGTAAGCCTCAACCGTATCTCCTAGCTTAAGAGTGTCTTGAGAGTCTTCTTTTCAATTTCCATATCTACAGTTCCACCTGCACCTAAAAGATCTTGTAGAGCAATCCCAAAGATCCGTTGGACAGATCGTTAGCCGGAGATTAAGTTAATGATATAAATAGACGCCGCCACCATTAACCAATTCCTTCGGAGTCGATCCAACGTATTAAGAATTTACATAAAACAGGCACGATAGGAGATCTCTGGAGACTAATCTCAAGCCGTTAGCACACCATCTTCCAATTCTACTGTTACCCGATTGACGCTTGGTTGCGGCGACCCAGTTGTTTAGCATCATCTTGGCGAGGGAGCGCACAATTGAACGAGCCTTCTTACCAAGTCTTTTGGAAGTCATAGACTCCATGTTTTCTCGATGAGTCTAGAAAGTTAACTTTTCAAATGCGAGGTGGAAGATCAGAATAACGAAGCACGCTGTAGAGAAGATGCTTGCTCTCGATCTAACGTTCGACGATGTCAGGAAGGTTAGAGAAGAAAGGGTAAGGAATGAAGAGTCTTCAATCATATTTTTGGACTGAAAATATTCCTTTGAGAATCGGAAGCTACGCATCAATTTACATAAAAAACATGGGGGATAGGAGGGTCTCGGAGGGGGATTCCAAAGCGGAAACATAATGACATTCGATTCTACCGCAGACCGATTGAAACACGTACTCTCTCTATATCGGTGATCATCAGTCTAGAGTTGATTCGAAAATCTTGATTTTAGATCGATCTGCGAAACCGACGCCTAGTTCAGCGGCTTTCTGAATGTGAACGATTCCGTCAGCTGCATCCTTTGGTGAACTCGCGCCCTCTAACGCAAAGAGCTTTTCGGCCGCTATCAGGTCAGCAGCAACAGGATCCTTGGAAGCTATAATCGTATTCAACTCAACCATTTTTCCTCCAGTCGGCCCTGTCTTCGTCATAACTCTAGTCGCATCAATTACAACTAGGTGGGGCTTCAGTGCTGAGTTTAGATCAGCTATGGATTGGTCTATACCTTCTCGATGGAAATGCCCCTTCTCGTCATCTGTAACAGCACCAAGCATGTTCTTCAATGAGATCGTAACTGTTGTACTGCCATGTCTCTTCAACTTCGGCACGCTAATGATGAACGTGGATTCTCTAACCGTTCGATACGTACTCACCTTACGAATTGTAACTCCATTAGGAATATCTAGTGTCTCAATAGAATCTTTGGCCAAGTCTCGACACTCAACTCCAAGGTTCTTAACGGCTTCAGCTATTCCGGAGGACTCGAATGCGTGAGTTGTATCATAACCTCTCACAGAGCTATCGCCAACGATCAGGGCTCGTGAATTCACTTCTTTTACTATCTCCGTTATGGAGGCTACCACATCCGGCTCGGTGGTCGCATCCCGAGCGTAGAAGCCAATATTGGGCTTAACTAGAACTCTTGATCCTGATGGAATTATCTCTTGGATCCGGCCGATTGGTTCTAAAGCCTTTTCGATAAGGGCTCGACGGCTCGTTGCTGATGTTCCTTTCACGACTGAGACTAGAAAAGATGGCGGAATTGGGGTAGAAGTAGGTGTTGGGCTAGGCGTTGGAGCGAGAGTCGACTTGGGTGTTGGCGTCAGTGTTGGTGTAGGCATTGTCGGAAGAGGCTTAGCTGCTTCATAGATCCCGTATCCTGCCGCTGCAACAACTGCAACAACGATAACGCCACCAATGTACTTTACGTAGCCACGTCTAGAGACTTTCTCTTCAGTCAAATGATATCACCATATTTTTCGAAGTTCGTTTCTTCCGTACCATGTATCTACCTCTTGAGCACGCTATGCTTTCTCAAGACGAAGGAAATGAAATGCACAGTCAGTCATTTCCCAAGCTCATAGTCAAGACAATTCTAAGACTTTTATTCTTATCTTTCCCCAAATTCAATTAGCGTAGTGAAAGTCCGCTCTGTAGGTTCATTGATATGACTTACGACGCGCAATACGCATCCTAAGGCTGAGACAACAGCCGTAACAAAGTTCTGGTTAACGTCCAGCAAAATTACGGAATTTGTAAGGAGAACTACTTGAAGAGACTGTTACTAGAACTAATCATGCTACGGGTATACGTCAGCAATATGTGCCAATCAAACATTAAATCAAGTCCTTGAAAAGGCCTTAATCTTGTTGACAGCGTCGGTGGCGCTGGACATGATCAAGCCGACATCGCTAGAGTAGGTCAAGAGTCGCATACCGCGATCCCTCCAGAATAACAAGTTATCCATGTCTCTCACATGAGTTCCTGATGCAATTCCGTTTTTCTTACAGGCGTTAACTACTTTCTGAATTGCCTCGTTCAAGAGTGCACTGTCAAATTCTCCGGGCACGCCAAGAGAGATCGAAA
>CAYOZM010000066.1:0-5473 GCA_964408475.1 uncultured Candidatus Bathyarchaeia archaeon | reverse complement strand
AGAACTAGCCCAGCATTAAGGAGAAGATTAGAGTCTTAAGGGAAAATATCAATCGGCTACTATATGCATTCTATACGTTTCCTTGGAAGCAAACTAGAAGTGTCTTGAGTAGCGGAGAGTTGCAGCTATTCCCCCTAGGGAAGCCAGCTTCTTTCCTCCTTCATGCTCACTACTGACGATCAATATTCGCCCAGCTTTCTTCTCAACAGATCTAATAATCTCCTCAATCCTCCTCCGCTCATCATCTTCAGCTTCCCTCAACTTCGTGTCACAAACGAGTAGAGTCTCCACGGCTCCTGCAGTTGCATCTTCCTCGGTCTGCGATAAGCCGAAGACAACATCCCCTCGACCTGCTCCCAACCTCGCGAGAACCTCCTCTACAAGCATAACCTCTTTACTAGCTCTCGCGTCTTTCATAACTTTGCCAACTATCCCACTGCGCATCGACTCATATACGCCAGCAACCCCGCCGCTAGTTACGGTTTTCACTGCAACAACTTTCGAAGCAACTTCAGGGGAGCTGCTCTTCAGATACTTCACGAAGTTCTCTTTGGCGAAACCTGGCCCGACAACTATAGTCTTGTAACCCGCTTCTTTGATCATGCCCTCCAAGATCCTTGAGACATCGTTAAAGTATTTCTTAAGAGCTTCCTCACGTTTCTGATGTTCAAGCTTACCAGGCAGTTTAGAATCCACCTCGGCCTTAATATCCGGTCCGTAAGCTCTTAGAATCGCTACGCAGCATTCATCTGAATCGATGGATACTACGATCGCAGGTTCTTCTTCATAAACAGCCTTCTCCATCCTGTCCAACTGGTGTTTATACCAGTGTTCTTTTACAATCGTTAAAGTATCGTTCGCAGCCAGGTTGATTGTGTGATGCGTCCCTTGAATGTTCAGTTCTTTAGGTCCCTCCGTAACTATGCCGTGAACTCGAAGTCTATTGATCTCTCTGTCGAAGTACACTTTCTCCACTTTCAATCCAAGTGAGACCGGGACTCTACGGCTTGAGGGTCTACCGATACCCTCCATCTTCACTTCCCTGGTTGTCTTCGCATAGACGAGATCTTTCTTCTCTATGACATTGTAGATGGTCCAGAGGTCGTCGAGGTTATCTATCGAGGCTTTGATCGAACCGTGCTTCAAGTCTTTCTTAATTATCTTCATCCCTCTCAATCTACCCGAGGCTGTGTATATAGATCTAACTTGCTCCAAATGTAAACTCTAGATAATCAAGTTTTTATACAGTATCGACTAGATGACTCGGTTGCTGGTGAGCAGTTGAACCCTGAGGAGGAGGACAAGATTATAGAGGCTATCGAGCAATTGAGGATCAACTATAATCTTCGTCAATGGCGGGTCTGCTCATTAATCTGTGAGTCTCTCGCTGAGAAGTTCAGATCTATATTTGAGAAAGAGAATAAATAGCCTCTGTTTAAACTCTCTCAGTTTCTCTAATGCCTAAAGATTCTTCATCTTCTCGTAGAATTCGATTAGGACCTTAGTTTTCTCCTCCTCTTCATTCAAACAGAGGATCTTCATACCCTGCTCAAACCTCTCATACAGCAAGATCTTCTCTTTGATGAGAGGCTCGATGATCCTAGCGATGGTGGAGGGAGAAACATCTAGAAGTCTAGCCAAAGTAGATTGATTGAAGACCTTCTTCCTATTCTCAAGTAGATACTCCAGAACCTTGACTTGAGCTTTAGATTGAAAGATGTCGCTTAATCTAGTCAAGACGAGACCTCGCACTCAAGGGATGATCTTTGTGCCAACCTTCTCTCCACGTAAGACTCTTTCCACATTGCTAGGCTCTTTGCCTGAGACTATCCATGTTGGTATCCGCGATCTATCGATCATCCTCACTGCAAGCGGATCGAGCAGCTCGTACTCTCCAGCTCCGATACCGCCTTTCAGAACCATCCTGAGCAGCTCTCTCGTCGAGATCTGATCCAGTTTTCTCGCTTTAGGATACTTCGTCGGATCTTGCGTGTATACGCCATCAACATCAGTAACATTGACTAGAGCATCGGCATGTACAGTTTCTGCTGCTACAACTGCGACTGCATTCGTTGAATGTCCTGGTTGGAGCCCTCCCATAGCAACCACTTTTCCTGATGCGAAGAACCGCCTCAATTCTTCTACGTTCTCAGGGACTTCAGGATAAGCTTCATCTTGAAGCGCTTCAATCAGGAGGCGAGCGTTGAGTCGAGCGACATATATACCCAGTTGGTCGCAGACCGATTCGCTTGCCCCAAGAGTTCTAGCCGCTTCAATATAACGTCTTGCAGTCTCGCCGCCCCCTGCCACAATTATGATCCTACGTCCTTGCTTCCTCAACTTCTTGATCAACTCTGCGTAGAGTTTAATCTTCTTTGAATCGAGATCTGCTGGGAAGATGAAGCCTCCAAGTTTCAGCACAAGCTTCAAGAGGCGAGCACCTGAAGTGCTATCTTACAGCAATCAGTTTATATAAATCGGTCTCTCGTTAGGCTTAACCGCAGGAGAAAATCAAGGTGGCAAAGTCCGACTCTGTTTCGCGCTTCAAACTGAAACGTACCCTCGATCTTCTAGCTTCGAAAGAGGGTCGCGGAACAGAGCTCATCAGCCTATACATCCCCCCAGACCGGAAAATACACGAGGTTATGGCGAATCTGAGAGAAGAGTATGGAACAGCCTCTAACATAAAGTCGAGAACGACTAGGAAGAATGTTCAAGACGCTATTGAGAGAGTCAGCCAAAGGCTTAAGCTGTTCAAAGAACCCCCTCCGACAGGCTTAGTCATCTTCTGCGGAGCGATCCCTCAGAACGGCGCTGGTACAGAGAAGATGGAGATCTACGTGCTAGAATCTCCAGAACCGATTAACGTCTATTTCTACCGCTGCGATGACAAATTCCATCTCGAGCCTCTGCTGGAGATAGTTCGTGAGAAGGAGACTTACGGGATCTTAGTGATAGATGGAAACGACGCTACCCTAGCTACACTTCGCGGCAGAAGAATGGATATATTGAAAGAGTTCACTTCAGGCGTCCCTGGAAAACATAGGGCTGGAGGTCAGTCAGCTAGAAGGTTCGAGAGAATTAGGGAAGCAGAGGTTAATCAGTATTATAAGCGCATCGGGAACCATCTTGACGAGATCTTCGGGCAGATACCAGATTTGAAAGGCGTAATAGTAGGCGGCCCTGGTCCTACAAAATACGACTTCCAAGATGGTGACTACACCAACTACCAGCTCAAGCAGAAGATCATCGCTACCATCGATACAGCTTACGTTGGAGAACCGGGAGTAGAAGAGATCGTTGAGAAGAGTCCTGAGATTCTACGCGGGGTACGATACATGGAAGAGAAGAAGCTGGTTCAACGCTTCCTATACGAGGTAGGGCATGACACCGGTCTCGGGGTTTACGGCGAGAGTGAAGTGAGGAGATACCTGAAGGAAGGGGTTGTGGAGACGCTTCTAATCTCAGAGAAAGTCAACACAATTCACGTAATGATAGAATGTAAAAACTGCCATTATACCGAAGACAAACTATTGGCCCCTCATGAACTTACCAAATTCGAGCAGAATCTACTCAATACGCAATGTAAGAACTGCTCGAACATTACATTAGCCATCTCAGAGACAAAGGACCTCGTCGATGAATTCGTCGACCTAGCAGAGAAAGCAAGGGTTAATATTGAGATCATCTCAACGGAAACTGAAGAGGGCGTTATGCTGAAGGAATCATTCCACGGTATCGCAGCCATCCTCAGGTACAGACGGAACTAGTGGAAGAAAGACCTCTCCAACTCGACTATTTTCCCAAGATCTTCAGCTCTACTATACTCCTTCAACGGTTCTTCATTCAGACTTGAGAACGTCGATCCCCACTTGAATATGGATAGAAGCCTTCGCGCTTGAGCTTTGAAGCCTGTTATGTAGAGAGCTGCAGCAATAGCTTCAAGAGAACTCAATTTTGATAGAGTTGCATAGTTCGTTGGGTTACCGGCCAAGAGCAAGGGCAGACGCCTATTAACCCCGGGAAAACTTCTCTCGAACACTTGATCAGCCCTCTCCCATGAACAATCTATAGCGACCAAACCTTCCCGCTCAACGATAATTCTATCCTTGCGGGTCAGTATCTGTTCCGCAAAGGGGTTAAGAACAACTGCTCCAGCTGGAATGTTCGATAAACGGAAGACAGGCCTAGCGAGATGGAGGCGAAAGAGTTTGGCTGCGGTGCATTTCTTAGGGTCGTCCTGCTTCATATGAAAGATAAAGACCTTTACAGGTCTTTCATCTCTCATGAATCTTCACATCTCTATGAGACATTGGGTCCATGATGACTCTGGGGATAAACTCGATCAAATCCGTCGGAGTCATGTGAAAACCTTTCTCACGATAGACAAAGTCACCCGCCGCACCGTTTATGAAAGCCCCTGCAACAGCAGCCTTAAACGGATCAACTCCTTGAGCCATAAACCCGCCAACGATGCCTGAGAGCACATCGCCTGTTCCTCCAACAGTCATCCCTGGATTGCCCGTTAAGTTCAGCTTCACCCTTTCACCATCCGATATGATATCCGTATGGCCCTTCAGAAGCACGACTGACCCTATTTCTTTCGCCAAAGACTTTACATCCTCAATTCTTGCGTGAAGTTCTACTGAAGGCTTTCTGCCTGAGACGGCTTCGAACTCTCCGGAATGCGGGGTTACTACAAACGGGAAATCGACCTTTCTTTTGATGGAGCTGAAGGCCTTGAGCGCATCAGCGTCAAGAAGAGTAGGCTTCCTAAGTTCTTCAAGAACCTTCAGTAACTCCTCGACTGCCTTGAAACTGTCCCTGTGAGTGCCGAGTCCTGGACCAGCTACAATAGCAGTAGCCTTGGTGATCATCCCTTTCAGTTGACCAACATTCTGAGGCGCAAAATGTTCTCCGCTAAGTTTCAGGGTAATGAGGTCTGGAGAGAATGATGAGATAGCGTAAGCAGTTCTCTCGGGTGCAGCAACATAAGCGAGATCAACCCCTGTACGGAGTGCAGCCAAGGCTACGAGAGCTGGAGCACCGGAGAAAGTTTCACTTCCCCCTAAGACGAGAAGTCGACCGAAATCCCCTTTATGAGATTGAGGCTCTCTCGTCTTCGGGATGATCTCGACATCTCCTGGACCCGCGTAGAGCTCTGCCTCGTAAGGGATCCCTATCTCAACGACTTTGATCTCTCCACTGTAATCTCTAGCTTTCTCCAGTCCCGATTTCATTCTATGGAACGTCACAGTCAAATCAGCTCTCACAGCCTCACCCAAAATCTCTCCAGTATCGGAGTCAACTCCAGAAGGAACATCAACTGCAACGCAGAAGCCTTCAGAATCATTCAAGGCTCGAACAGCTCGAAGGACAGGTTGACGCAGATTTCCTTTAGCACCTGTCCCGAGTAACGCATCGACAAGCACATTCGCGCTGATGGGTTGAATTAGACTAGAGTCGCCTAAGA
>CAYOZM010000065.1:0-5619 GCA_964408475.1 uncultured Candidatus Bathyarchaeia archaeon | reverse complement strand
GATAAACCCTCAGCGAGTTGAGTGACTTGCGGAGGCTTTATTTGAGCGCTCTGCAGCGTTCGCTCGTCTTGAAAGATAACTTTCGTAGGTCCGTCGGCTAGAATCGTTCCATCCGCCATTAGTATAATTCTTTGTGCTACATTTGCGACGAATTTCATATCATGAGTGATAGTGATTACGGTCGCGCCTTTCTCATTCAGTCTTTTCACAAGAGTAGCTACCATCTTTCTGCCAACGTGATCTTGACCCGTCGTAGGCTCATCTAGACAATAGACCTCGGGTTTCATTGCCATGATCGAGGCGATCGTCAGAAGTTTCATTTTTCCATAGTCCAGATCGTAAGGATGCGTCTTCTCATAGCCGCTTAACCCTACTTCTTCTATAGTCTTAATGACCCTCTCGTCCAACTCTTTCCCCGCCATCCCCATGTTCTTCGGCCCGAAAGCGATCTCGTCGTAGACTGCGCTTGAAAAGATCTGGTGGATCGGATTTTGAAATACATAACCAACAATAAGCGCCAACTTGCTGGTGTCACTTGTCTTCGTATCAACTCCTTCAACTAACACTTTGCCCTTTGTCGGTTTTAGAAGGCCGTTGAAATGCTTTGCGAGAGTAGTCTTTCCTCCACCGTTTTGACCTATTAGGGCAACAGATTCACCAAGCCCAATCCTAAGCGTGACGCCCTTAAGGGCGGTGATGTTAGGTGGGTATACATGCCATAAATCTTCAACTTCAATTATTGGGGTCATTGTATTCTCCTTCCTTTGAGAATTTCGAGGTAGAATTTGATCGCCTCTGGAAGTGAGATCGGGTAGTCGCTGGTGTTTGCGTCGAGATCCGTGGCGAGAGTATGAGTAAGCTCAGTAACTGATGGAGGATCCACTCCGATATTCTTCAAACTATCGACTTGAACCAGCGTCTCCCTCGCATTGCCCAATAGAACGATTTGTCCTTTATCGATAACGGCTATGCGGTCGGCGAAACTTGCTAATTCTTCTATCTCATGCTCTGCCACAATAATTGTGTATCCTTCTTTGTTTAGAGTTCGGAGGGTTTCGAAGACCTCTCCTTTCCCAATCGGGTCAAGTTGTGCAGTAGGTTCATCGAGGACTATCACTTCTGGCTTCACCGCCAACACAGTAGCTATAGCAAGTCGTTGCTGCTGACCTCCGGATAGATCAAACGGGGACCTTTCTTCTAGACCTGACAGGCCAACTTCCTTGAGGGCTTGAGCTATTCTCTGCTCCATTTCTCCTCTCTCGAATCCGAGCATCGACATGCCGAATGCAACCTCCTCATCGACTCTCATACAGACGCCTGAGAACTGGTTTGTGGGATCTTGAAAAACGAAGCCAACCTTCAATGAGAGCTCTGCAACAGTATGCTTCATCGTATCCATGTCTGCAACATACACATGCCCACTGAACCTTCCTCCATAGAAATGAGGAACAAGACCGTTCAACGCTTTGCAAAGCGTAGACTTGCCAGCGCCGTTCGGACCAATGATTCCGAACATCTCGCCTTTTCGCACAATGAGGTTAATGTCTCTAAGAACAAGATCGTGAGAAGGGTATGCGTAAGAGAGATCTTCAACTCGAACTGAAGCCGCCGGTTCTGACATGCTGAGACATTTCCTTTAAGTGATTAAAGCAAGACTAGCACCACAGCTATATATAACCCGAAATTCAAACTTTATCCCATGAGCGCTGAAACAGGAAAAATTGAGCCCGCTGCTGTCGTCAAGCCATCCGGCTTCGTCATCCTACAGATCGTTCTGATACCTGTCATCGCCGCCTTGAACTATGTAACAGGCGTTATCATCAACATACTCAAGCTGCCTCTATTCATGGACACATGGGCCACGATGTTCGGCACAGTAGTAGCAGGCCTCTGGGTTGGAGCTGCAGGAGGCTTCCTCTACAACATAGTTATGGCTTTCACAGTCTGGGGATTGCCTGCATGGGTATGGGGCTTCATCAACATCTACATAGCCATTATAACTTGGGTCTTCTGGCGGATCGGATGGGTTACCGTGAAAAAACCTGTGAAGCTCCTAGTAGCTGGAATACTGGTCGGCGTCACGAATGTAGCTCCAGTTACCGCTATCAGCTGGCTTGTCTTCGGACTACTTCCCACCTATGCGGGAACAGCTCCAATATACGCGGCGATACTTGCAACTACGAACAGTATGCTCTGGGCTTCAGTAGGCTCGAGTATAATAGCTGAGATCCCAGACAAGCTAATATCCCTAATACTAGCTGCCGTCGTCGCTTCCCGTATGCCAGCAAGATTCACGTTGGGTGGACGTCCCAGCTGAGAAACGACTGAGGCCAAGATTTGTCGACAGCAGCGTTGAGAATCCTGCGGACAGGATACGTTAGCGGAGCTTCTGTAGTTCACAGCCTCGACGGAAGAGTGAAGATTCTATTCTTTCTCTGGATCTCTGTATTCAACTATATCTTCTATGACTTGTATCTCTCGATCGCGTCTTTTCTGCTCGTATTAACACTAGCGACGTTGGCGCGCATTCACAGATTTGTGCTAACCATACTGGGCGTCATAGTTCTGCCGATACTAGCGCTGGGCGTTCTGGTTATCGGAGGCCCATTTGGTTTCCCCCATAACGAGACGCCGCTTTTAGCATTCGATCTCTTAGGATTCAAGGTTGGGCTATTCCTAGAAGGAACCGTCTACGTCTCGACTTGGACGGCTAGACTGGCTGTGACGATCACTTCAGCTCTGATAGCATATTTGACAACTCACCCATCCGACTTAGCAGCCATAATGTTGAAGAGCCGTATCCCCTACAAATTCGCATACGCGTTTCTTGCAACAATCCAACTCATACCAATTCTCACAAACGAGATTTCGACGATTTATCAAGCCCAAGTATCGAGAGGGCTAAATGTAAAAGCTAAACTGATTCAACGATTCAAAAGCATAATCGTGCTTATAATCCCGCTCACACTAGGTGCTATCAATCAAACCCAGATTCGAGCTATTGCACTCGAGTCTCGAGGATTCAGCGCCCCGGTCAAAAAGGTTATGCTTCGAGATCCCAGACTGAAAACAATCGACTATCTCTCTCTTCTTCTAATGGCTGCAGGAACTATCTTCTTCATCTATCTAATCATGACCAGAGGGTTAGTTCCATTCATACAAGGCGTGCGCTACATTCGACCTGGCGGATAGACTCTTAAACGGGAAGTCTAATGCTCCGTCTAATCGTTATTATAAGAACTTGAGGAAAGAATCCTTGCCGAAACAAGCAATCTTAGACATGGACCCAGGGATCGATGACGCTTTGGCGATTCTCTTAGCTTTAAGATCTCCGGAGCTCAAACTTAGAGCAATAACAACCGTCAGCGGAAATGTTCATGTCGACAAGACAAGTGTGAATGCGCTCAAGGTCTTGGAGGTAGCTGGGGTATCCGATATTCCTGTTGCCAAGGGGCTCTCGAAGCCGTTGGTTAGGCAGCTTGTTACCGCCGAGAGGTTTCACGGTGTCGACGGTCTCGGCGACACAGGGCTTCCTCCTCCGAAGTTAACTCTCGACAAGAGGCATGCAACCGACTTGATTATTCAAGAGGTTGAAGCCTCAGAGAAGAGGGAGATCACATTGATTGCAACAGGACCACTGACGAATATAGCTGCATCACTGATCCGTAGCCCTGAGATCTCGGAGAAAGTCGATCAGCTCATCATAATGGGCGGTGCATATGGAGTTACCCCCTACGGCTTCGGCAATCAAACTCCTGTTGCAGAATTCAATATCTACGTGGACCCTGAAGCGGCTAGGATTGTATTCGGCTCTGGAATTCCGTTAACAGCGGTAGGGCTGGATGTTACAACCAACCCTTCCGCCGTACTGGAAAGCAGGTTGTACTCAGAGATCTGCTCAGCGGACACGCCTGTAGCTAAGTTCATCTCGAAGATAACTCGAAGCTGGATCGCACAATGGGGAACAATAACAATTCACGACCCTATGGCTGTCGCGCTATGCGTTGACAGAACCCTATTCAAGACAGATAGATTTCACGTAGATGTTGAGACGAGGGGCGAGTTAACCGTCGGACAGACAGTTACAGATAGACGATTTTGGCTTGAAGAAGTGTACAGAGCGAAGCCGAATGTGAACGTATGCGTCGATGTCGAAAGCAAACGGTTTCTTAATCTGTTTATGGACCGCCTTGTACGTAGTTAGCCGGTTTTTGAATCATTATTTTTTAGAAATCTGAAAGTGCTGATCGCGGATTAGGTTGATGCAAGCTTGTGCATAAGACAGCGTTGAAGTACCTGACAATATGTATCGACCTTAAGTTGGATAGTATTTTTCTATTTGAGTCATATTAGGTGTTAGGGAAGTGAGAAATCGATGTCTAGCGGTCAGATTCATCTCGGAGACATGGACTTGAAAGACTTTAGAAAATATGGCTATCAAGCCATCGATTGGATAGTTGACTACCTAGCGGACCCTGACAAATACCCGGTTCTAGCTCAAGTGAAGCCAGGTCAGATTCGAGAAGCCCTTCCTAGGTCGCCGCCTGAAGATCCTGAAGCTATGGATTCTATTCTGAGAGATCTAGATCAGATTATCGTTCCGGGCATTACTCATTGGAACCATCCCGCCTTCTTCGCTTATTTCTCGGTTACTGGATCTGGCCCAGGAATCCTTGGAGAACTCTTCAGTGCAGCTTTCAATGTTAACGCGATGCTCTGGAAGACATCGCCAGCTGCAACGGAACTGGAGGAGGTCGTTCTGGACTGGCTTCGCCAGATGCTCGGCCTCCCAGAGGACTTCCAAGGCGTCATTTACGATTCCGCATCCGTCTCAAGCCTTCACGCGATGGCTGCTGCTCGAGAAGCCTTAACGGACCTCAGAGTACGCGAGGAAGGTTTAGCCGGGCGCCCTGAGATACCGCGTTTGAGGCTCTACACATCGGAGCAAGCGCACTCTTCTATCGACAAGGGCGCCATCTTAATCGGAATCGGTCAAAAAGGGGTGAGAAAGATCCCTGTTGACAATGAGTTTCGTATGGACCCTGTAGCTTTAAGACGGGCGATCGAGGAGGATGCTCGCTCAGGGTGGAGACCGTTCTGCGTCGTCGCGACGGTAGGGACCACTTCTACGACAAGCATCGATCCTGTAGCTGAAATCGCTGAGATCTGTGAGGGGCAAGGGCTCTGGCTGCATGTTGATGCTGCGTATGGTGGAGCAGCAGCTATCCTGCCTGAGATGCGACATGTACTGGAAGGCTGCGAAAGAGCAGACTCGATCGTCGTGAATCCTCACAAATGGCTCTTCACTCCCATAGATGCCAGCGCCTTCTACTGCAGACGACCGGACATCCTTCAAAGAGCCTTCAGCCTAATCCCTGAATACTTGCGGACAAGTGAAGGCGAGAGGGTACGGAACTACATGGATTACGGGATTCAGTTGGGACGAAGATTCCGCGCTCTCAAGCTGTGGATGATCTTTCGATACTTCGGCCAAAAAGGCATAGCAGCTAGAATCAGCGAGCATCTAAGGCTGGCTCGTCAATTCGCCTCTTGGATCGACAGCGACCCAAATTTCGAACGCCTCGCTCCAGTACCTTTCAGTACAGTCTGCTTTAGAGC
>CAYOZM010000064.1:0-5670 GCA_964408475.1 uncultured Candidatus Bathyarchaeia archaeon | reverse complement strand
CGATCTTCTGGTAGAGTTCTTTCGGTTTGAGTGAAAGTGCTCGAGCTGGACCTGACCCCATCGCAAAGTACTTCTCCGTTTTAATTCGCCACCCAGCGAACTGCGCCCCTAGCGTAGATATCGCTGGATAGTCTGTGTCAACAAATATTGATGGCAATTTCAATCCTTCATAATCCATGTACACAATGCTGGCTTTGCCTAGATTGCCCATGCAGATTTCAGTGACGAGTCTCCCGGCTGAATAGCCGCCTGGCGCTTTTATTCCAGCGTCGATTATCGTGGCGCCGCTTGGATCTCTTAATATGGTTAATCCGAACTCTTCAGGTCTCGACATGGCGTCTTGTACAAGTTTCATAGCTTTCTTATTCACGCTAATTGGCAACAGGTCTTCCCTCTCATAACTCTAGATATTCTTCACACCATTTCAGGTGAGAGTTCTTTGTTATATTGATGAAGAGTTTCCCGTTCCCATCCTCGTTGAGGTCGCCTGTGAAGACGTAGAATGGTCCAGGTATCTTCTCTTCACCTACTTTGACTCTCTCTCTAACCTCTTCTATGTTAAAGCTCGGTAGAATAGCGGGCACATGCCCTCCGATTACGATCCTCCCGCCGGTCATTTGAGCTCCCGCTCTTCCCGAACAGTCTTTCTCGATATAGATTGTTCCATTACTCATGTGCATCCCTGGAAACATCCCTGTGCCCCCCTTGATTCTAATCGTTCCATTTCTCATCCAGCATCCTATCTCAGTTCCCGCGTCGCCATGAATGATTATGGTCCCTCCCTTCATTCCCTTCCTGCTTCCTCTATAGGATGACCCGACAAAGTCTCCGGCGTTTCCGTTGACTTCAATCGTTCCACCTTTCATCTTTGAGCCCAGCCATGCACCGGCATTGCCGCTCAAAGTTATAGATCCTGCAGACATCTCTTCGCCCAAGTACATGCCGGCGTTTCCTTCAATCACCATCGAGCCTTCTGCCATACGGTGCCCGATCTTTCTGATTCCGCTAGCGTCGCCTACGATTCTCACTGTGAGCCCTTCAGAAGCGTTGCCGCCTTGTTCCTTCACGTAGAAGATTTCTTCGAGTCTAGTGCTTCGGTTACCTTCCCAGACCTTCATAGCTCGGATTTGTTCGAGTGTTTTTCCAGCCAAGGAGTTGGGAGAGATCTCTGAACATTCGACTGGAACGCTTAAAGTCTTCTTGACTGTCAGAATGATCTCTTTCACGGGTTAGACCTCCGCATGGGCTTCGATCCTTGTAGATGATTCAAGGTAGCTCTCTTCAACCGGGTAGTTGGCCATTCTAACTGTGTAGTATTCTTCGAACTTCGCTGAGAGCGACGCCGTGGTCTGTTGCATTAGGTCATTTGAAACCTTCGGATCCACCCAGTAGGTTGTTCCTTTCGGTGTCGCTACTACTTCGCCTTCCTTTACTACTATCTCGCCATTCTTGATTGTATATGCGGCGTTCGCAAGAGCCTTTCTAACAATTTCGTAATCTCTTGAAGGGTCGATACTGCTTACATCCATGTTGTAAACAGCGACATCTGCATCCGCACCGACGCCTAAGTGTCCTTTCCGCCTAAGACCGAGGGACTTTGCTGTACCCGCTCTCGTTACGATCGCGATCTCTTCGAACGAATATTCACGATCGATCCCCGGCAAGTCTAAGCGACGCCTTGCGTTCTTGTTGATTCTTGCCAAGACTCTTCCTCGCGCAACATTACTCATAAGCCAAGTCACGACCTTAGGATAAGATGTAAAGGGACCAGCATTCGGATGGTCTGTTGTTAGGTAGATCTTCCAAGGGTCCTTGACGAGAAGCATCAGTTCCAAGCCGATGCCCCATTGGACAGCGTTAACGTAGTTGCTTCTTTTATAGTGGAACGGAACGATCCCTGCCCCCGTCTCGCCTTCAACATCGACATTGACCCATTTGTTTCCTGAAAGTTTGTGGAGTAGGAACTGGAATGGTCCATCGGCTGTCATCGTCGTTGTATCCCCAAAGATCACCTGGCCGGGATCTAGCGTTACATGATCGTGCTTGTTGACATACTCAGCTATCTCTGGGGCTCCTGACCCTACGTTCAGCCAAGAGTTTCCTGTGAATCCGCAGAATTGCACATGGGTTATGTGAATAATTGGTTTCCCGCCGCTGGCTAGGTCAGAGACGCAATCCATCGTTTCGATCGTCGTTAAGTAGTTTCCAGGATTCCCGAGATTGTTCGTGTGAACGTGAATTGCATGCGGCATGCCGAGGAGCTTATTGACTTTGCAGAGACCGCGAAGTATCTCCCTCGGTGTGATCGCAAAGTGTGGGACCTCGTCATCTAGCCTTTTTAGGTATCTGCCCCATCCCCAAGCTTCCACTCCCCCGGGGTCAACTATCTTTATCGCGTACCCCTTCGTCGCATTGAGCATCCACGCAATATAGGCTGTGCACTCATCCAGTCTACCTTCCCTTATATACTCCATTACAAACCAGTTGTTGCCGAAGAGTGGGAAGCATGCTTTGTCGATTATCGGTATCTGATCCAGTTCCTCATGGGTATGTCTCGTCTTGAGCGGCGGGGTCGCAGGCTCGAAAACAGTCGTGTACCCCATTCTTGCGTATCGATATCCAGTCGTGAAAGTTGAGGGTATAGAGTAGCCAACCCCCGCCCTTGTTATAGACGTCCTTCGCTCAACATCTTTCTCATGATCTTCTGGCCTGAGAATCCTCCCAGAATTGACTTTAGACCCAGCAATGTGTGAGTGTATATCCACTCCGCCAGGCATCACTATCATCCCAGACGCGTCGATGACCTTTGCTTTCGAACTGGCCGTCTCAACGATTCTTCCGTCTCTTATTGCGAGATCCATCTTTTCTCCGCGAACTCGATTCAACGGGTCGAAAACAGTTCCATTCCTTAGCATGAGCTCAGTCATCGATCATGCCACCCCCTTCAGTTCTCTCGTTCTCCTGAGAATCGCACTGAGGATCTCCTCGTCTGACCTCACTCCCTTAGGAGGCTCCACTAGCTTTCGCGTCAGTAGCGGAACGCCGTCCATTCTGTAGACTGTGCCACCAGTTTCTATTCCCACGAAAGATGAAGGGATCACTATATCTGAAGCAAGAGTCGTAGGGGTGAAGTGAGGATCTATCGTGACAAGAGGAACTCTTGACAAGTGTCTTGAGGCTGCGACCGGAAAGTTGGATATAGGGTCGGATGCGACCACTAGAGCTGCATCGCACTCCCCTCGAGCCAGTATGTCTACTGCGGATGTATCCCCAGGATTGTACCTCGGATAGCCTTTACTGAAATCAACCGCGAATGGATAGCCTGTCTGCCATGCCGTAACTTGGTTTGCTCCGGTGACGTTGAAGTGCCCGCGCATCGGCATTATCAGAAACTTCGTTCTATTGTTCAGCTCTCTTACCAATGAGAGCGCGGCATCGATATTCCTACTCTTCCCGGTTGACATAGTTAATCCAAGACCGTAGAAGATTATCCCGAACTCGCAGTTTATCATCAAATCCGCGATCTCTTCCACTTTCTCTACAGGAACCCCCGCGATTGAATTCTGTTCTATCTCTCCCATCTTTACAGCTGTCCTAAGTGCGCTCAGTAGCTCGTAGTCTTGATTGGGTGCGACTTGGATGAAGTAGTCTGCTTGCTTTGCTGTATCCGTCTTCCGTACGTCCACAACGATCAGCTTTCGGTCCTTTCGACCTTTCCTAAATCTGCCCTTCGACTGCACAGAATACCGAAGCATGTGTAGTGGATGCGCGTGCACGGGATTACATCCCCAATACACCACCAGGTCTGCTCGATGTCTAACCTCGCCTAATGTGCAAGTCGATTCACCAATATCATGGACCCCAAGTATCGAAGGGCCGTGACACGTAGTAGTAGTGTTATCGATAACGCCGCCAACGAGCTCAGCAAGCTCAACGCCTATCTCAATGGCTTCACAACTCGTTAAACTCCATCCGTAGAGAATTGGGTACTTCGCATTAGCGAGAATCGAAGCCGTCTTCTCCACCGCGTCCTCGAACTTCATCTCTTCGAACGAACCGTTCTTCCTTTGCACAGGAGCCGAAAGACGTTCTCGATCGTAGTTTAGGAACTTGCTCATGGAGATGGCGCAACTATTTCTTACGCCGAGTATTCTCTCATCTTTGATCTTCACTTCAAGATTATCACAGCAGCAGCCGCAGAAAGTACATACTACGTCTTGAATAGTCTTCTCAGCCATGGTTTCATTTCTCTCCTGAGATGTAGGCGACTAAATCTCTGAGGCTGAGAACTTTCTCTCCCGGAGCTGGTGTCACTTCTGCTTCTATCCCCTTCAGAGAGGGCATCCCAGTTTGATGTGTCTCAGGGTCGCAAATCATGCTGGTCCAAAGTCCGTAGGGCATGAAGATTAAGCCTCTGTGAGGCGCTTGTGTCGAGAGAGCGGCCTTAACCACAACCGTTCCATGCTTCGTAGTCACGGAGACGTTTTGCCCAGGGGAAATCTGTAGACTCTTCAAGTCTTCAGGATCAAACTCACATATCCCAACGTTCTTTGCATATTCGTCCGAGAGCTTGCCGATCTCTTTGGATCTGCCTTGGCCCAATGTTCTCCCTGTCAGTAGGATGAATTTCATTTCTTAAGCGCCCTCTGTACGTACTGCACAGCGGTACGCAGATTCTTGTCTCTGTAGTAACTTCAGATTTGATATAAAACTTTCAATGGGAGTTTAGCAGGAGAGCAACGTGATAGTTTCTGATGAAGATTCTGAACAACCGAACTGAATGCACAAGAGTTATAAAATAAACTTCTTCGCAGTCTCTAATATGCGGGAAACACTGTTGGCCTTCAAAGATGTGAAGAAGACTTCTTACGTGGAGTTGGTAGCTGCACTAGTTGCTTTACATGTTATTCTCCGTTTCATACCGGGACCTTGGAGAACTATGAGCATTCTCATGGAGCCGCTTGAAGGAATAATCGCTGGGCCTGCTGGAGGTTTTCTAGCTGGATTGTTGGGGTCTCTTATAGGCCGCATAGCTAAGCCTGACGCTATTTTCGTTGAGAATCTTTTCGGTGTAGGCGAGGCTATTGGTGCTCTTGGTGCAGGTCTAATGTTCAAGAAGAAGGGGATGTATGTGCTCGGTGCATATCTTGGTCTCTTGGCGATTTTTCTCCTACATCCTTTGGCGAGGGTTGTTCCACTTTGGACGCTCTGGGACATCTACTTGGCGTTGTTAGCCACTGTTCCAGGCACGTTCGTTGTCCGTAAGTACTGGGAGAATACTTCGAATGCGAAGATGATGATGCTTGCAGTGGCGTTCACGGCTTTCATCTGCGTTGAGTTAGACACATTGGTTAGAGTTTTCCTTTTGACGGTCTGCGGGCTCTACCAGATATACGGCTTGACCGTCGAGGCGCTGCCTGCTATCTTTATTCTAGGAGCTTTTCAGACCCCAATTGAAGCGCTATATACTGTGGCGATTGCAGCTATCGTCGGAGTACCGGTGCTTTCTACTCTGCAGAAAAGCAAGCTTCTGCGTTGGCCTTTGACGTAACGATCTATGGAAGTACTTGTGCTTTCAGGTTTCACCCGGCTTCTTCGGCTTCTCGATCAGCCTTCTCTTTGTTAGAACCGTTCCGTCGTCGTAGTGCGGGGTTCTAAGTACTTGATCAA
>CAYOZM010000063.1:0-5828 GCA_964408475.1 uncultured Candidatus Bathyarchaeia archaeon | reverse complement strand
GCATCTCCAACAACGATGTCTCCCGGAGCGACTGTGATGCCTCCGCATTGTATCGGAACATTGATGGCTGAGACCTTCGTTCGCCCGACTGAGGTTGACGGAACTATACTTCTGGCGTAAATGGGGAACTTCAACTCTTTAGCTTCAATGATATCTCTTGCTCCACCGTCGAGCACTGCGGCTTGAATTCCTTTCACCTTAGCAGCTTGGCTCATTAAGCCTCCCCATAGAGCGATGTCTCTCGCATCGGTTCCTTCGACACTTCTTACAATGATGCTTCCTTTGGGCGCTGAATCAATCGCTTGCATAGCCAGCAAAGGTATCTCTTTCTCCGTGGCTGGAGCATCCTTGATTGTGACAGCCGGACCAGCGATCCTACCGAATCTGCCTAGCGGCTTGATTTCGTAAGACATAAACCCTCTGATTCCGAGTCGATCAAGAGCATCGGAAAGCGAAGCGGTCGGTATAGACAAAAGAGATTTCACAAGTTTATCGTCAAGAATCTTCTTCGCCATGCCTTGACCCCGCATCTATTTATACGCTAGCTCGTACGGCTATTCTATAATAAAATTACCTACATCGACGAGAGGTAGCGTTGATTTGGATATAGTTTCACTCGGAGAGCCGATGGTGGAGTTCAGCGCAGCTTCTTCAGGACACTTGAAAGATGTGACTCTGTTTCAGCGAGGGTGGGGTGGAGATACCTCGAATATGGCTGTAGCAGCAGCTAGATTGGGAAGGAGAGTCGGGTACATCACGAAGATTGGTGACGACGCTTTTGGGCAGTGTTTTTTGGAGTTGTGGAGAAGGGAAGGCGTGGACACCTCTAAGGTGATCGTTGAGAAAGGAGGTTTCACCGGCATATACTTCATAGCTTACGCCAATGGGCACGAGTTCACGTACTACAGAAAAGGTTCATCTGCTAGTCACATCTCCGCAGATGAATTAGATCACGAGTACGTCAAGAATTCAAGAATATTCCATTCAAGCGGAATAACCCAAGCAATAAGCGATTCTTCGCGCGAAGCAGTTTTTCACGCGATAGAGATTGCGAAGAAGAACAGCATTCTGGTGTCGTACGACCCGAACGTCAGGCTTAGGCTTTGGCGGTTTGAAATGGCTAGAAGCACTATCCTTCAAGCGGTAGGTCTTGCTGATATAGTGTTTCCGAGTATGGAGGACGCATCCATCCTCTTTTCGTCAGATTCGGCCGAGGATGCTGCAAAGAGATTTCTAGAGCTCGGTCCCAGCACTGTCGTCATTAAGCTAGGGGCGCAGGGTTGTCTAGTTGCAACGAAAAAGGAGATTTTCGAGATACCAAGCTTCGAAATAAATGTGGTAGATGCTACGGGCGCTGGAGACGCATTTGATGCCGCTTTTCTATCTGGAATCCTAGAAGGGTGGGACCTGCGTAGATGCGCCAAGTTCGCGAATGCCGTTGGCGCGTTGACAACAACTGGAAAAGGAGCCGTCAACCCTATACCTCAACGAAGCGTTGTCGACGAGTTTCTGAGAAGCTATGTCAATGTTTGACGGTTCCAGAATCCAGCCTAGCTTTTCTCTAGAATCTGTTTCAAACGCATCGCGTCTTCCAACATATGAACGTTATTGAAGAGTACGTATACTTCCTTGACTTTTCTCTTCTCAAGGGCAGTTACCTTCTCTACTAATGCTTCGAGGTCATTGTCGGTATACTTGTATTTGTACTCGTATTCCCTAGAGCCTAGGCCGTGGAGTCTTGTGTAGACAGTATCCGTAACGATCGCAGGGTCGCGTCTCAATAGATCTACTACATGGATCAGGTCTAGTTCGTGGCAGAGATTAGCGATCGCTTCTGTATGCTCCTTCCAGTTTCCTCTAGGCTCCCAAGCGATCCTCAATCCGTCTCGAGAGATTGCGTTGAAGAATCTTCTAATATTGTTAACATTCTCAAGGGTGTAGCTGAATTGTGGGGGGCATTGGACGACGCATATTCGACTATTCAATGTTTTGCAGATCTCTCTGGTCTTATCCCAAGCCTCTAGATTTTCCTTCGTTGGCTTCAACAAGCCATAACTATCAAACTTTGCAGCCTCGATTGTTACGCCTGCTCTACGCCAAGTCGGACTGGTCGGCGGATGCGTAACCGCTTGCCAACACTTCACCGAAAACTCGAAATCCGAAGGAGATTCCGCTCTCCACTTGATCGATGTGGTATGTTTAGGAAGCCTGTAGAAGGTTTCTTGCACTTCAACAAGACTGAATGATTGAAAATACTTCTTTCTTCCGACGGGGAAACCACAGCAGCCGATCTTGACGTCCATGCGCTTCACCGTGCGAACGAGATTCTTGAATGATGACTTGTTAGTTACAATGCTTGCTGGTCGTACAATTATTCTTTATGAAGTTGCAGCGTTTCGAACGAGTTTGGCTAGATTCACAGATTCATTAGGATCTATTGATTTCATTCTGCAGTCAATCGGATGGGAGAGTGCGCAAAACTGAGACGGTCTGCAGCTGAATGCCATGCAGATTTGAGTGCACCAGCGCTTCCGAGGTAGATCCGTCGCCGAATAAGAATATGCTCACTGCCGGTGAGGGAAAGGTATTAATTGTCGGTCGCTTAACCTTGAATGGGCATCATAGGAGCAAGCCATTTTGGAAACGATTAAACCGCCTATGCCTATCGAAGTGTTGGACTTGAAGAACTTCGCTCGCTTAGCTCTAGCATTGACGGAGGGATCGCAGCTTCTCTGGTATCTTCGCGATGGAGAGAAGCATATTCTAGCTCTCTTCACAGCGTACATGTACTGGAACGGTGACTTGCCAATCTTGGCTTATACTGTTGGAGATAGACCGCCCAAGCCTTTCTTAGCTTACAAGAGCGACTCGTTGAAAGGTGAGGAATGGGCCTTTACCGATGACGCTGACGACACAAGATACAAATATGCATCTTTCATCGATGTGAAAGAGACTCCGAAAGCCTTCAAGCAGTGTTTAGATGGAGATTACCCTGGGCCTTCTGAGCCGATGCTTACTGAAGTTGAGAACATAAACTCAATAGTTCGCATACTACTCCCTCTCTCCTTCAGAGAAGGGACAGTCTTTCCCCTCTGGCATTTCACTAGAGAGAAGAAGCATATACTCGGCACGTGTATTCCGTTTGAGCACTATTACGAGGCTGATGCATTGCCTGTCTTCTTCTATATAGTTCGTGAAGATCCGCCCGAGGCGCCTTTCGTAAAGTATCTGGCGTCAAAGCCTCAAGGTGAGAAGATCGAATTCACAAATAATACCTCTGACGCAAAGTACTTCTACGCGAAGATAGTTGATGTCAAGAACCTGCCAATCTTTCCTTAGACGAACTCGACGGATGCCTGTGCCAAGTATTCTTCAAGCGGTCTCGGAGCAAGCCCCGCTAAGCCTTCTCTTTCCAAAGCTTTGAAGAAGGCATTGGCTGTCTCTATCCTCGTTAGAACTGGAACGAGGAACTCGGCTCCAGTTCTTCTTATCGTGAACCCGTCCGTTACGGTTTCTATGTTTGGATAGGATACTGTGTTCACGATTAATCCTATTTCCCCTCTGGCTATCTCATCGATTATCTCTGTCTTTCCCTCACTCAATTTGCCAAATACATGTACATCGTTGATTCCGTTCTGTTTGAGGTAGTTAGCGGTTCCTGTTGTTGCTGCTACTTGGTAGCCGGTTCTCTTTATCGTCTCAACTAGACGGGCTGCCTCGGGTTTATCTTCGTCTCGAACCGTAAGCAATACCTTCTTTCCAGGTTGCGGAAGCTTCATGCCAGCGGATATTAGTGACTTGATGAGTGCGCTAGGAAAATCATAGTCTATGCAAGCCACCTCACCTGTTGATGTCATCTCAACTCCGAGTACGGGATCCGCTCCCTTTATTCTAGCGAACGAAAACGTAGGGCTCTTCACAGCGACGTGATACACTAGCTTCTTCTTGATATTCAGTTCAGGCAGCGTCTTCCCGAGCATTACTTTTGCTCCTGCCCATATTAGAGGAATACCGGTGGCTTTGCTCGTGTACGGCATGCTTCTGCTCGCGCGAAGATTCAATTCGATAACGAATACCTCGCTATTCTTGACCAAGAACTGCATGTTGAATGGCCCTTTGATCTTGAGGGCTCTTGCCATCTTTCCTACATATTCCTCTATTGTCTTTGTTACGCGGCTGTCAAGGGTTTGAGGGGGTATCACCATATTAGCGTCTCCACTGTGCGTACCGGCGAGTTCAACATGTTCAATTATAGCTCCAATCAAGACATCCTTCTCATCCGAAACAGCGTCAACCTCAACTTCCTTTGCTCCTTCTATGAATTTACTTACAACAACTGGGTGCTCCTTCGAAACCTTTGTCGCCATCTCAACGTACTCGACAAGCTCGCGTCTGTTATGGGCTATTCGCATGCTAGCCCCTGAGAGAACGTAGGAGGGTCTGATAATAACCGGGTATCCTACTCTACTGGAAAAGCTGAGAATGTCTTGAAGAGAGGTTAGGCTTCTCCAAGGAGGCTGCTTGATTCCGAGGCTGCTTATGATCGAGCTGAACTTAGACCTATCTTCAGCCATGTCTATACTTCGCGCTGTCGTTCCGACAATTCTAACACCGTTCTTGGCTAGGGCCAGTGCTAAGTTATTTGGAGTCTGACCTCCTACACTGACGACGACACCGTTAGGTGTTTCTCTATCGACAATGTCCATTACTCTCTCAAGAGTCATCTCTTCAAAGTAGAGCTTGTCCGACATATCATAGTCTGTAGAGACTGTCTCCGGATTATTGTTCAATACTATGATCTCGTCTATTCCTTCCTCCTTCATAGCCCAAACGGTGTTCATTGTGCAGTAGTCGAATTCGACGCTACTTCCTATCCTTATACATCCTGCTCCTAGAACCAGCAGCTTATTCTTGAACTCGGAAAAATCGACGTCGTCCTCTTCATCTCCGTGCGTAACGTAGCAGTAATTGGTTCGAGACGGCCATTCTGCAGCCATTGTGTCAATAATCTTGAATGACGGTACTATCCGGTTCTTCTTCCGGAGTTTTCGAACATCGGTCTCACTGAGTGCAACACATCTGGTAATCTGCTCATCGGAGAATCCGAGTGACTTAGCTTCTCTTATATATTCAAGAATCATCTCAGGTTTTTCATTTCGCTTTCGGAGGCTTCTGAGTTTCTTCTCCATATCCAAGATGTTCTTCATCTTGTAAATGAACCACTTATCGATCCCTGTCAAATCTTCAATCTCATCGACGCTAATCCCAGCTTCTAGCGCTCTAGGTATCAGAAACAATCTTTCATCCGTGGGGTTCCGCAGCCGCAGTCGGAGTTGATCAACGTCTAACGGCTCCTCGGCATTGCAGACGAGCCCGATCTTTCCGATCTCAAGTTCCCTAATGGCCTTTTGAAGAGCTTCCTCGAATGATCTGCCTATTCCCATCACCTCACCCACGGACTTCATCTGGGACCCTATGGTTCTGTCGGGATTGACGAATTTCTGAAAATCCCAACGCGGCACTTTAACTATAACGTAGTCCAAGGCAGGTTCGAAGCAGGCTGTCGTTACACCGGTAACCTTGTTCTTCAATTCTGGAAGTAGGTAGCCCACCGCAAGCTTAGCTGAGATATATGCGAGAGGGTAGCCAGTCGCTTTCGACGCCAAGGCGCTCGATCTAGATAGTCTTGCATTTACTTCGATGGCGACAAATCTCTCGCTTCTAGGGTCAAGTCCAAACTGTATATTGCATTCTCCTATGATGCCCAAGCCTTTGATGACGCGGATCGATGCATCTCGAAGCATCTGATATTCAGAGTTTGTAAGAGT
>CAYOZM010000062.1:2802-5833 GCA_964408475.1 uncultured Candidatus Bathyarchaeia archaeon | reverse complement strand
GAGAAGATAGAGGTTCAAACGTTGCCTGTCTTCCTAGCAAGTCTTTCGACATCTACGGACGTATATTGGGCGACGCAGTATACGGTCTTGACTCTTTCCATTATTCCAGCTATCATATTCATTGGGCTTATTTGGAGATATATCAAGATCTCAGAGCTGGCGGGTGCTTTGAAGTACTAGTCTGCGATATTCCAAGAGGAGCGATTCCTAAGCACGACGGGATTTCCAACTCCTAGGCAGTTATGTCGTCTAGGCCCACACAGGTCAAGTCCTTAACGAAAGAGCGACCGTCAAAGATATCATATAGTTCCTTCTCTTCTCTCTCAGGAGAGATCGCTATGAAGCTTGAGTTGAAGGTTCAGCAGGTTGTAGGCCTTCCGAACGGGATGGTTCGACTCATACTCTTGAGGCGTGGGCTGAAAGCTAGAATAGAGCCTATACCTCAAACAGAGGAGCAGAGGATCGCTCAGAATGTGATCAGCCAAGTACAGCAAGCATTGGGCACAGCCTTCCCAGGAGCTGTCATCGTCGGAGGACACGGACCTGCATCAGGCCAATGGGATGCAAGAATCGATATGGAGATCACTCAAGAAGAGTATGAGGAGCTTGGAAAACCCAGTATAAACGACACAATTCTAATAGACCTATCAAAATCAAACATTGCACGCCTACCATAATTCATCCAGATTGTTCATTTCTTGAAATCACAAGTTCACATCCCCAATCTTAGAACTTAAGAATCGGCCTAGCGGACAATACGTGTGCAGCTTTATGCTGGGATCTCAGTAGCCCCTGCTATAAGGCTGCATTTGCTGAATCCTAAGAGAACCTTTTTACCTTTCACATTGAGATAGGAGAAACGTTCTGACCCTTGAACATCTATCTTCAATGTTATTCCTTTCACGTCTACATTGAGTCGCGTAAGCAATCCTGCGAATACGGACTCGTCAATCTTCCCATGAACGACATTGGTGTACCTGCTTCTCTCCCCTTCTCCTATGATAGATATATCCTCAGGTCTTATGCAGACCAAGACTTGGTCGTTCACACGCAGCCCGTTGCTGTAAGGAGCTTCTATCTCTATCCCATCACTCGAAACTCTCGCCACATTCATCGACGGGTCAATTTCTAGAACTCTCCCCTTGAGGAAGTTGTTCGAGCCTATGAAACTGGCTACGAACGGCGTGACCGGATTCACGTATAACTCGACCGGCGTTCCAATCTGTTCGAGTACGCCGTTGTTCATTACGTATATCTTGTCTGAAATCGCGAATGCCTCAGCTTGATCGTGCGTCACATAGATCATCGTCTTCCCTGTCTCTCGTTGAATTCTGCGGATTTCGTACTTCAATTCATCTCGGAGTTTCGCGTCTATGTTACTCAAAGGCTCATCGAATAATAGGATATCCGGGTCAGTAGCCAACACCCGTGCTATCTCTATACGTTGCGCTTGGCCGCCGCTCAGTTGGGAGGGCATCCTCTTCTCAAACCCGTCCATATGAACAATGTGCAAGACTTCCTTGATCTTTCGGTTTATCTCCTCTTTGGGGCGGCGTCTCATTCTAAGCCCGAAGGCTATGTTCTTCTGCACATTCATATGAGGAAAGAGCGCTATACGTTGAAAAACGAAACCGATATTGCGCTTGTCGGGCGGTAGTTCAGTAACGTTCCTATCATCGAAATAGATCTCGCCTTCGTCGGGATAAATCAAGCCTGCTATGATCTTCAGTGTGGTCGACTTGCCGCAGCCACTCGGCCCGAGTAGAGTAACAAATTTACCATCTTCAGCCTCTAGATTCACTCGGTTAACAGCGGCGACAGTCTCATACCGCTTGGTTATATTCAGCGCTTTAACATGCGTCATATATTTTCCGCCTCAGATTAGAATTACGCCTCTCAAATATCTTGTTCCAATGAACTTCAAGTAAAGAGCAACAACTATCAATGAAATCAATTGCAGAACCGTAGCCTCTGCAGCCACGGTCTCTCTAACGCCGTACATTCTAATGTCGGAATATACTCGGAGAGGAGCTGTCATCAGCCGTGTAGGGCCAGCGAGAAGTAGAGCTGTTATGAACTCATTGAACGACAGAACGAATGTGAGAAGTATTCCAGCCGTAACCCCCGGTCCTATCAAAGGCAGAGTAACATGAAGGAAGCTTCTCAGTCTTCCGGCACCTAAGCATCGCGCAGCCTCTTCATACCGGGGATCAAAGTGCCTGAATGCGACCATACATGTTAAGAGCATCAGAAAGAGGAACCCGCATGAGTATGCAGCTATATAGCCCCAGAACCCTAAGAAAAACTTGTATACGAAGTAGTACGCGAGAACCAATGCCATAGCGTAACAAACTCCTGGAACATACCACACGCCATTTAGAAATGAGAACAAAGCTTTCTTCGCTCTAAAGTCATATCGCACAAGAGCGTAAGCAGCTGGGATCCCGATCAACGTATCTATCGCAATGGTGATCAACGCTATCGAAAGACTTAGGTTTATCTTGGGCCAGAATGATCCCACAATTTCATTGTAAGCGGAAAGAGAAAATACGACTGAACCACCTGGCTGAGCGACGCTGACAGATCTTATCAACGTCACAGTGAACGGCAGGAGAAGAATCGCGCAGCATATTGTTAGATATAGGTAACACGCGGAAGTCGTGACCAGCATACTAGTCTTACGGTTCACCTATACCAGAACTCCTTTGGTCGCTTTCAGTGAAATATAGAAAATAATCATAGAGATGACTACGAGAACTACTCCGAGCGCTGCAGAGAGCCCGAAATTCATAGTTACAAGTCCCGTAGAATAAACCTTAACAGATATTATCCTCTGCCCTGTCACCACACCTCCCATGATCTGAGGAATAGCGTAAGCACCCAAATTCCAACCGAAACTCATCAACCAACCGCTTAGTATTCCTGGAAAACTCAGGGGGAGAGTAATTCTGAAGAACGTTCCAAGAGGCCCCGCTCCAAGACAGCGAGCTGCCTCTTCAAATGAAGGCTCTATCTCCTGAAGCGAGATTCC
>CAYOZM010000062.1:0-2702 GCA_964408475.1 uncultured Candidatus Bathyarchaeia archaeon | reverse complement strand
TCAGTCATCAACCATTTCTCTTTGTCCAATCCCGTTCCGGGCCAGTCCTCGATCCTGGGGAATTGATGTTCAGGACTCAGCTCCCAGTCAGCGGCTATTTGCGCCAACACCGGATGTTCGGATCCCTTCGGTATCCAGAAGATCCCAGGCAGATTCGCCATCCAAGGATCTAGCAATGGAGCCTTCAAGTGTGGTTTCGTAATCGCATAGCCTTCAGCCAAACAGCACCAGTATCCAGCTACCCAAGTCACCTCACTTTCAAGGTTTCCCATAAGGTCCGCTTCGTCACTCGTGTACTTAAGCACATTCGGATGTATGTTCTTCGCAGCCCACTCGATAGCTTTCTTCATATCGTTCGGATTCAAGTAGCTTCCGCCAAGATCCTCGCAAACCTCGCATAGAAACGCCCAGAACCCATTGTCTGTGAATACCCATAAAGTAATCTTGCCCTTCAACCTCGGATCCGCTAGGTCCGTCCATCGCTTCAGGAAGTCCACATACTTCGTATTCACGGTCAAATTGCATGTCGCATGTTGTTGGAATTGGACACCGTAAGGGAAACGTTGGAAGTATGAATCTACAAGGTTGGCATTCGGAACGAGCGCTGAAGGAAGGAAAGGCTCCGCGATTCCTTTCTCGATCGCTTCAGGGATAAAGTTCGACTCGATATGCATAAGATCATATGGAGCTGGAAGCCCAGCGGCTTGCGCAGCGTAAAGTTGATACATGAATCCTCCTTTCGCCGCCTGCGTTCCTAAGATCTCCACTTCTATATCGACGCCAAATCTCTCCTTGACATATTTCTTGAGTTCAGGCAGAAAATATGTATCTACTAATCCCCAGTAGGTCCAATTAGCAAGAGTGACCTTGCCCTCTCTCTTGATCTCATCGACGATCTCATCGAAAGTCATGAATCTGTTCAGAATTGGCACCCAAATCTTTCCTTGAGGTATCCAGAGCTTTGACTTCACCAACTCTACCGCACCCGGCGCTGGGGCGGCAGGTTTAGACGCTTCATAAGCACCCCAAGCAGCTGAAGCTACAACTGCACCTGCGATAAAGCTTCCGGCTGTCTTGACGTAGTCTCGTCTGGTTGTTTTCTTCTCCTCAGCCATTTTCGCATATCCTCCAAGATTAACACCGCATGGATTAGTTTATTAGTCTTGCGTGAATAAAAAAGAGGCTTTTTTCATTGACAACCTCTTGATTGGTGAAATCTTGCTTCTTATATTGGCACTTCAAACAATGATTCTTGAGGAGTCTCAAGTGACGTCAACCCCTAGAGAAAGATGTATCGCGACTCTTGAATTGGAAGAACCTGATAGAGTGCCATTGTTTGAATTGGGAGTGAATCTAGCCACTATTGAAAGGATCCTAGGTAGACGAACGGTTTCGGCTCCCCTAGGCCGAATGACCAGTCAGGAGCTGTGCGACTTGGCTAGAGATATTGTACTGTCTTATGAGAAAGCTGGATTGGACATGGTTCCAGCCTCCGCAGGAATACCTGAAAATTATCCGGAAGGATTCTTGCCTTCAAGAGTCAGCGAGAACCGTTGGAAAGACGAATTCGGAAGAATATGGGAAGACCGTCCCGGCATCACAGGTCTCTCATGGTACATAGGCGGAACGGTCAAGACATGGGAAGATTTGAACGAGATCAAAGGTATAGATCCGAAGATGCCGGGTAGAACCGCTCTTGCTGAGCGGATAATAGAGTTGGGAAGAAAGAAAGACCTTGCTGTTACAGGATATGTCGACGGACCCTTTCTAACCGCTTACATGACTACTGGGCTTGAAACCTTCTTGGTCAAATTCTATCGAGACCGAGCTTTTGCCAAGGAGCTGCTGGAATTCTCACTCCGCTTCAACATTACAGTGGCCAAGAAGCTGATTGAATCTGAAGTTGATGCGATCGTCGTTGGCGAAGATATCGCCGATATTCATGGGCCATTCATAAATCCTAAAGAATTCAAGGCATCAATTCTACCGTACTTGAAGATGGAGATTTCCGAGATCAAGCGGAGCGGTATCAAAATGATCTTGCATTCAGACGGATACACGATGCCTGTCTTCGAAGATCTGGTAAAGCTCGGCATTGACGGTTACCAGGCGATAGAGGGTGATGCAGGGATGGATATCGGGTTGTTGAAAGAGAGATACGGTGATAGGCTTTGTCTCCTAGGCAACGTGGACTGCGGATATACGCTGTCAAGGGCCTCTGTTAGAGAGGTTATGCAAGAAACTAGAACTGTAATAGATAAAGCCGGGCATGGTGGAGGACTAATAATGGGCTCGAGCAACTCTATTCATGACGGGGTCAAGTTTGAGAATTTTCTGGCAATGATTGAAGCCACAAAGGAATATGGCAAATATTACGGTTAAACTGTCACTTCACTCCGGCTTGCATCCACTTCTTACACATGTTGTTGCCTTCGACAGCATCTCGACCGTACGCGTCAGCTCCTATCCTCTTTGAGAACTCTTCTGTCAACGCGGCTCCTCCGACGATGGCTTTCACCTTCTCTCTGATCTTCGCTCTTTTCAAATCTTGGATGACGTTGCTCATCTCGAGCATCGTTGTAGTCAAGAGTGCTGACATAGCAACTATATCCGCATTTGTCTCAACCGCCGTACTAGTGAACTTCTCAGGTGGGCTGTCTACGCCGAGGTCGTATACCTCGAATCCAGATCCTTCCAGCAAT
>CAYOZM010000061.1:0-5931 GCA_964408475.1 uncultured Candidatus Bathyarchaeia archaeon | reverse complement strand
GACTGGACACCTATTCGACGCAGAGAATGGTCTGGAACAAACACGGCAGAGATGTTAAGGTAGCGTGCATTGGGCCAGCTGGAGAGAGGCTAGCCCGCATTGCCGTGATCCTAACGGAGACAGAAAGCGCTGCAGGTCAGGGAGGCTTCGGCGCGGTCATGGGGTCTAAGAACCTTAAGGCGATAGCTGTACATGGAACCGGCGATGTAAAGATAGCAAGACCCGATGAGTTGATGGAGTTGTGTTTAAAGATGAAGGGGGAGATGCTCACAGCGGAACACATACCCATAAAACCTTCGCTCAACCCCGAACATGTGGCCCTCTACGGGCAACGCCTTCAGAACTGTAGCCACGCCTGCTTCGTCCAATGCCCCCTTAACCACTACTACGAATCTGTTCCAGGAGTGGTTTCGCCAACCGTTCTAAGCGGCCAGTTTCACTGCATCGCACCCGTCTTTCCCGGTGCACCGAAAACATTCTATGACTGGAATCCAGGGTTCAGAGCAGGTTTTGAGGCAGCTGTCCTGTCGAACAAGTACGGAATTAACCAGTGGGAATTGATAATTGGCACGGTTCCTTGGCTCAGAGCAATGAAGCAGAGAGGTGTCCTAACAAACCTGGACGGAGTGGAGATCAATCCAGACAACCCTGACTTCTGGTTTACTTTGATCAAGAAGATCGCTTACAGAGACGGGAGGTTAGGAAACGCGCTTGCTGAGGGAGGTCTCAAGGCAGCCGACATCCTCAAGATCGGGAAGAAGGAAGCCTCCGAGTTCTGGACTCCATACGGCTACACAGGACACTGGGATGGAAGAGGAGACCGCATAAACCCGATATTCTTCCCCGTTTGGATAGTTGCCGCGATACAGTTGGCGACCGACACAAGGGACCCCTTCAGCTCCTCTCATGGATACGTAGCAGGGGTGAGCCTCTGGTCCAATGTGTTGAAGTGGGATGACATCTATCGAATAGCTGACAAGCTCTATGGGTCTGACAAGGCTGTCAATCTACAAACACCTTACGAATACAAGGCTCAGCCCGCTATATGGCATCAACACCGAAGTGTTCTGAAGGATTCCCTGCCTCTCTGCGACTGGGCTTTTCCGAGGATATACAGCCTCTCCAGCGATGACCACTACGTCAAGATAACCACATCCAAAGGAACGATCTACGGGCCGTCCTTTGAACACCATCTGTTCACAGCCGTTACCGGGATGGATCTGACTCAAAGCGATCTGGATAGAGCAACCGAACGAATATTCAATCTGGAGAGAGCTATCCAAGTCAGAAGTCACGGGCGCTCAAGAAAGGAAGATGAATCCGTTATTCCCTATTTCGAAATGACGGAACACTTTGTCGGACCAACCGGCAAACGCGAAAAGCTAGACAGGGGAAAATTCATGAAGCTGATGGACGAGTATTATGTGTTGAGGGGTTGGAACAGCGCTACGGGGCGCCCAACGAAAGAAAAACTCGCGGAACTCGGTCTAGACGATGTATCGAGAGAGCTGGAGAAGCTGGACCTAATCTGAGGCGCTCAAGGCCTTATCGATTGATCTCTAGTACACGGAGGCCTTGGAAACAAGACCGTAAATCGATAAACTCTAATCCAACCGTCGGCCGAGACCTTGATACTGGTGGTAGCACAATTTGTTGGTACGCTTTCGCGGGTGGTTAATTGAGTACCTTGGCGAGAAGGAGACCACCATCGATGCCTCAAACCTAACTGTGAGAGACATCTTGGCGATGTTGGACAAGGGTGATGGAGAGATTCTGAGAGCAGTTGATGAGAAGCGCCTATTCATATCAGTGAACAGCAGGGTCGTCTACGACCTCGCCATCCAAGTATCGAACAACGACCTCGTCACATTGTTTCCGATAGGCTCCGGCGGATAGACTTTGGTCAAACCAGTTAGATGAGGCCTAATCTTTTCGCATATTCCATTGTAATTCTTCTAGAGGTAACAGGGTTCCTCAGCACTCCCACACCTTCCACCTCCGCTTCTATAACATCCCCTGGCTCGATAGGTCCCGCTGGAGGGCTTGCAGTAGTGACGATAGTTCCGGGCTCTAATGTCCAGAAGGTGCTTGCGAAGGATATTATGTCGTCGAAGTGAAACCTCATATTCTTAGTATTTGATTCAAACTCAACTTTTCTGTTTCTTCGGCGAAGAATCTTCAGATTGTAGAGGTTCTTCGGCATTTCTTGAGGGGTTACAATCCAAGGGCCCATCGGCGCGAAAGTGTCGAATGACTTTGCCCATTGCTGATATTCTCTAGTCATCAGTTCTATGTCGTGAGCTGTGATATCGTTCAGTATCGTGTAGCCGAAGATAAAGTCGTGGACCTCTTCCTTCGGTACGTCTTTACATCTCTTCCCTATTACGCAAGAGAACTCATACTCATGGAAGACTGAGCCGTATCCTTCAGGGATAACTATCGGCTCTAAGTGACCGATAATACTGGATGGAGCCTTCAAGAAGATTTGAGGAACAGGCAGGTACTCAAGCCCTAGTATCGCTCGGTAATCTTCGTAGTTGAGACCTGTGCACACTATCTTCGGCGGATCTGGGATAGGCGCCTTGAACTTCACATCCTCCAAATTGAACACCGCGCCTTCTACAGAGTACTTTTCTCTCCTAAGGAAGTCCAAGGTTTTCCTCGCGGCTTCTAAAGCGATTTCTCCAAGCTCTATGAAGCCTCTCATCCTTGTGGGAAGTTGAGCATCAGCTGTTACCTTGGCCTCTGATACGCCTTCAGATTCTAGATAAGTAGAGTAAGCAGCGTTCAGATCGAGTATTCTTTCACCTTCAACTGCGCCGAGCCTATCATGCTCATCATGAACGAAAGTTGTAAGCCTCATTTGAATCGCCATCTTCAAGTTGTCAGCTACTGAATTTAAGAGCAACGCTCGAAGGATTGGGCTTTGCGGTCCAATTAAGCGTTTAAGAAACAGTGTTTGAACTCAAAACTTACGCTAGCTATTCGACGTACCCTAGCATACACCTAGCGACTACAGCTTAATGTTGAAGACTTTAGATGCTGTTTTGTTAAAGTACCACTCCAATTGTTCAGAGGTCGCGCCTGCTTCCTTGATTTTTACAAGCTCTGTCTGCGTGTTGTTCGGAAGATCTGTTCCGAACATAACTCTTTCAGGGCCTAGTTCATTCATAGCCCAAACGATGTCTCCGCCCATGCACCAAGAGCACTCTAAGTAGATGTTCTTGAAGACTGAAGCTACTGTAACAGCTTCTCCTGTGGCTATGTTGAAGCCTGCGTGAGCTAGAATTATCTTCAAATTTGGAAACTTCTTTGCAGCTGGGATGACCATGCCTGGAAGAGCGGGAGGTATCCCAAGTCCTGTGTGAACCATAACTGGAACATTGAGGCTATTAGCTGTTTCAAAGATCATCATTCCGTCCGCCGAGTTCGGAAGGATTGCGTGCCCTATTGTGTGGAGTTTGATTCCTACAAATTTCAGATCCTTAACGCATCTGTTCACTTCTTTCTTCCAAACATCCTTACCTATATGCGGATTCACATTAGCCATGCCGAAGATTCTGCTCGGATGCTTCTTCGCCAAATTTGCTATCCGATTGTGCACATCCACTGGAGGTTGAGGATCAGCTCCTGGAAAAGGCAGAACAACAGCTGCATCTATTCCCTTTGCATCCATATTCTTGATCAAATCTTCCTCGGTCACGTTCAGGTCGAAAACTCTACACTTCCCTATATGCGAATGCGCATCCAAGATCTTCATAATTCAATTCACCAATTTGAAGTCTGAAATCCGTCGGTTAATAAGACTTTACATTACCGTGACGCCGGTCTTCTTATAGAAGAGATGCGCTTTCTCCTCATTGAACTTAACATAGACTTTCTGGCCGTATGTGAAGACGCGTTCTCTTCCAGTTAGGCTGTTGAGTGAGACCTTCCCAACTCTAGCGGTGACCACTCTTTCATCTCCGAAATTCTGTATCAATTCAACTTGCCCTTCAAAGCATCTACCCTTCTCAGGGGAGTTGAGGAGAATAACATCCTCAGGCCTTATGCCTAGCAATAATTCCGATGTCATTGCTTCGCGCTCTATTGCTTGCGCACGAGCGGTCACATCTATATTGAAGTCTAAAGCGTGGAGAACCCAGCGCTCGCCCACCTGCTTCAACGCGCATTCAGTGAGGTTCATAGTGGGACTCCCTATGAAGCGGGCTGCGAAGACAGTTTTAGGGAAATTGTATAATTCTTCGGGGGCGCCAGTCTGTTCGATAACCCCCTCATTGACAACAGCTATTCGGTCTCCAACAGCTGTTGCTTCAAGTTGGTCATGAGTTGAGAAGACCATTGTTATTCCAAATTCTCTCTGAAGCCTCTTGAGTTCGACTCTAGTTCTCTCTCTGATTTTCGCATCGAGGTTCTTTAGAGGTTCATCCAAGAGAAGGACTCGAGGTTTCCTTACTAATACTCGAGCTAAGGCGACTCTTTGGAGTTCCCCTCCGCTGTAAGTGGTAGGCTTCCTCTCTAAGAGATGCGTTATTTGAAGAAGCCCAGCCACTTCTTCAACTCGTTCCTTAATTCTGTTGGGATCGATCTTCTTTATTTCCAAAGGGAAGGCGATGTTCTCGAAGCCTGTTCTATTGGGGTAGATAGGCGGAACCTCAAAGACCATTCCGACATCACGGTCACTTGGCGGCACCGTATTCACCATTTGATCGCCTATGTAGACTTCCCCTTCATCAGGAGCGATTAAACCAGCGATTATTTTCAGTAGAGTCGTTTTACCTGCGCCTGGAGGTCCTGCAATGACAAACAGCTCCTTATCGAGAATCTCCAAGCTCGTGTTCTTCAATATCTGTCTCTTCCCAGCTTTCTTTGAGATATTGACGAGCCGAAGTCCTACCATCTCTCCGAGGCTCCTCGATTAGAAGATCGCTTCTTCAGTCTTCTTGTCAAATAGGTGAAGCTTATCTTTATTGAAAGTCGCCCAAACCTTACTGCCGACATTAACCTCAGCCATCGGGTGGCCCTTGGCTAGAACTGTTACACCGCTTATCTTGAGGTGGTATATCGATTTAGCTCCTAGAGGCTCCACCAACTGCACCTCAGCCTCTACCGCTGTCGGATCGGTCTTCTCTATGTCTACCGATACATTTTCAGGTCTTATTCCGAAGACGAGCTCCTTTCCCTTGGGTTTGCCTTTGATTGTTTCAGCGAATTCTGTGATATCGAGGGTGAAATCGCCAGACTTCAAAATCGCTCGTTCTTCACTGTAGACGAGTTCACAATCGATTAGGTTCATCGAAGGGCTTCCGATGAAATTGGCTACGAAAAGCGTCCTAGCATTATCATAGATCTCACTCGTCGTCCCGATTTGCTCTATTAAGCCGTTCTTCATCACTGCAATCCTATCAGCCAATGTCATTGCTTCAAGTTGGTCATGAGTTACGTATACAGTCGCTATGCCTATCTCTTTCTGCAGTTTCCCTAATTCAGCTCTCATCCTCTCTCGAGCTTTAGCATCTATATTGCTCAAAGGCTCATCGAGTAGCAAGAGCTTCGGATCGAGCGCTATGCTTCTTCCTATGGCCACTCTCTGCATTTCACTCAAACCGAGTTTCTTACCGGGCGCATCGAGAACACTCTCCACATCGACGAGCGCGGCAGTTTCATGCACCTTCGTCTTTATCTGAGCGTCAGGCATCTTTCTAACTCTAAGGCCGTATGCGATGTTCTCGAAGACCGATAAATGTGGAAATATAGCGTAATCTTGAAAGACTAGGCCTATCTGCCTCTTCTGAGGCGGTACATCGTTAACCAGTACGCCATCTACAAATACCTCGCCGGAGGTTGGGACTTCAAGCCCAGCGATAATTCTCAATGTAGTTGTCTTTCCGCAGCCTGAAGGACCTAAGAGGCATAGAGTCTCTTTCTCTT
>CAYOZM010000060.1:2117-5950 GCA_964408475.1 uncultured Candidatus Bathyarchaeia archaeon | reverse complement strand
TCGTCATCGCCTACCAAGAGAATTAATAATATGCAGGCATAAAAACTTAGCAGACCAGGTCTTACGATGCGCGGCAGAGATGAAAGATATAAGTATTACACCTATCGCTTTCGAAAGCTTCGGCGTCAGATCGATGTGCTCCCTGCTCGAGACGCCTGACGTTAAGATTCTAATAGACCCTGGAGTCGCACTTGGACCTAGGTTTGGAGTTCTGCCTCACCCGCGAGAGTATGAGGCACGTGACAGATGCCGTGCGAGAATTAGGGAGACCGCCAAGATAGTGGATATCATAGTCATCTCGCACTACCACAACGACCATTATACTCCAAGCTTTACGGATACAGTTTGGATCGGCTGTAGCGCTGAAGAATCGAGAGAGATCTTTCAAGACAAGACTGTACTCCTAAAGGATATCAGAAGCACGATCAACTTCAGTCAACGACATAGAGGTTGGATTTTCCAAAAGACTTCAGAGGACTATGTGAAGAAGTTCGAGGTCGCAGACCGAGGAACGTTCCAGTATGGGGAGACTGAGTTGAAGTTCTCTGAACCTGTCTTCCATGGCGAAGAGAATAGCGACCTCGGATGGGTGTTGATGTTCACCGTCCGCAGAGGCGAAAACAAGGTTATGTATGCTTCAGATGTTCAAGGCCCAATATCGGACAAAACAGCCAAGATGATCCTTGATGAGAAGCCTCAGTTATTGATAATCGGGGGTCCCCCATTGTACTTGGCAGACTTCAAGATCGATACAGCCGTAGTTTCACATGGGATTGAGAATTTCAAGAGCCTCGTTGAGATTATCCCAAACAGTATTCTGGAACATCATCTTCTCAGAGCTGAGAATTGGAGGGAGTTTTCAGGCTCTGTATTCGAGGTCGCGAGAAGGCTGAGACATTCGGTTATGACTGCAGCTGAATACGCTGGCTTGGAGAACAATCTGCTGGAGTATAGGAGACGAAGATTGTATGAGGAGGAGCCGCCGAGCGACGAATTCTTGAGATGGACCAAGATGCCAAGGGAGAAGCAGAGGGTGACTCCTCCGCCGTACAAATAGAGATGGTCGATGGAGAACTTCGTCTAGCGAAGCGGTCGCTGGAAGAGGCGTTGGGCTCTACATCTTATCGGCTGTTCTGAACTTTTGGCCGCAGTTTGGACATGAGAAGTACTTTATGTGAAGCATAGGTCCTTTTCCGCTTTTTGGCTTCATGCTCCACTCTTTCTTCGGCTTTGCAACCTCTATCCCGCATTTTACACATGCTACCAGATGCGCCACCTCCTTTTGTATTGGAGGAGTGGTGAGGCGCCGAGTGATATGTCAGAGGCGAATTTGAAACATCGAGAGAGAAAGATACGCTTTACATCTGAAGACGAGAGAGTAAATCGAGTGGCAAGCGGAATCGGCCTCCTCACTGACGAGCTCTGCTTCAATGAGATTGTTTGACGCGGAAATAGCCATGGCGGGCACCGGGTCTTGCTTTCTCCTCCAAGCCTTTCGGTATTATGGGCATGTGGTATATTAATGTTCCGAAACTGGCACATCGAGGTTTTCACTGAGAGCTGACAACCATATTCCTCAAGACCCCTATGCCTTCAATTTCAGCTTCCATGATATCTCCTGGTTTAAGAAGCCGCTTCTCCGGTTTAGCGTAGAAGCCTACTCCAGCAGGCGTTCCTGTGGCGATGATATCTCCGGGCTGAACAGTCATGACACGCGAGATAAAAGCGATGATCTGAGGGATCTTGAATATCATGTTGGCTGTTGTACTGCTCTGCCTTACCTCTCCGTTAACTCTCAACTCTATCTTCAAACGATGCGGATCGCTTATCTGGTCGCTGAGAACTAAGCATGGTCCGGTAGGTGCGAAAGTGTCGAAGCTCTTCCCCCTGAACCATTGCTTATCTTTGAACTGTATGTCTCTAGCGGATATATCGTTGAATACCGTGTATCCACCGACGTAGCTAGATGCATCTGCTTCAGATATATTCCTACCCTCCTTCCCTATGACGACCGCGAGTTCAATCTCATAGTCTACTTGACTCGAGATCTTCGGATAGACCACGCAATCATCAGGACCTACTATGGCTGTACTCGGCTTTGAGAAGAGGATAGGTTCTTCAGGGAGGGCAACGTGACCTTCCTCCGCGTGATCTCTATAGTTCAATCCTAGACAGATTATCTTCGGAGGATTACGGATAGGAGCCAAAATATGTAGCTCAGAAATATTCAACACCACACTTTGGTGCTCGACTCTTCCAGAACGCTTTTCTCGAAGCGCCTCCGCGTATGTGACAAGATCGCACGCATAATTCTTGGCTCTTTCTCCAAGCCTGAGAAAATCGACAATCGTTGAAGGAAACAGGTCCAGCCCTCTGGTTTTTTCTGCTCGTTCCGATAGATACAGATTATGCGCTAGATTCAAATCGATTACAATGTTTTCCTTTAGCACGCCTATTCTTTCTTCATCATTAATCTTGAATGCTACTAGCTTCAACGTTATTCTCCCAAGTCGAAATGCTTTGCTAACCTAGATGGATGGGGATTCGCTCAAAAGAGTTTCCTAGATTTCTTAACACTGTTCAAAACGAAACTTTCGAGAACCATCTCTGGCCCGGAGATTTGGAAGCGCACAAGAAAAGATTTAATCTCTTTAAGCAAACACGTATTGTGAGGGGATTATGAATGGTTTTTGACGTAGTATGTAAAATGGAAGTAGATGAGAAGGCTGCAAAATGGAAGTCTGAATACAAGGGAAAGACCTACTACTTCTGTTCCCCGATGTGCAAGCAGAAGTTTGACAGGAATCCAGAGAAGTTCATCAAGCCCGCGTAGATCGTGCAGTGGAGGTGGCTGCCACGGAAAAAGAGGCCTATTACAAAGGCGATCTGGTAGGGAACAAGGTATTCAAAGAGAGGATTAGACGTGCCGGCGAGTTGATGGAGAAAGCGGGGCTTAATGCGATTCTCTTAACGAAACCTCAGAACATGACCTACCTTGTGGGAAACGGTAGACTCTGTGCTTTCGCAATAATAGCGAGGAGCGGTGCGACCTACGTAGGAGTCCCGAAGACCGATATTGAAGACATGAAGAAGGGCTGCGCGTCTGAACATGTTCTCGGATTCGAAGATGAAGTAGGGATGCTCCATTCATTGATGCACATCTGGAAGGAGCTGGGGTTGGAGAAGGGTAAGGTCGGTGTGGAGAACACTTTCTTGAGGGTCTCGATGCTCGAGATGTTCAAGCATCCGCACGCCAAGCCTGAGCCACTCGAGTTTACCGATGCAACCTCGATCATGACCGATCTGAGGATCATAAAATCGAGTGAAGAGATTGCTAGAATCAGGAGAGCTTCGAGAGTCGCTGACAAGGCGATGGAAGCCGCTGTTAAAGCGGTCAAGCCTGACGTGACCGAGACAGAGGTGGCTGGAGAGGCAGAGTACGTGATGAGGAAGAATGGTGCAGAGGAGTTTTTCAGGACTTATGTCGCTTCAGGCCCGAGATCCTCGATAGCTCATGGAGTGGTAGGCCATAGAAAGATGCAGAAAGGCGATATAGTTATGATCGACCTCCACCCGACGGTCAATGAATATCACGCTGATGTCTGCCGAACAATATCTGTCGGAAAGCCGTCTCAGAAACAGCGTAAGGCGTTTGAGGTGTATCTGAGGGCTCAAAGAGCCTCAGTGCAGGCTGCTGGCCCAAACACTACTATGACGCGGCTTGAGAACATAATGCACGAGACATTTGAGAGGGAAGGATACGAGAAGTATTTTGTGGGGCCTCCAATACACGGCGTAGGACTGGAGTTCGAGGAACCGCCTCTTCCCGCTGG